>JANQEN010000256.1 GCA_028278335.1 Chitinivibrionales bacterium | reverse complement strand
TGCACCTAACCCACCCTCATCTTGGCGAGCTCATTTTTATCAGGAAGCAAATATGAAAGAAAGAGCTGAACATGGCCTTCAGTGCATTCAGCAGTTTTTTATATCCTACGTTTGTCTTTCAGCAAAACCAATTGACAATATGATAAGGTACGTTAATGGTGATAAGCAGTACCAATTCCACGATCTCACCGTAGACGTGGAACCTGGGCACGTTTACAGCAAGACTGGTCAGCTGAGATTTCGCACGTGGACAAACAAGGGCAAGATAATCAGGTTACACAGCTTTATCCCTGCTACAGTAATCACAATGAGGGAGCGATATCGGCTCCTGTTACAATGCAGTGTAATACAAGCACTATGAATAATGCAATGTATTACGATACAATACACCTTAATACAATGCTTTACCATTCAAGGCAATGCAATAGAGTGTTTTCACTCACGTGGCCAGCATCTATGCAAATTTATTGGAACAAAAGAAAGCGTTTGCATAAGAAAAGAGTTCAACTCCCAGAGGATTGGTATGGAATACCAACATGGCCGCCGTTTCATTGGTACACCAAAATGGCCGCCGTGACGTCATGTGAAAACACTTTATACAATAGGCATTTGCACGATGGCGTGATTTTACTACTACGACCAGAATCCTTTTCGTTTTTCATTTCATATTTAAATTTTGTTTTATGTGAGGTTTGAATAACAAAAGCCCTAATTAGCAGAAGTCGTAGTAGTAAAATGATGTCATCGTGCAAATGGCCTATTCAATGCGATACAACACACGTCAACACAATAATTAACAATGAAATATGGGCAAGCGAAGGTTAATAAGTTTACCCACAAGTACGAGCTGCAATAATAGAGTTATATCAAAATCACCTGCATAAAAAAGGAGGATGTAAAAGGACCACAAATTTGTCCAATGATATTCTTATACATGGAATGTGGTCAATATACTGATCTTGAAAAAGGATGAAAAAGATAAGCATTTTTTGAGTTAGCACTTTTACCAGTCAGGACCTAAAAGTTACCTTTGTGAAACTTTTAGGACAATGATAACGTTAACGTTTCTCAATGATCAGCAATTTAACTATTCGCTACCGATTTCTCAGCCATCGATCAGACAATTGGTTACAAGGTTAACTCCTAGCGACCCGCTAAACAACAAATACTGCCCTTTTTTGTTATTGCAGACCGCATTCATATACCTCCATT
>JANQEN010000171.1 GCA_028278335.1 Chitinivibrionales bacterium | reverse complement strand
CTCCCGAGGATCTTAAAAATCACAAATTATGGAACTATGCAGGAGATCCTGATGGTACCCAAGCCTGGAAAAAGGCAGGGTTCAATCCCGTACCGCTCTCCCCTACTGAGTTGATGACCTCTTTGCAAAGCGGCATGGTTAATGCTTTCTCTACAACCCCACTATCTGCTGCAGCCTATCAATGGTTCGGTCTTGCTAAAAACATGTGTGGAATGAAGTGGGCCCCCCTTATTGGTGGTATTATTGTTTCTACAAAGACCTGGAAAAAGATTCCCGAAAGCCTTCGGACAAAACTGCACCACGCAGCACTTGATATTGGCAAACAGATCCAGGTTGAAATTGACAATGCTGATGGCCAGGCATTAACAATCATGAAAGAACATGGTCTTAAGGTTCATCCTGTCTCGCCAGAGATAGAGGCCCAATGGCAACCCATCATTAACAGTGGGTTTGAGTATGTGATTGGTAAAAGTTTTGATGAAGCAAGTTACAATGAGGTAAAGAAGCACCTCAAAGACTTTAGGGAGTCCAATGCTCAATAAACGGTTCAGGGACTCTATTCTTACTATCGAAAACAGCATAGCCTGTATACTTCTCCTCCTTATTGCACTACTCCCTATTGGTGAGATTATTGCCCGTAAGGTTTTTCAAACGGGTATACACAGTTCTGCTGCTTATATTCACCATTTGGTGCTCTGGATCACCTTTGTAGCCGGTATGATCACCTCCCGAGAGGGAGAGCATCTCTCCCTGGCCATTGGTATTGATTGCCTTTCTGAACAGAAACAGCGCTGGGTAAAAACAGTCTCCGCTTTTATTTCAACTGCAGTCTGTGCCTGCTTTACCTGGAACGCTTACTCCTTTGTCCAGGTAGGCCTGACACCGGGCCGTATGATAGGATTCTTTCCAGTAAAGACTGTGGTCTTTATCATCCCCATTGGCTTTGCCTTTATTACCCTTCGCTTTATTCTTAAGGCGCCCTCCTCGTGGGTTTCTAAAATCATTGCAGCCTGTGGAATAGTGGTTCCCTTATTGATCTCCTTTATTCCCTGGGACTACACTGGTTTGGTTATTTGGTTTACTCTTCCCGTTCTTTTAGCTTCAACCTTTATAGGCACGCCGATCTTTGTGGTGTTGGGAGGCCTCACCGCTGTGTTCTTTTACAACTCCGGTGGAGCCTTAGAAACAATACCCAATGAAGTGTATACCATGTTGACCGGTGATATCATTCCTACTATTCCACTCTTTACTCTGGCAGGATTCATTCTTTCGGAAAGTAAGGCTGGGGAACGACTGGTGGGATTTTTCCAGGCGACCTTTGGCTGGCTTCCTGGGGGCCTTGCCATTATGGCAACCATTGTGTGCGCCTTTTTTACTACCTTTACCGGTGCTTCAGGTGTTACCATTCTTGCCCTGGGCGGTCTTCTTTCCTATATACTTATCAAAAGTAAATATCCTAAAAATTTTTCCACCGGTCTCTTAACTGCCTCCGGCAGTATAGGACTACTCTTTCCCCCCAGCTTGCCAATTATTCTCTATGGTGTTGTTGCCCATATCAATATTAAAAAGATGTTTATTGCTGGTATTCTTCCAGGCTCACTCATGGTGGTTGCCGTGGCAATCATTGGCGTGATCTATGCACAAAAAAGCAAAGCACAAAAAACACCCTTCAACCTTAAAAATTCCCTCACCGCTTTTAAAAGTGCTGCCTGGGAAATATCTTTGCCCTTTGTGGTGCTCATTAGCTTTTTTAAGGGCTATACAACTATCGTCGAGACCGGCGCCCTTACGGTTCTCTATGCTCTTTTTATTGAAGTGGTCATTCATAGGGATATTAAATATCGCAACCTCTTTTCGGTTTTCCTTAAGGGTGTGCCGATTATCGGTGGTGTCCTTATCATACTGGCTGTTGCCAAGGGCCTCTCTTACTATATTGTGGATGCAGAGGTGCCCATGCTTCTGGCAGAGTGGTGTCACGAGCATATCCACTCCAAGTATGTTTTTCTCATTCTCCTAAACATTGCCCTACTCATCACTGGCTGTCTCATGGATATCTTCTCTGCCATTATGGTGGTAGTGCCCCTGATTATCCCTTTAGGAGAAGCCTATGGTATCCATCCTATTCATCTAGGCATTATCTTTTTAGCGAATCTTGAGCTTGGCTACCTCACCCCCCCAGTGGGAATCAATCTCTTCCTCTCCTCCTTCCGCTTTAACGAACCACTCATTAAAGTGTATAAGCATGTAATTCCCTTTCTGATTACCATGCTTATTTCTGTCCTTTTGATTACCTATGTGCCCTGGCTGTCCACAGCGTTTTTATAGGATGATCCGTTAAAGATCCGCATATAACAAATTATTTTCCCATTAACTATGCCCAGGCTCAGAACTAAAGAAATAATTTCCTCAACAGATGATACGATGATGGAGAATCACAAAGTTTTTAAGTGCTCTCACATTGAAAAATCTGATAGTCGCACACTTTTTTGATTCGGATTTATTGAGATTCCCCCGAATCAAAAAGTTTTTTGGTACTCACTTTTTTCAATTCCCCACCTTCGAAAAACTTTTTGTTCATGGGACATTTCAATTTATAAGTATCAAAAACTTTTTTGACTGTGAACTTTTTCAATGTCCCCACTTTAAAAAACTTTTTGGTACTCACCTTTTTCGATTACCCACCCTCGAAAAAAATTTTGATGGTGGGGCATTTCAATTTCTATACATCAAAAAGTTTTTTGATACTGAACTTTTTCAATGTCCCCACTTTAAAAAACTTTTTGGCACTCACCTTTTTCGATATCCCACCTTCGAAAAATTTTTTGTTAGTGGGACATTTCAATTTCTATATATCAAAAAGTTTTTTGATATATAGAAATCTCAATATTTGCCCATTACCGGGTAGTTTTTTATGGAATATTTGGGAATTGAGGGTATGGGGCGAATTTTGTTTTGTTGGGGGTTTTGATACATAGAAAGCATAAAATCATGGGATTCACAACAATTTAAAGCACGTATTATAGTAAAAAATTATTATCCCATCCTTTGTTGATAAAGGGTTTACCAAAAATACGTAGCTCTGTGCAATGAGGATATTTGGTTGGGTTAGATATACTTTTGGTCTTTTAATAGGGCTTAAATGGATTAAAGGTAATTAATTAGTGCTCTGGAATTGATTGGCTTTATGGGTTACTGGTATCTATATTAATTAAAGTGAGTCGAATTGGTAAAATAAAGTCTTTTGATCGATCATTATGTTACAAACGGGAAATAAAAAGTAAATTTCCAATGTCACAATGTTTCTCACTTGTCCCCGAAGGGGTATAACCTTGAATAGCCCCGGGTGACGAAGGAACCTGGGGTAAACGAGTTCTAAAAGAGATCAGGGCCTCGAAGAGGTCCAATTATAAGGAGCCTTATCGTGTCATACACACAGATTTATTATCACATTATTTATTCAACAAAAAATCGTTTACCAGTATTACACAAAGAACAAAGAAAGAATCTTTTCAATTATTTGTGGGGAATTCTTAAAAACAATACATGTCATCTTTATCAGATGGGTGGTACAGAGGATCATATTCACATGATAATAAGCCTTCATTCAACAATATGTTTGGCAAACCTCATACGTGATATGAAAACAGGGAGCAGATATTGGATTGAGAAAGAAAGTGTATTCCCTAACTTTCAAGGATGGCAAAATGAATATGGAGCTTTTACACTATCACATTCCCATCGTGATAGTGTCATAGCCTATATTAAAAATCAGGTTGAGCAT
>JANQEN010000146.1 GCA_028278335.1 Chitinivibrionales bacterium | reverse complement strand
CGTAGCAGCACAATCCTATGCCCACTAAGACTTTTCGGCTTTTCGGCCATATCACCTTGTAGATATGCCCTTCAAAACCTTCAAGCCTTACTAAATCATAATCTTGCACTTCTACATCTACTCCTACTGCATAATCTGGGTTAAAATTCATAGATTCAAACAAAATTTATTATTTAACTAAAGGCTACCTATAATAATTCATTTCCCCTGTTTTCTTAATATCTCAATTATCTTCTGTGAAAGAGCCAAGCGTTTGTGAGGTTTTTGGATGAATCCTTTGACTCCCTCTTTGAGGATTGTGTTTGCCTCTCCATTTAGACTATAGCCAGAACTTAAAAGCACTAGGATGTCTGGATTTATGTCTTTTAAAGCAAGAAAGGTCTCTTTGCCACTATATTCGGGCATGACCATATCCAGGATAACCAGGTCGATCTCTTTCCAATGACATTGGTAAAAGTCAATGGCCTCTTTACCGGTTCTGCATTTTGCTGTTTTAAACCCGGTGATCTCTAACATTTTTGCAGTGCTATCAAGGACTACTTGCTCATCATCCACAATAAGAATGAAGGCGTCACTAGTAATCGGTGGACTCTCTTTATGCTCTTGCAGTTGAACCTGTTTTTTGCTATCATTTACTGGGAAATAGAGCTTCATGGTTGTGCCATGACCAGGTTCACTGTATACATTAACTGCACCACCATGATTTTTAATAGTGCCATATACCGATGCCAGACCCATACCGGCGCCTTTGCCTTGGTCCTTTGTGGTAAAAAAGGGCTCGAATATTTTTTTCTGCATGCTATGCTCTATACCAATACCCGAATCAGTAATACAAAGTAATATGTAGTCACCGGGGATAATTTCATAGGGGGTTTTAGTACAATAGGTCTCATCCAAAGAAACAATTGATGTTGAGAAAATCAACTCACCTCCATTGGGCATGGCGTCCCGCGAATTAAGTGCGATATTCATAATTGCATTTTGGATTTGCGTTGGGTCTCCCTTGGTGAGGGGGTACTCTGCTTTGAAACTCTTTTTAATTGCAATCTTTTTATCGATGGTGCGATTGAGGATGTTGACCACTTCCATTATAATTTTGTGGAGATCAATGGCAACAGTTAGATATTTACCTTTGCGAGCAAAGGCGAGCAGTTGAGATGTCAAGTCTGCGGCTCTCTGTGACGTAAGGAGAATACTTTCGGCAAAGTATGCAAGCTCACTATCATAGGTCAATTTTTCCCTTAAAACATCAGCAAATCCAACAATACCAGCCAATTGGTTGTTGAAGTCGTGAGCAATACCACCGGCAAGTTGACCAATGGCACGCATCTTTTCTGATTGAAACAGGCTGTCCTGCATTGACATTAGATCAGTGATATCTCTGATCACAGTTAAGCGATGCTCTTCACCTTGAATTTGGATTGTGTCTGCCCTGATTTCTAGATGAATCGTTTTTCCATCCTTGCTTATTCCTTTATGGCGATAGGGGCCTTGATAGAACTCTTTAATGTTTTCTTGGACATATTCGAGGTCGTCGGGATGGATTAATTTTTCTAAGCCAATCTCCTTTACCTCTTCAGGAGTGTAGCCATATATCTCTTCTATTTGCTTACTCACATCAATGATCTTACCGGCTTTAGAAATAGCTATAGCCTCATGGGTTGCATTGGCAAGACGACAATATCGTTCTTCGCTCTCCAATAGAGAGCGCTCAATGGCCTTTTTAGAGGTGATATCCAAGGCTGCACCTTCAATGATGTCACCGTCGATTCGCGCGCTGTAAAGCACCCAAAAATGTTTGTTGTTGCAATCTATTAGCTCCACTTCATAATTTTCGATCTTACCATTACTTCTAAGAAGCTCAATCATCTTCTCACGATCTTCTGCATGGGCATAGTGTTTTTGTGATGAGTACTCTGCAATACAGCTCTCTTTATCAGGATAGCCAAGCATAGTGGCAATATATTCGTTGCAGTTGATAACCGTGCCATCCTTTACTTGGGAGATCACCAATCCAATAGGATAGCGGGTAAAGAGGTCGAGGTATTTCGCTTCACTCTTTTCTCTTTTCTCTACGGCGTTCTTAACATCACTAATGTCAAAAAAGATCGTAAAAAACCTTCCCCGTTGAGGAGAAATTATGGCAATACGAAAATGTTTTTGCATGGGAGGCCAAAATATTTCAACCTCCGCTGGATTTCCAGTTTCTGCAACACCGGTAAAGAGTTCCAAGTAGGGAGGCTCTCCAACTTTGTAAACTTCTGATCCTAAGGCACCAACAGCCTCTTCTTTAGGAATGTTGGTGATTGCTTCGTAGGAGGGGTTTACATCTACAATTCTATAGTCAATGGGGGTACCTTTGTCATCATATACAACTTCATGAAGGCACACACCCTCATTCATATGCTGATAAAGGACTTTTAAATCTTTTAGTCCTATTGAGTTCTCTGTAGACATAGATAACCTCGAATATATTGGTGGTATTACTTGTTAACCAAATGCGTTAGTTAAGGAATGCAAACGTATTGGATGTCTCATCTTTGATAGAACATGTCCAGAAGATTCTTTAGTTTGATTTAAGTTTGCATTAGTTGCAGAAAATCTCTATCATACCCCATGAATCCTTTTTACATATACAAAATATGATTTGTGACATCTTGCTGGGTAATGAAATAATTTGCTGTACCAAAACAATATTCTAACACGAGACTAATTAATAATTATTGGAGTGATATTGAACTGTGGTTGCAATATTGCGACCTTGGCGATGAAAAGGTTGCAAAAATGGTTTAAGCAGGATCTAAACAAAAAGGTTAATAAGTTTTCTTACCTATTATTAAACCAATTAGTTATACAGTGTTAGCTATAATTGGTATGATCTTTGTAATAGAAAGTAGGAAAAAAGTAAGCGCTAATAAATCATTTTTGTGTTTGTTGTTGATAAGAAACATAAAAAATCAAAGGTGAGACATATAAAAGGACATATGCAATGATAAAAATTGAGATCATAACCAGTGTGTTATGTGTATTGATAATAATGAGTATACAGAGCTCTTTTGGGAAGGAACTAGCAACAACCTATGAAGACGGAACAATACAATCTAAATCCACTGTCAATGAAGCTGGTATTTTACACGGAGCCTATGAAGAATATTTTCCCAATGGAAAACTCAAGATTAAGGGAATGTATACCAATGGTGTACGCACAGGCACTTGGATAGGGTATGATGAACTGGGAAATGTTGTCTCCAATGAAGAATATAACCTTAAGGGGGCCCTTGTTGTGCATAAGGATTCAACAGATCAAAATCCACAAACTGTGGGGTGGCAGGGAGCATTACCCCCTAAACAGGGCCTAGCTGTGTTTACCGGTGATCCAGAGGTAGAGATCTTTTTAAATGATAAGAGCCAGGGTAAACATGAACGTTTTTTGCTTGAATTAAAGGAGGGGAAATATACCATTGAAGGCCGAAAAGATGGGTATTGTAGTGATGTAGAAAAGGGGGTGGTCGGAAACCTCAAGGTTGGTAAAATTACTCTGACCCCAAAAAAGATTCGATTTCAAGTAATTCCCTCTGCTTATCTGTTATTTTTTGGTAAGAAACGTGCTCAATCAGCCATAGTTATGGCCAAGGCAGGAATTAAAACAAGAAGAGTTATTGCTAATGTGTACTATGCCATTGGATTTATGGGGCTTGGACCACCGTATAGAGAAAATCGTTTTGGCAATAGCTATCATGAAACCTACTATTACGACATAAAAAGACACATTTTTGGGATTAATGGAACCATTCCCGTTGTTGATAATCGATTTGCCAACCTGTCTCTTGGAATTTCAACACTCTTTGTTCGTCATACTGCTGTAAGAGAAGATTTTAATTCTCCAGGTGGAAGAGATTTGACGGATGTAGAAGATAATTCCTTCAATGTGGGACCTCGTCTGCTTTTTCAAACTGGATTCGATTCATTTCGTTTTTATAGTGCCCTTGGTTATGCTATACGATTAGATAAGGATATAGTTATCTTTGATATGCGAAATTTGATGATCATGGAACATGGATTTGCTGTAGAGTTTTAACTTGGAATACAATAAAATAAGAAGAGAGGAATAAAAATAGAATGGATAGAAGAAGATTTTTAGAAAGTCTTTCTGCGACATTGGCTACAGCGGGAGCTATATCAATTTCTGCGAGTTCAAACACCTCGGGTAAATATAAAAAGACAACTAAGCCAGTTGATATCAGAGAGGTCTGTAATCAGCTTGACCGCATTAACCATACCATTGATCAGGACGATCTTTTTTCAGTACCTTCGGCTTACATGGTCAATCAGGGAGCGGATTGCAATCTCTTTCGCGAGAGTATAAAATCAATGCTTCTTATAGGCACTATTGGTGATTTGTCCCTCAAAGATCAGGCCCATCCAAAAATTCAGGCGTTGTTGCATGAAAATGCCGGACTCTTTGATCGTTCTATTTTAGGTATGACAACCTTTCTTGAAAACACTACAAAAAAGCAACGTAAGGCAGTCCATGAAACTCTCAAGAAAGATCCAGATATGTTAAAAGCCTTTCAAGTCACCGTTGACAAAGAGGGACGCAAAACAAGGGTTCCCGACCAGCGACTAACCCACATGCATACTATGTTTAATCGTACATCCCGTGCATTACGACGTCGAAACTATAGCACAACCATTGATGAAATAATTGAAAAAGTTGATAGAGTGGCCTTTCGTAGCGGCATTACACCGAATACTCGCCGTGACCTTTCTCAGAATTGGGATGAAGAGTATGTTGTATCATTGTTTAACGAGTCTCAAGAGTATTGTGGGTCTAATCCTATCATTGGAGCAAGCTCATTACAAAGCGGTGGTGATTCAGGTACAGGTAGCCGAGGTAAGCAGCGGTTACGAGTGGGGAAGACACTCATGGGAGTAGGTAGCGGTATGCTGAGTGTTGGAGGATTTTTAATATTTGTTGGCTTGGCCAATGGAAATTTTGCCTGGTTACCAGGCTCTATCACCGGTACGGTTGGTGCTATTGTGTTGATTTCAGGCATTATTGTTACTGCTATTGGCAATGATTCTGATTGTGAAAAAGAAAGTCTTAATTCACTATATGAAAAATCACCAGCTATTCAACAAAAAGCACAAGAAGCAGCAGAATGGGTTAAAAAGAGGCACCAGACTTCGGACAAATCAAAGGAATACCATGTGCTTGAAGCCATGGAGAAGTTTGACCTTGAGTTCAATGAGATCTGGGAGTTACTGGATTAGCAGGAGCCTATTCAACCTTTCCCACAGGGATAATATAAAGCGGTACTATTTCTTTGTCTAAATTAAGAAGTTTATGTACCTTTGCATCGGTAAATGCACCAATCATCACGGTGCCACATTTTAGAGCTACTGCTTGAAGGGCAATGTTTTGTCCCACATGACCAACCTCCATATGGATATATTGAATTCCCCGTTCCCCATACTGATTGATAATTCTATAATTCACGCTGGTAAGTATAAGAGAGAGTGGTGCTTTGGCAACATAGCTCTGTCCTAAACAAGCCTCTGAAAGCTCTGCCCGTTTGTCTCTGGTAATTTTTTGGGTTAGACTATGTTTTTCAGGATTATAGTGGTATATACCAGGGTCAATTCCTTCAACATTTCCTATAGCAACAAAGGTTTCTAAAGGATAAAGCGCCCCTGCTGAAGGGGCGGTTCGCAAACCCCTTGGGCTTGTGATACCCTGGGCAGCCCAGAGCAGTTGTGACACCTCTTGAATGGTGAGTGCCTTTTCTGCATATTTTCGGACTGACCGTCTCTGAAGAAGGGTCTGTTCTATGGGGAATGCTCCTGTTGTATTAGGGGCGGGAAGTGTAATCAAGGTCTGCTCTTTTTTCATAGATTTACTCCAGAGAGGGTTGATTGCAAGGATACTAACAATGAGTAATGCGATAGGGAAGATGCATCGTATCATATATGAAATCTCCTTTTTTGTTATAAGAAAAATGCATGCAAAATATTTAAATCAGGGATAATTACTATTCTATGTTTTTGTGAGTCATTGCAAGCGAAGCGCGGTAAGCCAAAATAATTTGCATTTCACTACAGTCAGAAATGAACTTCTCTAGGTCCTTTCTTTTATCATGCTGTGTGCCATGCAGTAGGTATATTGTGTTAATACTAAATTAACAATTGCCACACTTTGATTAGTAAAAAAAAGGAAATAGGTACATGAAGGTTATTAGATTTTCTGAAGCAGAACAGTATGAACCGCAAAAGGATTGGAAGCGAGTTTGTCTCTGTGGAGAAAAGGAGATATCCATTGAGCACTTTGTAAAGCCACCACGCCATGCTTCGCCCATACATGAACATCCCAATGCACAGGTGCTTGTTGTTTTAAAGGGCAGACTTGCCATTGTAACCGAAGAAGAGGGAGAGCTTGAAGTAGGGGAGGGTGATGCAGTGTTTATCCCTGGCAATCAGTCCCATGTTGTAAAAAATGCTCTTGCTGAACCATCAATTGGATTGGATATCTTTGTACCTGGGCGTTCCTTTGATTTTTGGTTAAAAAGGAATAATGCCGCTACCAAGAGCTAGGTTCTTTTTACGTAAACTATATTTGATAGGAATTTTAAACCCATAGATACGTAATTAAATGGATATTTATAGCATGTTTTATCTATGGACTTACTATAATCGATACAGTAAAATCAAATCATGGTACATTCGCCAAAAACCTCTTCCAATGCCTTGTTAGAGCTTACCTTCACCGAGATCGAACAGAGGGTCGCTACAAAGCCATACCTTTTGATACCAATCGGTGGATTGGAGCCTGTGGGAGCAAACGCCACTCTTGGATTGATAAATGAGGTAACCTCCTTTATTACCAAAAGCATTGCTGATCGATGTGATCTTCTCTATGCTCCTTTGTTATCATATTCTAATACCACTCCCTTTAGAGCCTTTGGTGGGAGCATTGGTGTAAAAAGAAACATCTTTGAATCCCTTATTGCAAATATGGCCAGGGACAGTGAGCATTGGGGAATTAAAAAATTGTATTTAATAAATGGTTCCTTTGAGAATAAAGACCTCCTTGAAAAGTCAATTAAGCGGATTGATTCTATAAAAAAATCAACAATAACGCTCACCCAATTCTCCTGGCAGCAGGAGAAGGAGATCAGAGACTTTATTGCAAAGAATGTCCAAGGAGCGGAATTAGGAAGAACAGAGTATGCTCTTCTTAGTATGATTAGCTATTTCAAACCGTTTATGCTCCGCTCAACCAAAAGCATGAAGAAAGATAGTATCAATCCTGAGATATATAAAAAGTGGCATAAACGTGGTGCTGATCCTGATCGCTTTCGCAAGCTTTTCCCTCAATGCTCAACATCAAAAGTGACAACTCCCCCAGACGCACAGTTTGGCAAGCTTACAATAAACTATATTGTTGACTTCTATGCCAATCGAATCACGGATAGTATAACAGGAAAAGGCATATAACGAATGCAGCCAACTTTGCTTGATACCATCTCTGTAAAATCCCTTGATAACGGCCTTAAAATAATCTGTTTAAAAAAGAGTGACGCTCCTGTGGTCGCCGTCCAAGTATGGTATAAAACCGGTAGCGCCAATGAACATAAAGGAATTTATGGCCTCTCGCACATGCTCGAGCATATGATGTTTCGAGGATCAAAGGAGGTTGCGTCAGAGGAGCATGCCCGTAAGATTAATGATATAGGGGGCCATTGCAATGCTTTTACAGCAGAGGATATCACAGCCTATACTAATAGTGTTCCCAAAGATCACCTGGCCATGATTCTTGACCTTGAACGGGACCGGATGGTCAACCTCACCTTAGATCCAGAGATCTTTGAAACTGAGCGAAATGTGATCATTGAAGAGTACCATACCTATATGAATAATCCTGTGGCCAAGGCTTTTTTGGAATTCCGGACAGTCTTCTATCAGGATCATCCCTATCAAGTATCTCCCTTAGGGGTGATCGAGGATATATCCTCGGTAACAGTGGAAAATCTTAAAGAGTACTATTCGAAATGGTATGCACCCAACAACGCAACAGTAGTTGTGGTTGGCGATTTTAAAAACCCGGAGCAGGTGTTTTCTATGGTAGAGGAGCGATTCGGGCAATTTCCACGACAGCAAAAATTGAACTCCACGCAAGAAAATAAAGTAGTACCCTTCTATGAACAAAATAGAAAGGGTGTTTGGATGAAGCGGCGAGTAAATTTTGATGTACCCATCATTATTACTGGGTACCCTGCTCCAGCTTCAGGTCAAGAGGATATTCTTCCCTTGGATATATTGCAGATAATTATCTCCCAAGGTGAATCAAGCAGACTTCATAGAGAAGTGGTACGAAAGCAATCGTTAGCAGTTATGGCCGGTGGTATGAACCACTCCTTAAAACAGGCGGGAATGTCCATGTTCTTCGCAGTATTTACCCCGGATATGGGGTATAAAAAGGTGGAGATTGGACTTAACAAGCAGCTTGAGATTATCAAGGATAAGGGCATATCAGATGACGAAATGGAAAAAGTTAAAAACATCGCTCTTACCTCCCGTACTTTTGATATGTACTCAGCTGAGCATATCTGCCAGAAAATCGGCTATGCAGAAACCGTTGATGGCGATTATCAGTTGTGGGTAAAAAAATTAGAGGCCTTGGAAACATTGAAAAAAGAGCAGTTAATTGATACAGCCAAAAAGTATTGGAATAGTACTAATAGGCACACCCTCTATCTTCGACCAAAAAAAATGAACCTCCTGCTCTTTGTTGTGGGATTTTTTAGACGATTTTTACCAAAGGGATAAGCGATTTTCATGGATTTTACCTTTCCACCAATGAAGGAATATGATTTGTCAAATGGCATGCATTGCATGTTAATTCCTGATTTTACCCACCCCATAGTTACTGTGACCCTTCAGATCCCTATAGGTCGATATTTGGATAAACCATCCTTTGAGGGCACGGCTGAGCTTGCCCTTGGTCTTATACAAAAGGGAACCAAAACCTACTCAAGCGAGGTTTTCTCCCAGAAAATAGAGCAATCGGGTGCCTCCTTATTTGCTGACCTTAAAGATGAATGTTTGACCTTGGGTGTACGAATGCTAAAAAGTGTGTCTCAGGAAATAGTGCCACTCTTTTGGGATATGGTGTGCAATCCAGCCTTAGATGAAAAGGAGTTTGCCCGTTTAAAAAAGGAGATGCTCACTGGATTAAATGCAGAGTTTTCTGATCCATCAGTGCTTGCAGGTAAGCATTTTAATGCAGCACTTTTTGGTGCAGAACATCCAGCAGGGCGCAAGCATTCTGTTTATACAGTAAAAAATATTGCACTACAGGACATAAAGGATTACTATGCTCAGTATTGCACTGCAGAGGAGAGTACTATCATTGTTGCTGGTGCAATGACCGAAGAGGAGATGCAAAAAGAGTGGGAGTCGCTCTTTTCCAGTTGGACAAAGAAGCGGTCTTCAAGTCCTGCTTTTTCCGCCAAAGATCCGGTGTTACCAAATAACAGAGTTAGAATTGTTGATAAACCAGAGCTCTCTCAAACAACCTTACTTATCGGGCATCCTGCAATCCCAGAAATGCATGAATCCCGAGTAAACCTTGCTCTGGCAAATTTTATTTTTGGTGGTGGTAACTTCTCTTCCCGATTGATGTCCCGTATTAGAAGTAAAATTGGTAAAACCTATGGTATCGTCTCTCAAATAGTAACCAATAAACGACTCGGTGCCTTTACTGTTTCAACAACCACCCAGAATTCGCATCTCAAAGAGGTTCTTTTCTCAATTTTTGATGAGTATCGGGAATTTTGTGAACAGGGTCCTACAAATGAGGAGGTAGAGAAAGCCAAACAGTTCGCTCTGGGCAATATGGCCTTTGAACTGGAGGGAATTCCCAATATTGTAGAGAAATTACTGTGGCTTCGCTTCTATGGTAGGGAGAATAGTTTCATAGAAGACTACTCTCAACATTTGTCTCCCATTACTGCTCAAAGTATCCGAGATGCTCTTAAGGAGTTTTTTAAATCAGATCATTTTGTAATTATTGCAGTGGGCAAGCAAAAAGAGATTGAGATGATTCTGCGGGAGTATGGTGAAGTCACCTCCTTTAAACATCGCGAAAACCCATTGAAACCATAATATCCAGTTTATAATTTCTATTGTAAAAGATATATTTTAATAAATATTCAATCTGTAGCATGGCCATTGATGCCATGCCGCTTTTTCTTCCTTTTAGATCGTCGGGACACTGCCCAACAGCAGCTATACTTTATTTTTTAAGATAATACCTATAGGAAAACTTTGTCGTTTTAAACCCAATTTAAATATGACACTTAAAGTAATAACCAAAGAGATGCTTCTATGTCTCTGGTAATATTATCATTAGGAAGTAACCTTGGAGATAGAGAAGGGTACATCTCGTCCATGATAGCCCAATTAAATTCACTCCTTTTAGGACCTTTAAAACAGTCTCGATTGATGGAGACTGAACCGGTTGGTGTACCCCATAAGCAACAAAACTATCTTAACTGTATCATTAGTGGAACCTATAAAAGAACAGCCATCGAACTCCTAAAAAATTGTGAACTTATTGAAACTTCCTTAGGTAGAACAGAAAAAAGTACTAAAAAGGCAAGAACAGCAGATATAGATATACTCTTTTTTGGCCATTCAAATATCAACAACAACACATTAACCATTCCTCATCCAGAGACAGTAAACAGGCGTTTTTGCATAGAAGGTATCAATGAAATTGCCCCTGAGTTTGTTCATCCAATTCTAAACAAGCCATTTAAAACAATCTTTAAAGAAATGCCTCAACAAGTCCAATCACAACAAATTTCATTCTTATAAATCTGTTTGAGAGATGTTATGTTGTGGTAATTGTATTGTATTACTTTTTTTTATCAAATAAGGTATCAAGGGGGAATTTGCAAGATCACCTGAGGGCTTTTGTTATCTGCTTGCCTAAAAAAGCAGGTTCACCGTCTAGGTGAAACTGGTTTTATAGATGTAAGCAGTTATAAAGCGCGAAGGAAGCTTGCAATGGCGGGAACTTTTCCCCCCGATTGCTTTTTTAATGACAATTAAAGAGCATGTTGATGTGATAAATTCCTTTACGAAAATATATTTTAAAGTATATTTCAATATGAAGGCAAATGATCATGAGCGATTTACGACATTCACTTCCACAAAAACTTAATTATCTCTGCATTGAGGGAGTAATCGGTGTTGGTAAAACATCGCTCTGCAAGATGATTGCTGAAAACTTCAATGCCCGACTCTTGCTTGAATCGGTTGGGGGCAATCCCTTTCTATCAGAGTTTTATAAAAATCGTAAATCTGCAGCCTTTCAAACGCAACTTTGGTTTCTTTTGTCCCGGTATAAACAGCTAACAGAAAACTTTGCTCAGCAGGATCTGTTTCATCAAGTCACTGTTTCAGATTATATTTTTGCCAAGGATTCACTCTTTGCAAGTATCAATCTGGATGAGAATGAAATGGCAATTTACAACACCATTACCTCAACCTTAGAGACAAAGATTCCTAAACCAGATTTTGTGATCTATCTTCAAGCCTCGACTGATGTATTGCTTAAAAGAATTGAGAAACGGGGAAGAGATTTTGAGTTCAATATGGATCGTTCCTACATTGAAACCCTGAACGAAGCATACAATCACTATTTCTTTCATTATAGTGACTCTCCAGTGTTAGTTGTAAACACCAATGATATCGACTATGTGTCAAACGAGGAGTATCTCTTTGACATAATAGAACAGATCCATAGTGCCAAGTTTGGCAGCAACTTTTATCGTCCTCTCAACACCTCTGACCGCGCCCTTATTGACGAACAAAAAGAGACTTTAGACTAATGAACATTATTGACAATCCGCAAGAAGTGCAAAAATTATGCACTCAGTTGAGACGTGACCGCAAAAAGATCGGCCTTGTGCCAACCATGGGTGCACTCCATGAAGGTCATTTAGCACTTTTAAAACGAGCAAAAGAGACCTGCGATATTACCGTCATGAGCATTTTTGTCAATCCAAAGCAGTTTGGTAAAAATGAGGATTTAAACCGATACCCTCGTCCCTTTGAGAAAGATTGTCAACTCGCCAAAGAGCAGGGGTGTGATATTGTATTTGCCCCTATACCTGAGTTTATGTATCCATCAAACTTTATGACCCATGTGGCTGTTGACAAATTAACTTCTGTATTAGAAGGGGCACAACGACCTGGTCATTTTACAGGAGTGACCACCATTGTGTTAAAATTGTTTAATATTGTCATGCCTGATAGTGCGGTCTTTGGTCAGAAAGATGCTCAGCAAGTCCTGGTGCTTAAGAGAATGGTTATGGACCTAAATCTTCCTGTGCAGTTGGACATTGTTCCCACCCAACGGGAGAAAGATGGACTTGCAATTAGTTCAAGAAACAGTTATTTGACCCCTTCTGAAAGAGCAGAGGTTCCGCTAATATATGCTGGCCTTATAAAAGCCCGAGATGCTTGGAAAAAAGGTGATCGAAAAAGTAGTACTCTTATCGATTGTATTCGCACCAAGTACAATAATGCATCCCTCTTTACACCGGAGTATGTCTCAATTGTTGATACAAACAGCCTCCTACCATTGGAGACTATTTCTGATACAGCCCTTATTGCCACAGCCTGCAAAACAGCTGAGTCGCAAACCCGGTTGATTGACAATATTGTTTTAAATGGTTCGCTTTAATACCTAATGAAAAATCCAAAACTTGTTGCTGTTATCTCAATTGTATACCTTATTGCTCTGTTAGGAGGTGCGCTCTATTTCTCTTCAAGAAAAAGAGTGCCAAAACCAATTAAAAGAGTTCCTGCAAAAAGTCAACAGCTATCAAGAGGACCAGTTACTATTGATAGGGCAAAAAAGGTTAGCGATAGTATTATTATTGATAGTATCAAGGCTTATAAAAAACGAAACAAAGTAGACACCTTGCCCTATTTTGCGGATATTGACTCAGTCCGTTATTATTTTGCCTGTGGTCCCTGTAGGGATGAGTTTTTAAAGGATCCTAAGGATTATATTGCGGAAAAAGAGAAGAAGGGGGCTCGAATTCCGAAAAGAAAGCTTAATAAAAGTAGCAATAATTTTGTAAGATAGATATACAAATTGTCGGGACACTGCCCGACAGCAGCCAAACTTTCTTTGCTTGTGCAAAGAAAGTTTGCAAAGAAACACACCCCGCAATCGCACTTTTCGCATAGCTGTTTGGCGCTTCGATAACTCGCCCTTTGGGCTCGAACAGATCTTCGCTTCTCCCAAACATCTATGCGGTGCGATTGAAGGGGATAAAAAGCATCGAAAAATTGTACATCATTGATTGATTCGAATCCTATGGAAAGGTTTAAAGTAGGAATTTGTATGTAAATATTTCAAGAATAAAGATGTGAAAAATGGGAGTATGTGGTTAATGAGGGACTTGGGAAAAATCTAACAGGGAAATTTATTTCCCTGTTAGATTGATGTATAGAAAAAGTTTTTTACTGCTGTGGATACTATTGATACTCTTCCATCTCGCGCTGTTTATTACGCACAACACGGATGTTGTCAAGGCCAACTAAGGCGCCAGCACTGCCATGCTTATAGGCATGATTGTAAAAACGCTCAGCCTCATTGTACATTTCCTGTTTAAATGCACAGTTTCCTGTAAACAGGGCAAGCTCGGCAAAATCGGGAAAGAGTTCCAATCCTCTCTTCGACTCCTCAAAGGCCAAAAACTCATTACCCATCTGTTGATGGAGAAGGGCAATACGGTAATAGACCCATTTGTTCTCACGATTGAGTTCAAAGGCTTTTCGTAGAAAATAGAGAGTCTTTTCAAGGTTCTCGTCGGTTTTGTATATATCTGCCAGAAGTTGAAAAACATATTCCAATTTTTTACCGCTGGAAGGATATTGGGAAAGCCATCGAATAGCCTCATCAACATCACTAAGGTCTCGATAAATCTCGCCTAAGGCAATGTAGATGTCCTCATTCTCAGGATGCTCTAAGAGGACTTTCTCAAAGAGAATTGCTGCCTCAACCTCTGCACCAGCCTGGCGATAGGATGCTGCAAGAACCATGGAGGCCTTTTCGTGACCAGGCTCCAGGGTTAATGCTTTGTTGAGCGTTGCAATACATTCACCAATATCATTGAGTGAATAGTAGGCAATTGCCAGGTTCAAATGAGCCCTAAAAAAATCGGGCGCATTGATTAAACATGCCTGGTAGTACAAAATTGACTGAGGAAGACTATCCAGTTGGAAATAGGCATTGGCACAGTTAAAATAGCAGAGCGTCGGATTCTCACCTTGAATCGCCGCTTTCTTGTAGTATTTAACTGCAGATTTGTACTTGCCATTTTCATAGTAGGAGTTTGCCTTCTGCAAGAAGTTCGCATTGACACCGGCAAAGAAAACCATCAATAGGATAAAAAGAGATTTGCATGTACGGTTCATAGCAGGTCCTAATCGTTTTCTGTGTTTGCAGCAATTGATACTTTCGGTGCACCTGCCATGGCACACTGGTCCATTATGGATACAGCCTTTCCTATTTCTGCCTGTTTGTCAGCCACAATAACAATTGACATATCTGGTCGTTTTGCTATTTCCTGTTGCACCAAATGCTGGAGCCGTTCAATGGTCGTTTGTCTCCCATAAACATGGATCGTACCTTCACGGGTTATCCCGATCAGCATGACCTTTTGTCCCTGAGAAACAGCGCTCTTGGCCTTTGGTTTAGAAACATCAACACCAGTTTGTCTACTGAAATTTGTGGTTATGATAAAAAAGATCAGAAGAATGAAAACCATATCAATAAGAGGTTCCATGTTTATGCTGGCATTCTCATTTTCCTGTTCTAAAAATTTATGCTTTTTAAACATTGGCTAACCTCGTATTTAAATAAAAATCATTTTTCATAATTAGTCCTTGTTACTGATTAAACAGCGCCTTGTACCTTATCTTTTCCGCGAAATCGGAAAATAAGCTCTTCACCATCTCGTAGTAACGCAGTTTTCAACATATTTTTCTTTGATACAAGATGATTGTGAAAGAGCATGGCCGGAAAGGCAACAGTCAAGCCAGCTTGGGTTGTCAATAGGGCAATACTAATACCCTCAGTCATAAGATGAGGATTATCAATACCGAATTTTAAAATCACCTGAAAGGTATGGATCATACCAGTCACGGTTCCCAAAAGACCTAAGAGGGGGGCTGCCGTGATCCAGGCACTCATGGTTGACAAGCCACGCTCAAGCTCATGAAAAGAGATAATCAGTAACTCGTTAAAAAAGTTATTAAAACTATCCTTGTCTTTACACTCTGATTGTAGTCTGTTTAAGAGCTTATCGAAAAAGAGCATTCCAGTGGGCTGAACTTGTTGTTTCTCTTTTGCAGAGAGGTTTTTGAGGAATTTGTCCCGTGCCATTTGATATCGTTTCAAATAGAAGAGCCTTCCCAATCCAATAAACCACGCCACAATGGAGACACCAAAGATCAGCCACATGATAAGCCCACCCCGTTGAATGGGGGTTATGAAGAGATTAAATAGGTTCATGCCTTAGTTCCACTGGGCCAAAGTTTATTTAAAATCTGTATGGCGTGCTTTTCCATCTCTGCCTTGATATCATCTTTACGGTTGCGTAAGTAGTTATGCACAAGGAGGATTGGAATAGCAATTGATAAACCGGTTTGTGTTGTAATAAGTGCCTCAGAAATACCACCGGCCATAATTTTAGGATCACCCGTACCATAGTGCGTGATAACCTCAAAGAGATTGATCATACCCGTTACTGTTCCTAAAAGACCAAGAAGCGGTGCAACACCAGCAATAACTGCTAAGGTTCCCATATGTTTGTTCAAAAGAGGCACCTCTTTTATAAGGATACCGTCCACTGCCTGTTCTGCAGCTTCTCGGTCCCATTCAGAGTGGTCTAAACAGGCCACCACAACTTCAGAGACAAGTCCCTTCTTTTTTGTAGCAATATCACGAGCCTTGGCAATGTCGCCCTTATCAAGTTCGGCCAACACTTTTTGGCTGAGATTTTCACCACTGCGGTGTTTGCTGCTCAATTGAAGGATCTTTAACAGAATCAGTACCAGTGCCCAAAGCGGAAGAAGCATAAGTGGGATCATTACCGGTCCACCAGCCTTAAGCTTTTTTGTAGCTGCTTGAAGAAAGGTTGTTTTTACACCAGTAATAAGTTCACTGGATTGAGCATTCTGTAAAACATCGGTTAAAATGGTTCCTGAAGGGACACCTGCCTGTACCCACTTTGGATAAGCTTCAGCAAGAAAGGTTGCCAAGTCTGTTTGTCCAATCTCTTCAATGCTAAAGCGGTTCATACCTAAACGACCGGTCTGACGAATCACATAGGATTGATTTTCCGAGCTCATACCATAGCCAAAGACGTGGCCAAAGCGGGCAATCATGAGCTCGCGGTTATCACTATTGTCAGTTATAACCGAATGCTTGCTCAAGGTGATTTTAGATCCCAAGCTAAGGTATTTAAATTTGTAGTCCATAAATCCCTTGTAGGCAACAATCGCTTTGGTGTCTTTTTCATAGTCTCGTCGAATGCTTTCCAAATCTAATCGACGAGTTTCGCGATCAATAGGGAAGATTTCAATGATCTGTTCCGCTTCTTTTTCTAAAAAGCCTTCCAGGGTTGTTGCAACATAGCGCCAACGTTCTTTCTTTTCATCGAGGTTGCGCCGTTCATCGGAAATTTTGTTTTCCCGATTGTAACACTCCTCTTTAACACGGGAGAGCTCAAGGTATGATTGTTCCTGATCATCACGAAGTTGGATAAGCTCCTCTTTGTCTACCTCACGTTGAGAAACATATTTCTGCTTCTTTTTCCAACGATTGGCTATCTCATTTTGCAATGAATCCCGTGCTGACTCTAGTCGAGCCTTTAAGGAATTAAGTTCCAGTTGTTTAGGATTGAGTTTTTTCTTTCTCGGCTTTGCTAAAAGTGGTGTGACTGCACACATCACCAATACTAAAATAAACCATACTTTATTGCGCATTGGTACCTCCCTCGTCAGCTACAGTGTAGGGAAGTTTAACAAAGGCGGGAAGAGCCTTTCCTTCGCGGATCATAACTGCCTCTAATATCTCCGATGCAACGCCTTCATCATCAACAAAGACCCACTTGTCTGTGTTCCAAATAGCACATTTGGTTCCTTTGATGTCGACTGATGCTTCAAAAACACCACCGACTCTGAGGCGATAGACATTTCCCTGAATCTGTGGAATGGGTGAAGCCCCTTGAGCAATTTCAATATTCATCAATTGCACATCCAGGTCATTGATAATTTTTACTAAACGCTCCATTCCCTCGATATTATCGATACTTCCCACAGCTAACTCACTTTTTAGGAAATCCAAGCCGTCTGCAGATTTTTTAGATAACAGCGGGGGAGCAGCCTTTGTCATTTCAATTGCTGCTTTACAAAGATCAACTAATTTTTTCTGTAAACCCTTTTGTTTAAGATCAAGATTTTTTTGGCGTGCTTCTAAGCCATACAAGGTAGAGCCCAGGGCTGCACTTTTCTTGTTTAAAACACCAACCTCTTTACGGACAGAGTCGGTCTCTGCAGCAAGCACTGAAAAGCGCTCCTTGGTACGTTTTTGGTATTGGGAAAACTCTTTTTTGTCTTCCTTTGCTGCTTTGCGTACCTTTTTACGCTGCTTTGAAACTTGGGCAAGCTCTTTTTTAAGGCGAAGGATCTCATTGTCAATGTCAACGTCATCACTTGCCATTAGGGAAAAAGAGAAAATACAGAGTAATGGAATAAACCACCTTTTTTGCATAGAACCACCTTCGATTAAATAATCATGAAATGGGATAATTCAAATTTTTGTATTGAAACAGTTACTTGTATTCTTTGTTTATTTTTTTACGTTTTTAGAAAATTAGGTATTAACAATTATCGTAATTTAAATTCAATCTCTTTTGTCCGGTATACTTTCACTGGTACGCCCTTGTTCATTGCCGGTTGATAACGCCAGCGAAGAATCGTTTTCCGGACTATGGAGGAAAAACTGGGATGGGGAGTTTTAAGAATTTGTACTGACTCCACTTTACCAGTTCGTCCAATAACCATTTTTACTTTTACCACACCTTCAACGCCCAATTCTCGTGCTCGTTGGGGATACGCTATGGGCGTCGTTTTCATAGGAATCACATCCTCATCAGTTTCACCTTCATTAAAGATCATTAATTCAAGGTCCTGTGATTCTACTGCGACACCGTCATCGCCTTCTATGCCAAGATTGGGGGTAAACTTCATCTGCATGGAGCTTGTGGTTGACCTGGTGCGTGCCTGTTGAAGTTTTCGTAAACGCTTGACCCGCTTCTTCTTTTTCTTTTTTTCCGGTTGAATAACTTCTGCTATTATGCGTTGTTGATTAGCATGTGTTTTTTCACGGCGTGAGCCCATACCGAACATTTCATGTATAACAGGTAGAATAATAAAGAGAAGAAAGCTAGCCACAGCTGCCAATGCCAATCGTGTACAATCAAGAACAATCCTTGATATGATCCTATCGAAGGTCATTACAATGCTCTCTTTCAGATAAAATGTTTTTTGTTGCTATTAACCACATCATAAATAAAATTTCCTTAATAATATATAGATACTCCCTTAATAGTATAGTTTCGAGTACACTTTTTTCAATGGGGAAATTATGGAGCGTCGAAAAACAACTAATCGTATTGCTGATTAGGAACACCTACCCCGTTAAAAACGGGGCAGGTATTAAGGAGGATACATTCGCGCTTTGATAGAGGTGTTTTGGGTGATCGCCACGCGAATGCTGTAAAATCCAAATTTCTAAAAGATACAGACATTAGTATCCTGGGTTTTGGGTCAACAGTGGGCAAGCATTAATCTCTGCCTGTGGTATCGGAAATACCTCATGTTTTCCCTTGATAAAACCATACTTACCAAAAACCGCTTCACCCCGTCCCTGTCTAACCACATCAAAGAAACGGTGACCTTCCATAGCAAGCTCAACCCGTCTCTCTTTATAGATAGCGGTGCGAAGCTGTGCTTGGTCGGTTGTGGTTACTGCTGCAAGACCAACACGGGCACGAACTGCATTGAGTGAAGCTAATGCAGCAGTAGGATTACTAAGCTCATTGGCAGCTTCTGCATGGAAGAGCAGCAGATCAGCATAGCGGATAATTCTTCTGTTATTAGGAGATCCACTAATGTCTGGTGGTTTAGCACCATGCTCACATTGAGCCTTTTGGTTCATCATGAGGGTTGGTGAAGGTGCATTGTCAATAGTCTGTGTGTCATTTGTTCCTGGGTAGAGTAATTCACCCTGGTAGACAATTGTCGCATCATCACGAATAGTATCGGCAGCTTCAAAGGCACTGTCTAAATTGTGTGTAGGACAGTTAAATCCCCAACCAGTAAAATATTTGAGATTTCTTGGGCCCTGAAATACACAAGAGACTGATCCCTCATTGGCATTTCCCCAACCAGTTCCACTGTGTGAAACATAGTTATACTCAAAGATAGATTCTTTACCAAACTCTTCAGCTTGGGTAAAAATCTTTGTATAATCAGGAATTAACGCATAATTACCAGAGGCAATGACTTTGGCAGCATTATCAAATGCTGGTTGCCATTTTTTCTGGAAGATTTGTGCTTTTACCAAGTAAGAGAGAGCTGCACCCTTTGTGGCTCTACCAAACTCGTTATTATGGGGAACAGTATCAAGAGCTGCTGCTGCTGCAGTAAAATCAGCTTCTATCTGTGCCCAGCATTCAGCAGGACTATTTTTTTTCTTCTGATATTCTGAAGGTTCCAATGCTTTTGTAATCAATGGAACGCCACCAAAAGTTTTGAGGAGGTTGAAATAAAAGTGACCACGAAGAAATCTAGCCTCAGCAATTATTCTTGCTTTTACCTTTGCATCTGCGATATCAGAATTGGGAACACGCTCAATAACCAAGTTTGCACGATAAATACCTTGGTAATTGTCACGCCACCAGGCTGGTAACAGTTCAATAGTAGGAGTTGATTTAAAAGTCTCCATCAGATCAATGTAGGGGAAGTCACCAGGACCACCACCACCTTTTACAGCATCATCAGAGCAGATATCACCTAAAACCCAATCCATAAACTCACCGCGCCATGCCTCTGACCAAGCAGCAACATCGTAGACAGCAGTCAAGCCTCTAATACATTGGGCTTCTGTTTTAAAGAAGTTTTCTTCAGATTCAACACCGAGCGGTGTTTTGTCAAGAAAATCACTACAGCTCACATAAAGTAAACCAATTGTCATTATTAGAAGTAAATTTGAAAATTTCATTTTACATTTTTCCTTGGATTAGAGTGACATGTTAATTCCGCCAAAGATGGTTCTGGACTGAGGATAGGTACCTTTGTCCACACCAATATCAAGAATACCAACAGTACCGTCACCGGAGTTTTCAACATGAGACTGGTGACCAACACCAACTTCAGGATCTAAACCAGTGTATTTGGTAAAGGTCCAGAGATTTTGCACACCAACATAGAGACGAAGCTTGTTGATCTTAATAGCTTCAGTCAAAGATGCAGGAAGTGTGTAACCAAGTTGTAATTCTTTAACTCTCATGTAGGATCCATCTTCAACAAATCTGTCAGAGATCATAACGTTGTTTCCATCACCAGCATTGGTCATTCTGGCATTGGCAACATCGGTTGTTGAATTAGGACCGGTCCAACGGTCTAAACGGCGTTTATCCAAGTTGTAGTATGCTGAGCTTTTGTCAAGGTTCGTGCGCACACCATTAAAGATGTCATTACCATAGGAACCCTGCAAGAAAGTACGGAAATCAAATTCACCAAAATCACCGGCAAGACCAAGATCTAAGCCAATACCAAAGGTGAAATCTGGATGTGGGCTACCAATAAAGTCTGTGTCCCAGGCACCATCACCGTCATCATCTTTATATTTAACGTCACCAGGCTTTGCATTGGGCTGAACCTTTTGAGTCTGACCACCGGCATCTACATAGGTAAAGGCATCAATCTCTGCTTGAGTTTGGAAAAGCCCATCAGTAACTAAGCCATAGAAACTAGCGATTGGATGACCAACCTCAGTTCGTGCAACTGTACCCATATTATTAAAGGGGACTGAAAGAATAGGCTCACCAAATTCACCTAAGCTGGTAAGTTCGTTGTCATAGGTTGAGAAGTTGAGTGAAAGGCGAGAGGAGAAATTTTTGATCTGTTCATTGTAGGCAAAGGTAAACTCAATACCTTTATTCTCAATTTCACCAGCATTATCCATAGGGGAGATGGCAAGACCAACATGACCAGGAATAATAGGTTGCACAAGCATAAGAGTAGTCTGCTTCATGAACCAGTCACCGGAGAAATCAAACTTTCCATCAAGAAGAGAAAGGTCAAGTCCTACGTTAGTCGCTTTTTGTTCTTCCCATTTAATATCGGGATTACCGGAACTATTAAAGGTTGCTCCATTAAATACAACGCCAGTCTCTCCTTTACCAAAGGGATACTTTTGGTTAGGAACGGTGTTGGTTGAGTAAAGATAATTATCAATCTTCTGGTTACCTAAGACACCCCAACCACCGCGAATCTTAAAGAGTTGTAAGAAGGCTACATTTTCCATGAAAGGCTCTTCACTGACTTTCCATCCTGCAGCAAAGGAGGGGAAGATACCCCAGCGATTGTCAGGACCGAATTTTGAAGATCCATCAGCTCTAATTGATCCCGTGAGCAAATAACGAGAAGCAAAATCGTAATTAACACGAGCAAGATAGGAAAGCAATGAATTTCCACCAGCTCTTCCGGCAACACCAGGACTGTTTCCTGTAGTTGCTGTCAAATACTGAAGAGTGACATCATTGGTTGGTGTTTGAGTATTGGCACCAGTCATGAACTCCCACTCATTATCTTCAGCAGTCATACCAAGGAGTACACCAATGGTATTAAGATCAGCAAAGGTCTGTTTGTAGTTAATAGTATTTTCTAAAACCCAGTTAAATGATCTTCTGCTTTCCCGATATAGATAGGATTCAGCACGGCTGTCATCAGCATCATGATAATACTCTGGATGAAACTTGGTACTATCAATATGGGCAACGTTAAACCCAAAGGTTGAACGTACATCAACAAGGCCGGCAATGTTGATATTGGCAAAAGAATTGTTAATAACTCTATTTACTTTATATTCCCAGATATTATTCTCTATAACACCAACAGGATTATAAGAGTTACTGTAGGGTGATGGGTTTAATTCACCAGCAGAATTTCTGGCTTTCATGGCCGGTTCACACATAAGAGTGGTCATAAGTGTATTGTGCCACTCCTCAGCTTCGTGTGTGGGGTGAGTCTTTAAATTACTAAAGGTAAAACTGTTTCCCACAGTGAACCAATCAGTAAAATTATTTTCACCATTGACACGCAAAGAGGCTCTTCTGCTGTCTGTTGACTTAATAATACCCTCTTGAGCTGAAAGGCCACCACTGATATAGAACTTAAGGTCTTCTACACCACGCATGATTGAGAAGTCATGACTTTGAGTAAGACCGGTCTGTGTCACTTCATCCCACCAATTTGTATTGGGCATTGCTGCTATTTGGGCAGCAGAAAAAATTGCAGTATCACCATCATTGGTAGCTGCTTCATTTTTGAGTGTTGCCCACTCCTTGGCATTTAGAAGTTCAGGGTCTTTCCAAGGTTGTGATGCTCCAATGTACATGTTATAGTTAAGACGGCTTACACCCTCTTCACCTTTTTTAGTGGTAATAAGGATAACACCATTGAGACCACGGGTACCGTAGATAGCAGCAGAGGAGGCATCCTTCAGTACAGAAATTGCCTCAATGTCACTGGGATTGAGCCAATCAATGGATTTCATAGGCATACCATCAACAACATAGAGAGGATCACTGTTGGTAATTGTTCCAACACCTCTAATGCGAATCATGAAAGGTTTGCCGGGCTGTCCACTGTTTTGAGTGACCATAACACCAGGTGCCTTACCTTGGAGTGCTGTCTCAATATTAAAACTGGCAGACTTGTCCAGATCTTTCTTTTCTAATGAAACTAAAGAACCGGTAACATCATCCTTCTTTGCTGTTCCGTATCCGATAACCACCTCTTTTTCAAGCTCGGTGATCTCTTCATCATCAGAATCTGCAACTTCTTCGGATTCTTCAGCTTCTTCTTTTTCTTCAGTAGCAACTTCTTCTTCAGCAGGTTCTTCTACTTCGACTGTTTCTTCTTCTTCAGTCTCAGCTTCATCTTCAGTTGCTTCTGCCTGCACTTCATTTTCCGAACTTTGTACTTGTTCGTCTACTTGAGTTGGTTCGTCTGCCGGCTCTTCTTGTGCAAAGAGGTATCCTGCAGATACGAGAAAAACTAAACACAGTAAATACGTTTTAAGTTTCATGGAAATCATAATTAATTCCCTTTCCTCCTTAAATTAGGTTAAACATATTTAAAACATTGAGTTAAAAATGGTATTAATGGTGGTTTTTAGTGTGTATAACTCCTTTGATAATGTTTAAGTAATATTGAAGCTTTTCAGCAAATCGTCTATTTAGTCCGAATGTGAAAACAGGTTGATAAAATAAAAACATATCTTAAATTAAAATATTTTTCATGGCTTTACTAAGCACAAAATGAAAAAAATTAAAATTATTTTTCTCGGAGTTTTAACAACAACTTTCCAAGAAAAGATTTTGGAAGATAATGTAAGATCATTTTGAAAAGGTGTTAGGTAATACTCTTTACTAAGTTGAGTGTAGGCTGGTGTATTATTGTAGTGGCATTTGGTGTTATAAAGATACAAATTTGATCTAATCAGCCTCGGTGTTATTATTTCGCTATTGATTTTCAGCGTTACTTTAAATTTATATTATACCTAACACATCACTATGAGAAGCACTATATAAAACTCTTACTTGGTCAAGTAAGATCCCGACCGCCAATCTTGCATCTCTTACAAAAAATAGCTAAACAGAAAAATCAAAACCATACAAAACATTGTATAGTATTAAACAATATAATTTAAATTTAAATTAAAATGTGAACTTATCTTATTCATTAATGTATAAATTGATTTTATTAGAAGGATTATAAAGATTTGTATAGTAAAGGCAAAATTCTCATTTGTTGATTAAATTTTTACAGAGAAGTATTATTTATGTTATTTTAACAATCACCCTTAATTTGACAATTGCCTTTCTTATATTTTTTTATTGTCAAAAATTGTAATTTGTTAGTCAAGAGAAAAACATGAAGCAGAGACTCTTTTGGATTGCATACTCAGTTCTGATCCCAATTATCCTTTTAATTGCCATGGAGTCCGTCCTAACCATTACTCATTTTGGTTACAATCCAAGATTGTTTCGTAAAAGGAAGATTGATAACAAAGTTTCTTATATCAACAATCCTGACTTCGGATTACGATTTTTTCCAAAACAACTGTTGCGTAAATCGGAAACACTCACTTTTCCTGTAAAAAAGAGCAAAGGGACATACCGTGTATTTGTGTTAGGTGCATCGGCGGCACAGGGTGATCCAGAGTCAAGCTTTGGCTTTTCCAGAATACTCGATTGTATGTTACATAAGTCCTATCCTGATCTCTCATTTGAAATAATTAATACATCCATTACAGCTATCAATTCACATGTGGTACTTCCCATTGCAAAGGAGTGCAAAAAGTATCAACCGGATATTTTCATTCTCTTTTTAGGAAATAATGAAGTTGTTGGCCCCTATGGTGTAGGGTCAATGCTTTCTCCCTTTACCGCAAATACAACGTTGATCCGATTAGGACTTGCGCTCCGTTCAACACGTATTGGTCAACTCCTATTCCAAGTGAGACAACGGCTATTCGGTCATCGAAAAATCCCCAAAAATTGGGGTGGCATGGAGATGTTTTTAGGACATCGAGTACGTTTCGATGATCCCCGATTAGAGGGAGTGTACAGGAACTTTGATCGAAACCTTAAGGATATGTGTAAGGTTGCTAGGCAAAGTGGCGCATCGGTTATTCTCTGTACGGTACCAACAAATATTAAAGATTCACCACCCTTTGCATCCCTTCATCGGGAGAACCTTACACAAGCTGAACAAGCAACATGGAATAGCTTATATAACAAGGGCACAGCGCTGGAGGCTGAGAACAACTACAAAGATGCGCTTACATACTATGTCCGAGCTGCAGTTATTGATAGTGTCTATGCTGATCTCCAATTTCGAATTGGTCGTTGTTATGGCAATTTAGAGCAGTTCAGTTTAGCAAAGAAACATTTTTCCCAAGCACAAGAGCTTGATGCTCTCCGTTTTCGTGCTGATAAAAGAATTAATACTATTATAGAAGAGTGCCACAGGGAGAAATCAAAGGACACGTTCCTTGCTGATGTAAATGCTTCCTTTGTATCTTACAGTTTTGATAGTATTCCCGGGGACTCTCTTTTTTATGAGCATGTTCATATGAATTTTACGGGAAATTATTTAGCAGCCCAAACAGTTTTTTTCAAAGTGCAAAAAGCTCTATCAAAGAAGTTTAATAGGAAAAAACATATGGCACCACCTTCACAAGCAAGATGTAAGCAGCACCTTGCTTTTACTGAGTGGGATAAGTGTCAAATTACTTCCATTTTAAAAGACCGTCTGGAGAAGCCTCCCTTCTCTCAACAGATATACCATACTGAAAAGATGCAAACTTTATTAGCACAACAAGATCTTTGTCATAAGAATATACCAATTCAGTTAGACTCCATCGAGACTACCTATGCTTCTGCAATAAAGGACCGTGAAGCTGATTGGTTGCTTCGATATAAATATGCCTCGTTTTTACAAACTCGTCAAAAATTGTCAATAGCTCAATCCCACTATAAAAAAGTTATGCAGGCAGTGCCTCACTATCCTAAGGTGTATAGCAGCATGGGATTACTGTTCTCACAGCAGGGTCGTCTTACTGAGGCTGAAGCATTTTATGAAAAAGCAATCTCTCTGGATCCACGTGATCCCTTGACGTACAATAATTTTGGATTGAATCAGTTACGGAATGGAAAGTTAGAGCATGCTGAAACTTGTTTTAAGAAAGCGATTCAACTCAATCCCAACTATGTTAGTGCCTATCAAAATTTAGGAACTTTACTCAAGGAACGAAATCAATTAGATGAGGCAATAAAACAGTTCGATCGCGCACTTGCTGTTGATCCTTTTCACATTACAACACTCCTCAATAAAGGATTTACACTACTTAAGCAGAAAAATATTTCCCTTGCTAAAAAACAGTTTCAAAAGGCTATTCAGATAGATTCTGCTTCTATACCTGCATATATGATTCTTGGAAAGATTGAGCGCTCCCAGAGTAATGCCCCCGAGGCTATTCTTCTATTCAAGAAGGTACTCGAGCTAAATCCCCAGCATAGAGGGGCCCAAGTGGCATTAGCAGAAACTGAAAAAAAGTAAAAAAACACATCTTCAATAAAAAGTTATAAACGATACAACTATTGATCACTTAATTCGTAATTACTATAGCACCTATTTAGATAAAGGAATTGAAATGCGAAATACGCTTATACAATGGATTGCGATTCTTTCTATTAGTATGATGATTAATTGTGCTGAAAACATAACAAGCACAACCGATGTTGAAGGTAATAAATATAAAACCATCAAAATTGGCAATCAGTGGTGGATGGCTGAAAATCTTCGAGTGACTCACTATAGAAATGGCGATCCCATTAAAGAGATTAAGGATGCCACATCTTGGGGAGCCTGTACTACAGGAGCTTATTGTGCCTATGATAATAAAAAAGAGAATGCCAACGATTTTGGTTACCTTTACAATTGGTATGCTCTAAAAGATAGTCGCACTATTGCACCTCCCGGTTGGCATGTGCCTACTGACGAAGAGTGGCAGGAATTGGTTGATTATCTTGGTGGAGACACCGTTGCCGGAGGTAAACTCAAGGAGAGTGGGTATGCCCATTGGCCCCATCCTAACGTTGGGGCTACCAATGAGAGTGGATTCACCGCTCTTGCTGCTGGATTTCGTTATCATTTAGGTTATTTCAGTGATCTTTATAACACAGCAACCTTTTGGTCTTCGACTGAGAAGGATAGTACAAAAGCTTGGTGTCGAAAATTGTACTTTGAGCATCCCAGTGTAGTGCGAGAGGGGCTTCTGGGAAAGCGAAGCGGGTTCTCAGTTCGGTGTATAAAAGACTGATTGTGTATTGACAAATTGAAAGGAGACTGCTATGGATTGGTTGAAAGTAACACACAAGTCTCTAAGTCTTATCATTCTCGTTTTTACATTAGGTAATGGACAATCCTTTGGAAAACAAAAGGTTCAGTATGAACAGTTCGACTTTCATGTAATTCATTCATCACCCTTTGCTGTCTATTACTATCCTTCAGAAATCGAGGCTGCAAAGGGAGCTACCGGCTATCTTCACTACTGGTTAGAAAAGTTTGAAAAAGTTTTTAAAATAGATATTCCAGACCCTCAACATATCATTTTCTATGCAAACCATGCTGATTTTCAGCAAACCACGGTAACTCTTGGACAAATATCTCAAGGAACCGGTGGATTTACAGAGGGGCTCAAGAGCCGTATTGTTATGCCCCTGACTGGAATCTGCTCTCAGGACAAGCATGTTGTTGGTCATGAATTGGTGCATGTGTACCATTTTGCGCATCTTAAGAAAACAATGCCCTCTATACCTCTCTGGGTTATTGAGGGTATGGCGGAATATCTTTCTGTTGGACACTCGTCACCGTTAACCTCAATGTGGCTTCGTGATGATGTGATAAACAAATCGGTTCCCACAATTCAACAAATTTCCCGGGGAGGACGCTATTTTCCGTATCGCTATGGACATGCAGTTTGGTCTTTTTTAGCAGGCCATTTCAGCGATACCATTATTGAGCCACTCTTTGAGAGCGTCATCAAATTGGGTCTAAAGAATGGGATGGAGCGCACACTCTCTATTTCAATGGATTCGCTCTCTGATCTTTTTCAGGACCATGTGTATGAAACACACACACCAACTCTTAAAGGTAAAATTAATCCTTCTGGATATGGGTCGCCACTAATCATTGGTAAAGGGGGTATGAACATTGCCCCCTCTGTTAGCCCTGATGGAAAGTATGTGACTTTTTTCTCGCGGCGCGATGTTTTTTCACTCTCCCTGTATTTGGCAAATATGAAGACCGGGAGAGTTATAAAAAAACTACTTAATACAACTACTAATCCCTATTTTGATGCGCTCAGTTTTATTAACTCAACAGGTGCTTGGTCTCCCGATAGTAAACAATTTGCTTTGATTACTTTTGACAAAGGGGATAATAGCATTGCTATTTTAGACATTGAAAACCGTGATATTGTTCAAGAAATTACCCTCTCTCAACCAGAGGCAATTACTGCTTTGTCATGGTCCCCTGACGGCAAGCAATTGGCAATTTCTGGGACAATGGGTGCAATCAATGATCTATACCTCTACACCTTTGAAACTTATTCGATTGAGAAAATAACCCACTCCATTCATGCAGAAATTCAACCCGCCTGGTCACCGGATGGATCGAAGATTGCCTTTGCAACGGATCGCTTTGGTGCGGCTCATCCCGACTCTTTGGCTGATTTAGAACCCAAGATTGGCATCATGGACATAACCACGAAAGAAGTGGAAATCATAGGCTTTTCTGGTCCAATTAAGCATATTAATCCTCATTTCTCAAAGGATGGAAAGAGTGTCTACTTTGTGGCGGATCCTGACGGGGTCAGCAATATATTTCGTTATGATTTAGAGGAGGATACTTTTTTTCGTTTAACCGATATTGCAACGAGTATCTCAGGATTGTCCGAGCTCGCTTCTTGCTTTAGTATGTCTGCTAATGAGCAGCAGTTTGTGTTTAATGTTTTTGACAGGGGGCAATACAATATTTATTCACTGAGTGCTAATAGAATGCAAGAAACATCCTATGTAAAAACGGATACTGTATATGGGCGCAACACTCATCTCTTTCCCCTGTTAATGTCTCGTTCAACTGAATCAGAGGATAGTATTAGAACGACTAAAAAGGGGACCGAAGACTCTACACATCAAGACCAAAATCGAGTAGCATCTTTGCAGTCAGACTTAAAAGATACAACAATATCATCAAAACACTTTGCCACTATTGACTCCACCACATCCTATGACCCACGACTCAAGTTGCTTTCAATTGGTGATATCTCATTTGGGTTTAGTGCCAATCAATATGGAGCGCTCTTTGGTGGAAGTGCAAGTATGCTGTTTGGGGATATACTGGGAATACATCGTTTAGGGATTGCTACCCAGGTGCTTGGCGATTGGAGAAATATCTCATTGGAAACAGCGTATCTCAATATAAAAAATCGAATTAATTGGGGAGTGGGCCTCAATCATGTTCCCTATGAAACAGTTTTTTTATCATCTGGTATTGACACCATGACCATAGGCAGTTCGGTTATGCCAGTTGACAAAATAGAGCTGGTTACACGACGTACCTTTTTAGATCAACTTAGCTTCAGCTTGGAGTATCCGCTCTCTGCGCAAAGTCGTTTTGAGATCTCTCCAGGCTATACTTTTTTATGGTATCAAGGAGAGGGTGAACGCATCAGATTTCTTAATGGTCAAGTTATTGATGAAGAAGAGTTTGATCCAACTTTACCAGAACCCTTGAGTCTTTTTCAATCGAGCTTTGCCTTAGTGGGTGACTATACAATACCAGGATTTACTGCACCAATTGAGGGTTGGCGATATCGTATTGGATTAGAGACAACAACTGGTTCCTTAACCTACCTTGCTCTACTTTTCGATTATAGACACTATTTTTTCCTGCGACCATTTACCTTTGCTTTACGAGGGGTTCATTATGGCCGCTATTTTAAGGATGCTGAAAATGATCGTCTATCGAATCTTTCTTTGGGATTTGCTTCATTAGTTAGAGGGTATGAATCATCTTCCTTTTCAGCATGGGATTGTACATTAGAAGATGGGCGCTACTCTTGTCCAGAGGTGGATCGTTTATCAGGCTCTCGCATTGCTGTGGGTAATGCAGAGTTAAGAATTCCGCTGTTAGGTGTTCAGGGTATGGGATTGATCAATGCACAGTTTATTCCAACAAACCTTGTGGGCTTTTTTGATATTGGGGTAGCCTGGAATAAGGATGATTATCCAAAGGCATCTTTGAATCGGTACTCACGAAAACGCATTCCAATAACCAGTGCAGGCATAGCCACCCGAAGCAATTTAGCAGGACTTCTCATTTTTCAACTCTATTTTGCCTATCCCTTCCAGCGTGCTAATCGTGAGTGGCAATTTGGATTCTTATTAGAGCAAGGGTGGTAATCCCATAATTTGGATTAGAATAATTGCTCGACAAAAGCAAAGTAGCCTCGTATTATCTCCTCTCCGTAAAGAACTGAAAGCCAGAAGCCGAGACCTAAATAGGGGCCAAAGGGGATTGGACGATCCTTTGGTATTATTCGAGCAATTATAAGTGAAATCCCTAAAAGAGCACCAAAAAAAGATCCAAAGATAATAGATGTTAGAGCGATTTTCCATCCCCAGACAGCACCAATAAAGGCCATGAGTTTTACATCGCCTCCGCCCATTGATTCTTTCTTAAAGAGCAACTCTCCAACCTTTCCTAAAAGGTAGAGTGTACCTCCACCAGCAAGAATACCTATCCCCGATTCTAAGGGGGAGATGTCCCCGGGAAGAAAGGAAAAAACAAGTCCCAGGACCAATCCTGAAAGGCTAATTGAATCGGGAATAATATAGTGGTAGTAATCGATTAGAGAAACCGGAATCAGGATAAGTAGTGACAGTATCTGCAAGGCTAAAAAAAGATGTGCCCACCATTGGTGGTTCTCACTTAGGTATGGTTGAAAAATGAAATACCATATCACAAGGGATAAACAACCAGTTGCACCTTCTATCAATGGGTACTGTATTGAGATTTTCTTCTTACATCCAGCGCAGCGTCCACCAAGGAGTAGATAACTTAAAACGGGGATATTTTCATACGCTCGGACTGGTCGTTTGCATTGGGGGCAATGGGATCCTGGAAAGAGAATTGATTCACCTTTGGGTAATCGATGAATAAGCACATTAAAAAAAGATCCCAGAATCAAACCCCCTGCAAGAAAAGAGAAGGCTTGAAAAAGAATAGATGGTGTCATTTAAATTCCTGTCATTATGGAGTCGGTCTCTTCTTCAAGCGATTCCATGACTGATCTCAATTGGTCGATATTTTTTTTAGTCTTGTTAATCTTATCAAGAGGGATCGATTTTTTCAATTTTTTGTAGGATTTTTTAAGAGAACCGCTGTGAGGTACCTTAAGCTGCATTGGTATTCTATCAATCAATCGATAGGTAAAGGAGGCAGTAAAGGATTTCTTGAGGGTTGATGAAGGAAGAAGGGTCACCGAGAGTACAAATATCCAAATAAATATAAAGGCCTTTAAAAAACCAATACTTCCTCCGACAATACGATCAATCAATCCTAAGGGAGTGAGGTGGACCACCTTTTTTAATAACCATCCGGTTACCAGCAAAACAAGAGCAATGATAATATATGCAAGAACAAAGGATACTATGGTTTTTGCTTGTTGAGAGGTTTTTAAAAAATGAAGTTGACTAAAAATGAGGGGGTAGGAGAGATAAGCACCGATAAAACCACCCAACATAGCCAAGAGATGAAATATCTCTTCGATAAAACCACGTTTGATACCTAAAAGAACATATACTCCCAATACGATTAGTATGATAATATCAAATACGTGCATTACTACTTACCTCAGGTTAAATAAAAAAGACGAGAACTACGTGCCTCGTCTTTAAATAATTTTTGTCAAGTTCAATGGGTTGAGGATTATAGCTCTTCGATACCAACAACACCATTATCTTCCATATAGAATATCTTTTGATTGCCCGCTTTGTAAACCCATTTTTCCTGTTTTGCCCATGGTTGTTGTATAATCTCAACCTCTTTGGGTTCCCCAAGTAAAAAGCGGACAGTCTCAAGCTGCATACCGACCTCAAACCTTCCGTCGTAGATACATGCCTTGTCAAGCTCCGGTAAATCTGGGTTGTTGGCAATGTATTCATCTATTTCAGTTTGAGATGGTTTAATAAAATTCTTATTAAAACAGCCCGTGCCTGCTGAAATGAGCAGTGAAACTAATGCAACTATTTTAAGGATTCTCATGGTCATGCTCGAATTCCTCCTCAGTAGAGTAGATTTTGACAATTTTATTAAGTCCAACCACTTCACAAACATCCCGCACATACTCATTTGGATGAATGAGTACTAAAGTTCCCTTGTTTTTAATCAACGTATTATATGAATAAATTAAAACATTCAAGGCGCCGCTGTCCAGATAGGTAACATTTGAAAGATTAATTGCTACATTAAGAATGTTTTTATCAATTAATTCTTTAATAAATACCTTAAGGTTAACCGAGTCTTTAATTTTACTAATTTTACCTGCAATATCAAGAATGTGGAACGCCTGTTTTTCTCGAATGCCGATATTCATTATGTCAACCTTTATAACTGGATACTACCGATAAAATATAACTTCTCTCATTAATATAATTAAATCACACCATAAAAACGAACAACATTTTAGCCAATATCATCCCAGATTATGCAATAGGAAGCAGCGCAGAAGCACAATCCTATGCCCATTAAGACTTTCAGGCTTTTCGGCTATATCACTGTGTAGATATGCCCTTCAAAACCTTCAAGTCTTACTAAACCATAATCTTACACTTCTGCATCTACTCCTACTGTATAGTCTGGGGTGATGAGAGGACGACAATTATCAATTGCTCCCAATAAAGCAGCTAAATAGATGCATATGTAAGTCGATGTGATGGTAAAAATCACTCTGGTTAATCTCATAGAAACATTTTTAGCAATAATTACAGTAATTCAACGCATCAATTAGAGCTGCCGAAATTTATGCCCCTGTTCTCGTACCTAGCTCATTCCATGATCTGCAAATGTCATCTATAAACTTAGTGTAAGATGAGCTCATTTCACAGGTTTACGTGAATTAGGGCTAAACATATATTATATGCTTTGAAAATGGCCTCGCATGAAACATGCCTTTGAAGTCAGGAGTATTAGTATGAATTTAATTGAAATTAAATGCCCTGGTTGCAAGAGTGCAATTTGGATCGACCCCTCAGATGGGCGGATAGTTGATCATAAATCTGCAGATCATAAAAAGGCTGATCTGGGTGATTTTATTAAATCACAAAAAAATCGTGGCTCCCTCTTGGAAGAGCAATTTAAAAAAGCTAAAGAGGAGAAAGAGAAACGAAAACAGAAATTAGAAGAGGATTTTAAGAAAGCAAAGGAGCACCCCGAGGATTTAGAGGGGGATTATCAATCACCATTTCAATGGGACTAACGGAGGTAGTATCAATGAAGCACCTACTCAAAACAACCGTCATTGCATTAACCTTTTTAGTAAGTATTGGCTGTTCTACAAAAAAAGAGAATACGTCAGCGAATAAAAAAGAAAACCCAAAACAATCTATAGAAAATGAGACCAAAGAAAAGGAGCAGAAAGCTGTGAGCCAAGAAGAGAAAAATACAAGGCCAGAAGGACTTTATGTCGAAATGAAGACAAATAAGGGAACCATAGTTTTATCTATGGAATTTGAAAAGACACCGCTTACGGTGGCAAATTTTGTTGGTCTTGCCGAGGGAAGAATAAAAAATTCAGCCCGCGGTGCTGGTATGCCCTACTATGATGGATTAACCTTTCATAGGGTTGTAGGAAATTTTGTTATTCAGGGTGGCGATCCTTCCGGTACCGGTGCTGGCGGTCCTGGTTACAAGTTTCGCGACGAATTTCACCCAACGCTTAAGCATGACAAACCGGGAATTCTTTCCATGGCCAATGCCGGTCCTGGAACAAATGGTAGTCAGTTTTTTATTACCCACACTGCAACACCACACCTTGACAACAGACATTCTGTTTTTGGGCATGTTATTGAGGGAATGGATGTCGTCAATGCAATTTCGCAGGGTGATGTCATGGAAAAAGTATCTGTGGTTCGTGTTGGTGAAAAGGCTGAGGCCTTTACTGCTGATCAAGCATCCTTTGATGCTCTGCTTAATAAATAACATTTTAGGCACTATCGTTAATCAGATAATAGGGCATCGACGCAGGAGTGTATCGATGCCTGTTTTTTTAGATTTTGATTTTTAGTAAGAAGGATGTATTTCCCATGAAAAAATATGTGAGCACAATTGGAGGATTACTCCTCTTATTAGTTGGTCTTAGCATTTCTGAAGAAACCAGTAAAGAACTCGTTTCAAAAGATCGAACAGATGGCCTCTACGCAGAAATCCTAACAAATAAGGGAGCCATTACAGTTGCTCTTGAGTATGAACGGGTACCGGTCACTGTGGCAAATTTTGTTGGTTTAGCCGAGGGAGTTTTGGCAAATTCCCATCGAAAGAAGGGTGAACCCTATTATAGTGGCATCACTTTTCATCGAGTTATTCCCGGATTTATGATCCAAGGTGGTGATCCAAGCGGTACTGGTGCTGGTGGTCCAGGCTATCGATTTAATGATGAGTTTCATCCAGCCCTTAAACATGACGCTCCAGGGATTCTTTCTATGGCGAATGCCGGCCCTGGGACAAATGGTAGTCAGTTTTTTATAACCCACGTGGCAACACCACACCTTGACAATAAGCACTCTGTCTTTGGCCATGTTCTTGAGGGTATGGAAGTGGTCAACAGCATTGTACAGGGTGATGTTATCGAAAAGATCACCATTCATCGAGTTGGTGAAAAGGCAATGGCCTTTACGACTGCTGCAACACATGAAGCCTTTACCTCGATTGGCGCAATTGCTGATAAAGCAAACATCAAACGTGAAAAGAATTTAGAATCCTTACAAAAGGAGAATGCCTCAACCTTAGAGGAGCTTATTAAGAAATATCCCGATGCGACAAAAAGTAACAGTGGCCTTCTTTTCACTATAAATAAAAAGGGAGAGGGGGCTCCACCCAAAAAGGGTGATAAGGTCTCTATCCGTTACAAGGGTTCCCTTTTAAACGGTTCGGTGTTTGGCAGTAACGAGAACAGCGCCGCTCTTAGTTTTCAATTAGGGAAGGGTAAGGTAATTACAGGCTTAGAAGAGAGCATACAGCAGATGAGTGTGGGAGAGACTCGTACTATTATCGTACCGCCTGAGTTGGGCTATGGGAGCAAAGGTGGTGCTGCCGGTTTGATACCTCCCCATACATGGTTGGTGTTTGATGTTACCCTCTTGGAAATTAACTCTAAGAAGTAGAATAACCAGCTACTCGCTTGTTGTTTTCAACGGCCATAAAATGAAATCCTTAGAATTTAAAAATATGCTTAAGCGCTCTTTCCATGATGACAACTGGACTGAGTGCTTTAGTGAACACTATTACTCAAATACTTCTGGATAACGTAATTTAGAATAACAGAACGGATGATTATTTATTTGCCTTTAATGGTTAGTCTCTAGTATTTTCATTAGATTTTGAAGCGATAGAATTTTTGTTTTTAATGCCATATAGCTGCATGGAGGAATACATTGAAAAAATATGATGCTCAATCGATTCGCAATGTGTGTTTACTTTCTCACGGTGGTGTAGGAAAAACCACACTTGTTGAAGCAGCCTGTTTTGCTTCTGGTGCCACAAAAAAGCAGGGAAAAGTTGATGACGGTTCCAGTATTTTTGATACTCGCGCGGATGAGAAGGATCGGAAAATGACCATTTCCATGGCTCTTGGCGCGATTGAATGGAAAGACACAAAGATTAACCTTTTAGATACACCAGGCTTCCTTGATCTTTTAGGCGATGCAAAGGCTGCGTTACAAGTTGTTGAAAGTGCGCTTGTTTTGGTTGACGCCACAGCTGGAATTCAAGTCGGAACAGAACTTGTTTCCAATCTGGTTAATGACTCCGATGTGGCCCGGATCTTTTTTGTAAATGGTATGAATAAGGAAAATGCCAATTTTGATCGTGTGGTGGATGAACTCAAAGAGACGTTCGGCACTTCTGTTGCTCCTCTTCAACTGCCCATCGGAACGGGAAACAGTTTTAAGGGTGTTGTAAATTTACTCTCCCAAGAGGCATTTGAGTATGCCGATGGCAGTGGCAAAGGTAAGAAGATTGATATTCCAAGCGAGCTTGCTGATACTGTCGCTTCAGCACGGAGCGCTTTAATGGAAGCGATTGCCGAAAGCGATGAAGAGCTCATGGAAAAGTACTTTGAAGAGGGCGAGCTCTCTGAGGAAGAGATGAACCAGGGACTGGCAAAGGGTGCTGCTGCCGGATTGGTGTTCCCTCTCTTATGTGGAAGTGCTTCGTTAAATGCCGGTACCGACTTGCTTCTTGACGCATTGGTAACTATCTGTCCCTCTGCTGACCAACGACCAACCGTTAGAATAGAAGAGGGCGGTGAAGTTAAAAAGGTCTCTCCAAAAGAGGTGGGAACCAATACAGCATTTGTTTTTAAAACAATTTCTGAAGAGCATGTGGGTGAGCTTAATATTGTCCGCGTTTTCAACGGCTCTGTTTCAAATAGTGGTGATTGTCAAAACATTACCCAGAACGTTTCTGAACGTATTGGTAATATCTCATTTATGCTCGGTAATCAGCGTATTGAGACAACTGAAATCCCAACCGGTGATATTGGTGGTCTTTTAAAATTAAAGGACACCCATACCAACAATACACTGAGTGACAAGGGCGCCTCAATAAGTATTGCAAAGATTCCCTTTGACGAACCATTGGTAAAACTTGCTATCTCTGCAAAGAACAAAGGTGATGATGATAAGATTGCAGCGGGACTTAAAAAGCTACAAGAAGAGGACCCGACCTTTTCCTACAACTATCATTCTGATATACGCCAGTCTATTTTGTCAACAATGGGTGATCACCATACAGAGATCATTCTTGACAATTTAAAACGTCGATTCAAGATTGAAGTCGAACGGGAGAAGCCAAAGATTTCCTATCGCGAAACAGTTACGAAACCCGTAAAATATGTTGAGTATACCCATAAAAAACAGACCGGTGGTGCCGGACAGTATGCCCGTGTTTTTATCGATTTAGAACCCACCGATCGTGGTGAGGGCTATGAATTTATCGATAAGATCGTTGGTGGTGTTATTGACCAACCGCTTCGCCCCAGTGTCGATAAGGGTATTAAAGCAAAAATGATCGAAGGTATTGTTGCAGGGTATCCAATTGTTGATGTTCGAGTATCGCTGGTTGACGGAAAGACACATCCCGTTGATTCTAAGGACGTGGCATTCCAGATTGCCGGACGGGAAGTCTTTAAGAAGGCCTTTGAAATGGCCTCACCTATTTTACTTGAGCCGATTGTAGACATGACCGTAACCGTGCCAGAGGAATACATGGGTGATGTTATGGGTGACCTCTCTTCTCGGAGGGGAAAGATCGGTGGTATGGATGCAAAGGGTAAGTTCCAGGTCATCAATGCGAAGGTCCCTGAAGCCGAAGTACAAAACTATTCACAAACTCTTCGTTCGCTTACTCAGGGACGTGGATTGTACACAAAATCATTTTCTCATTATGACCCAGTACCCCATGAGGTAACACAGAAGGTTGTTGAAGAGTCGAATGCACAAAAAGAAGAAGGATAATGGTTAATACCGTGTTCTTTGTTTATTACTGAAAATAGAAGGGGCTGTGCAAACAGCCCCTTTTTTTAATTTTGTTGTATAGGAGTGGTATGGCACCGTTAACATCAATTGCTTGGGTCGATAACCAAGTACGAATTCTTGACCAAACAAAACTTCCGGGAGAAATTGCATATAATACCATTGTTACAATCACCGAGATGTACGATGCTATTAAAATGCTCAAGGTTCGAGGTGCACCGGCAATTGGAGTTGCCGCAGGTTTTGGCCTTTATTTGGGAATGAAGGATTTTCCCGATTCAAGCTCTCTTGCCGACTTTTTAACACTCCTGCTTAAAAATGCCGATTTCTTGGCAAGCTCACGACCTACTGCGATAAACCTTTTTTGGGCGCTTGAGCGTGTTAAAAAGGTTGTTCATAGTCAGAAGGATGTATTATCAGTTTCTCAGCTAAAGGAGCTTTTGTTAAAAGAGGCGATTGCCATTTTAGAGGAAGACAAAGCCATGTGTCAAAAGATTGGCGAGTTTGGTTTTTCTCTTCTTAAAGAGCACAAAACACTTTTAACCCACTGCAATGCCGGAGGATTGGCCACCGCTGCCTATGGGACAGCCCTTTCACCGATCTATGTCGGTCTTGAAAAGGGAAAAGCCTTTAAGGTGTATGCTGATGAAACCAGACCACTATTGCAGGGTTCTCGCATAACTGCCCTTGAATTAATGGAGGCCGGTGTGCCGGTGACCCTTATTTGTGATAATATGGCAGCCTTTGTAATGGCCCAGGGAAAAATTGACGCGGTGATTGTTGGTGCTGATCGAATAACCGCCAATGGCGATACAGCTAACAAAATTGGAACGTATAGTGTTGCTCTTGCTGCAAAGGAGCATGGGATTCCTTTTTATGTGGCTGCGCCTTCCTCAACTTTTGATACTACCTTAGAATCCGGTAAAGAAATTCCCATAGAAGAGCGTGGCCAAGAAGAGATCGTTAATGGTTTTGGTAAGCTTACCGGACCTGAAAAGGTGCCAGTATACAATCCAGCCTTTGATGTGACTCCTCATCGCTATATAACTGCAATAATAACAGAAAAAGGAGTATTAGAGCCTCCCTTTACCGAAAGTATTGCCACAATAATATCATAAGGTTGTCTTAATAGTCTACCACAATAGATTCTACAAAGTTATGTATTGGTGATTGTACCTTTACAAAGTAGATCCCCGGAGCACTGAGTAGAGTGTGATTGTGCCACCGATTACCTGCGCAGGAAAAGTTATCTATTTGCCTACCTTTTAAATTGTGTATCTGTACCTGGACAATAGATACATCTGGAATCAATAGTCTAAGAGTTCGACTTGAAGGTGCATAGACAAGTGTCCCAAGTGATACTCTCGCTTTTTGTTTCTGATGTATGGCAGTTGATTCATAGCGAACAGTTAATTTTGGTCTCTTGTCAATCTCCGTGTATTGGGATGAGTAATAGGATTTTCCCCAATTCATCCTTACCTTTGCATCATCTTTATCATTGGACTTTGGGCAGAGGAACTGCTTGATGATAAAACCATAGTTAGGTATCTCATTGGCGTGCATTTTTTTTACAATATCAGTTACATTGTATTCTTCCCAATTCATTAAGGGTGCATAGTGCCCCACCGAAAGATGATTACGATTAAACTCACCACCTCCCGGTGACACTGCTGTGTCCTGTAATTCGGGACTATAAAATTTTGTGTCTGGATCAGTATACTCCCAGGGTGTATTATCATCAGCGCTTTTCCAGGTTATCTCATTCTCAATCCACGGTTTTGAAACAGTAAAGAGAGAACAAACATTGGGACGGCCAGCCTCTGCAGTATCACCATGATAAAAAAACATGGCGCATGCGGCATCAAGGATTTTAGCATCCTTAGGAATATCAGAGAGATCGAACTTTATTACCACCCGGGCAAAGTCACCTGTGACACTTCAATTCTGACAATTATGGTTAAAGAGGGTCTCCACTGTTGAATAGTTGTCCTCATTATAAAAGCTAAAGGTGTAGGTGTCTATACAACCAGTATACCCATCTTTACCATTTTGTAACACTTTGGTCACAGAACCTGCACATAGGGATGCTACTAATATAGTAGTAAGAAGGATTTGTAAGCTTTTGGTTTGCCTTTGCATTGGTTCTCCTAGTCGTGATTTTCTGTCTTACTAATAATAATACAACATTTTGCTCTAAAGTAGCATATTCTATAACAATAATATAGGGAAAATTTTGGATAGTGTTAATTAAAAGTGAAAATAAATTAAGTAATAATTATATATTAGGGGGTATTTCCTTATATTATTGTTAGCGTGGCATATAATAATAGTGCAACAAAGTTGCATGAGTAGATTCCATGAGTGATTTTAATGATCGCAAGTAATAAAACTTTTTATTTCTCTATGAGGGAGAACCTTCGTGCAGATCTCACCAAAGAGCAATGATAGAATACTACTGTTGGCCATTCTCTTTTCTGGTTTTAGTGGATTGGGTTATGAGTTGATCTGGACCAAGCTCTTGGGACTCTCGCTGGGGAGCGAAACCGTTGCTGTTTATGGAACCTTGGCTGGCTATTTTGGTGGCATGTCCTTGGGTGCGTTATTGTTTCACCGACGGGTATTGCAGGCAAAAAATCCAGTGCTGTGGTATGTTGTTTTTGAGCTGATTCTGGGTGTGTATGCACTTATTATGCCCCTTATTTTTGTACAGTTGCCGCAATTCTTACCAGTTATTTTACATTCCCTGGTTGGCCAAAACAACTCGATTTTTGGACTCATTGTCGCTTTTGTAGTCTCTGGATCATTATGTTTGCCAGCAACAATCTGTTTAGGGGCCACACTTCCTGCTATAGTAGAATCACGAAAACGATCCATGCCCAAAGATCATCATGGACGAGGTCTTGGTAGACTCTATGCAATAAACACCCTGGGCGGAACAGTGGGGATTTTTTGTACAATTTATGCAATTTTGCCTCGCTTTGGTATGCTCTGGGGGAGTGTTATTTTGGCAGGTGGAAGCATTTGTGCTGCTGGCATCGCCTTTGTTTGGGATAGGGGGATTAATGCAGCCCAGCCGAATAATGGCCAGACTATTAATTCTGAAAATGAAACCACCATTCCCAAGGCTCTCCTCTATGGAGTCCTACTTTGCTTAGGTTTTGCCGGTATTGCCTTTGAGATGGTGGGGATTCAAATTCTTTCACAGATATTTAGAAACACGATCTTTACTTTTGCCAATATTTTAGGAGTTTTTTTAGTAGGAACAGCTTTGGGTGCCTGGATCTATAGTGTGGTGATAAAAAAATCTTCATCCTCTTTTTTTGAAATGCTTGGCTATCTCCTGTTTGGTTTGACCCTCTCTGTTCTTCTTTCTTCATTCCCACTGGTTCATGCTGCAGCCCTATTAGAGACGATAAGCCCGCTCTTAACCTCCGCTTTTAAGCAGCATTTAGTGGGAGAATTGATCGTTTCCTTGATGGTATTCTTTATACCCACGCTTTTCATGGGGGCTCTTTTTAGTCATGTGACCGCTCAATTTTCAAACAGCGGAATTGGCCGTGCCCTAGCAATAAATACAGCAGGATCAACCCTGGCACCACTGCTTTTTGCCTTTCTATTAATAAAGGCCTTGGGATATTCGGGCTCCTTTTATTTCATTGTGGGATTCTATTTTGTTTTATTGGCCATGGTGATTCTTGCAAGTAAAAAAAGACCTCTCTTTATTGTCATTTCCTTTGCTACCCTTATTGTTGCTGCACTTTTTACCCCGAAAGATTGTGCTGTTCTTACTATTGGTCGAGGCAAACGCCTAGTCAAAGGATATGAAAGTGTCATGGGTCAAGTAATGGTCTTAGAGGAAAAAGTCCCTGCCTATGGATCCCAAAGAAATAGGTTTTTACAAGTGGATCGCTACTATACTATGGGTGGGGGAGATATACAAAAGGAGAAACTCCAGGGATACATGCCACTGCTTTATACTGAGGGTGTTGGACGTATCTGCTTTTTAGGTGTTGGCACTGGAATTTTTGTGAATGCAGCCCGTGCCTTTGACTTTGATACCATTGATGCTGTGGAAATTGTTCCGGCCATAATACAATCGCTTCGCTATTTTTCTACCCACAATGATGGACTCCTTAATGCAAAGGAGGTGAACATCTACTGCTCTGATGCTCGAAGGTTTATTTTTGCTTCTCCCTATACCTACGATGTTATCTTTGGTGATCTTTTTCACCCATCCCGTCCAGGTGCAACCTTCCTTTTGAGCATTGAGCACTTTGCTGCTATAAAATCACGGCTAAAAGAAAATGGACAGTTTATCCAGTTTATTCCCCTTTATCAGTATGATGAAGAGGCTCTCAAAGTGGTGATGCGCACCTTTCAGCAAATCTTTCCCCATTGCCATGCTTTACTTGGACGGGCAGATTATCGTAATGTGATGATCCTGATTGGGATAAATAACAAAGAGCAGTTGCCCTTTATCGATGGAAAGAAAATAGAGGAGCGAATATCACAGAATAAGCAGGTTAACGACCTCATTCCTCAGCTTTCTCAGTTATTAGGCTATTATCTATTTGATAATAAAACGATTGCTGAGTTTGTTGGTCCAGGTCCAATAAATAGAGATTTGCATCCGCGAATAATGTTCGACGTTCCCAAACTTGCCTATGAGTCCATTCCAAAGGAGCGTGTTGCCTCATTAAGGGCGGTGCTCAATCATAAAATGCTCTTTCCTCCGGGACTCACTTATACTCAATCAGATGATTCTTTAATTACCCTTCAGAATGAGATCAAAGATTTTGGTCAAGCAATTGTAAATTATCTTTTAGGGGAAATTGCAACAATTGAGGCAGGCTTTCGGGCTGATCGTCCAAAAGAGGCTATTGCTCAATATGTGAAGAGCTATGAGCTACATCCAGAATTTGCACTCAGCCAGGGGATCCCCTTTAAACTATCACCAGATTTTGACAACTATTATAAAGAGATATTTCCACCAATGATTCAGCGAACCCCCCAGATCAAGTGGTTGTATGTTGATTATCTCAATTTCTTAAAGAATCGTGTGGGTGACACCGAGGAGTACGAAAAATATTTTGCTAAAGCAGCGCCAATTTTTGGCGGATCAGATTCATTAAATTATATTCTAAATACGTCTGATGTATTTCAATAGCGTTTTAGTGCACAAAAACTAATCGCTCTTTTTCTTTACCAAACTTGCGAAATATATTTATATTGTTATAATAAATTATCTATTTCCATATTTACTATTGAAATTATTGATAAAAACTTGAAGGTCTTATGGAAAAATCACATGTTGAAAATCCCACTGAAAAAATAGGTCCGCTTCTCAAACAGTATAGAGAAAGCATTCGCTTAACCCAGTCCCATGTTGCAAAAAAAGCAGGAATCTCTTCAAGCATGCTTAGCCAAATTGAGAGTTCCATTGTGTCACCCTCGGTGAGCACCCTTTTTGCACTCTGCAATGCCATGGGCATGGATATGACCTATCTCATAAAAGCGATTAATCAATCTAATCCGGTTCATGTATATAATCCTGACAAAAGACCCAAAGAGGATTATAAATATGCCTTTTTTGAAAAACTCGTTCCCACTTCGGACAATCCGATCAACGCCCAGTTTCTTCTGATGGAGATTCAACCGGATAATGAAATCTCCCTACGCGGGCAGGGACTTGATGTGGTGGCTATGGGTTACCTTATTACTGGAAAGATGTTGGTGATTTTAGAAGACGACAGTGAAATGCTTTTGAATACCGGTGATAGCATATTATTTCGCTCTTTAGTGACCCATACCTTTAAAAATATTGGCGATACAACGCTACGAGCAGTGTGGAGCCTTTCTCCTCCACGCGATCAAATGTAACCTACTATTTGATCTGGAATACTATAAAAAAATTTTTTTGTTGTTTTTAAGGAAAATTAGCTTATATTATTGTATAATGATGGGTACCACTACAGGTTAAAGGTTAATCCCCAATTAAAAAAAATTAAGTCCTACTAAAAAAAATTAATACTTTGCTAAAAATTGTGTTATATTAGTATATAACGGAATGGCGTAATATATTCACTATGTTACGTTGAACAAATTGCCAAAGGCTCAAATAATATTTGATTAATGTGGGAAAGGTGCGAACTAAACTAAATAAAAGTTTGCCATATTCCATGAGGAGAGTAACTTTAACCTAATTGAAGGAGAGGTGGTATAATGGATAGCTTCCTGAGAAAGGTACTGGCAATATCCATTGTCATTGTCGGTATCGCCTGCATGTCAGCGCTCCAAGCGCAGACTAAGGATGTCCTTCCGGACAAGGCTCCCGAGTTTACCATATATCAGTACAAAGATAAGACCTTTAGTACTGATAGTATCTATGGTAAAAAGATCCTTACCCTTGTATTTGGTAGTATTACTTGACCCCCGTTTTGTAATTCATACAACGCGGCGCGTGAAAGACAAAGAATATACGACAAATACAAATCAAACAAATTTTTTGCCCTCTATGATGTGTACCACTGGGAAGCCCACCCAGACTCACGGCACCCACGATGCGATATGCCTGAACGGGTGCGACACTACGAGGACTACCAAGAAAAGTTTAGCTTCGTCAAATGTCCAGGTCTTGTTGACAAAGGCTACTTTAGAGATTGTGAAGTCTCTAAAAAGTTCCGGGCAAACTACACGTCAATCATTACCATTGATCTAAAGGGTGAGATTGTGTATCGTAAAGATTTCCCCAACAACTTTGGAAATGCCTATTCTGGTTTAGATAGCAAAATCCAAGATCTGTTGGATGACATTGACACACAGGCTCCAGAAACAAAGTTGAACGCCCCCTCCGGTGGCGAGCAACTCAAGTCTGGCGATACCTTTGAAGTGAAATGGAATGCCACCGACAATGTGGGTGTTGTTTCTCGAGCAATCTATTTTACTAAGGACGGTGGTTCTAATTACGAACTGGTTGATAGCTCCTCTGGTAACAGTGGTAGCTATGATTGGACCGTACCCAATGTTACTGCCAATGACTGCAAAATCAAGGTATACGCCTATGATGCCATGGGTAATGTTGGTAATGATGAGTCAGGTGTATTCTCTATTGGTCAAACCAGTATTGTACACAATGTTGCCGGTGCAACCAAATCAATACGGGTGCGCAAATTAGCGAACTCATACGAGCTCTATATGCCCTTTGCCGGTAACTATTCAGTCACTGTCACCGATGTAAGTGGAAAGCTCCTTTCCTCATTTACAACTGCCAAGGGAGTTGGATGGTACGCTATTCCTGCAGGACTTACCTCAGGTATGCATATTATCAATATTCGCACTCCTGGAAAAACCATTGTGAAAAAGGTTTGGCACATGCGGTAACAGTTAACGCATAATCGATTATGTCTAGGGTCAACCTTTTTTGGTTGACCCTTTTTATTTGGGAATCCTGAAGGATACGTTGAGATTCATTATAGCCTTGGGGAGGCCTTATCCCTGCCCTGAGCGATGCGATTAGGTAAAATAGCGTTGTCTTGACCTTATTAGCGTTGTGCTTAGGTAAAATAGCGATGTCAAAAGCTAAAATAGCGTTGTGCTTACCTTATTAGCGTTGTGATTAGGCAAAATAGCGATACCAAAATTTAAAATAGCGTTGTTTTAACCTTATTAGCGATGTGCTCAGATAAAATAGCGATGCCAAAGCTAAAATAGCGTTGTCTGAACCTTACTAACGTTGTACCCGGGTAAAAAGCGTTGTCCAGATAATTTCATTACGATGTAGAGGTATGAGCATAATAAAAAAGGCTTTGATTTTCTCAGACTGTATCATAACTGTTAGCAGTTGTCATTGCGAGGAGCAAAGCGACGTGGCAATCCCTTAAAGTGGCTCAGAAAACGAGATTACCGCGCTACGCTCGTAATGACATGAGCCAATTTAAGAGTTATAACACAACCTCTTTCCATCAAAGCACTTTTTTAAAAACATCATTCTGATGATAGTAACTATTTCAGCAAAGATATTCTCTGAGGTTTGCCAAGAAGCTTACCAGTTGCCTTTGACCGGAGTTCAAAGAGGTATACTCCCGAGGGTGTCCTACCGTTCTGAATGTCCCAAACAAACTGGCCAGATGATGAAAAGAGAGCAACTTTTTCAACAAATCGGCCCTTAAGATCAAGTATATGCAACTGTGACTCTTGGGCTACCTGTTTATTCAGAGAGAATGTGACCCGCTGTCTAACTGCATCAAAGGTGTAGGAGATATCTTTATGCGAATGTTTCCTAGGGGTAACGATACCAACATTAGGATCATATTTTGCTTTGAAATTGAAAAAGACCGTGTCAGACATATCTCCATCTTTTTCTTTTCCAGAATTATCTATTTTGATTTTTCCATGAGTGATCCGTCCATAGTATTTTTCATTGGGATCATGATCGCCCCAGAAATAATCATGTTCCTGTAGCTCGACCCAAAATAGATAGTCTCCGTCTGGAACTGGAGTACCCGTCGTGTCATTACAATCCCAAACAGCTTTAAGTTGCTCCTTATGGTCTTGGCGGGTAGCACTGGTTTCTCCATCATACATGGATATTTTTCCTAATCCACTCCAGGTCCGCCAATTTTTTAACATAAAATCAAAGCCATAAAAGCTCCACACCCATAAAGTCTTAATAAAAGTGGAATCTGCCTTGGTAACGAACATTACGGCAACGTTAGATCCTGGATGATGTCCCCCATTAACGCCGCCATAGGTTTTGGTGTTGCACTGAATTTCAAGTTTTCTACTATAGCTGTTGGTGAAAAATAGACCGACTACAATAAGAATAGAAATGGTAAGAGTGAATAGGCGCTTTTGCATAGAGCTATTCCTCCTTTAGCGTAAGAGATTTTCGGTTTAACAATGATTACATTTAACGGAATTGCCAAATATCTCAATACTGGTAATAAAATATATCAAAAAACCATCTGAGATTAATAAAATTGATGTTTTTGCCAATATTTCCTAATTCTATTTTTCTATGTTCAATCTTAGATCCCCCAATGGGGGACCTAATAAATATTAATTATCGAAGCGCAATGGGAATAGTATACCTGTTTTGCATGCCTATTTTTAAAAGGTATATGCCTGGGGAAACCGAGCTTTGCAAAGTAATAGCCTTATCTGTCTTTGATACCCGTCCACTCTTAATAAGCGCTCCATTCAATGTATAAAGAGAATAGAGAGTCTTGGTCCCGGGTATTCCCTGTATAATGATCTTATCTGTTGATGCAAAGAAGGCAGAAGGTTTTTCTCTGATTCCCTTTTGAGAAATATGATTGATTCGTGAAGCTAGCTCCTCTTCAATTGCCTCCTCCATGTTTTTAATCTGACTAGAGCGGGTGAGGAAGCCGGTGTTTTCCTTGATATTTCCATCAAAACCGATCACAAATCCTGCTGTTGGCAACCGACTATACTTGTTTTCCCAGGTTCTATCAATGTAATCAATGAGTGCTGGTATTATTATTGTGTCTCCTGAAACTAAAGGCTTTGATGGAATATAGGATCGATAGAATTCAAAGATCTCAATCCGATCTTCCATGGTCTTTGGTTGCTTAAATCGGGCGAATTCGGGGTAGGTTGGATTGTTTTCCCCCGGATGAGCCTCATGAATATACACCTCAAACATGAGGAAATGACGGTTGTCCTTAAATTTTCTGTAAAGGTTCTGCCGAGCCTCGGTCAGTCTGAGAAAGGGTGGTCAACAGAAACTTCCAGAGATCAGGGCAATGACATGATCGCCCAGATAATCTTTTAAGGTCCACTCTTTTTGCGTGTCGTAGTTGTGGATGGTGAAGTCTTTTGCTGGCTGCGCATTGAGGTAACCACAGAGTAATACCATCACCCCAATAGTGGTTGCTATCTTTTTCACCGCGACCTCCTCCAAGTAGTGGTTTAATAATTATTAAAAAATTGGCGCATTATTTTAGTATATATTAATAATATAGCACAAAATATATGAACAACTCTATTTATATAGATGAATCGGAATGTGACAGTTGTGTTGAAATATGATTAGGGCATATATTAATTTAACCCATTAAATATTATGACAATCTGGTTATATTCCTTATTTAGTTTATACAATTTTGAATGGGGAATCTAAAAAAATCAAGACAATATTATATGGGCGAGGTGGATCTTGGAAAAATGCGTTAATAGGATACAAAACCTTGGTGATTCTAATGCCTGCTTTCTCATGATATTGTCAAGTTAGTTTAAGTTGATTATGTATTTTAATAAATATGATTGGTAACGTGGTACGCTTTCTTCATTCAATCCGACTGCTCCTTATTCTCTTGGTAATAATTGGAATTATTTCATGTATTGGCATTGTAGTACCACAGGATTGGACGGTTGAACTCTATGAAAAAAAGTATGGCCTGTTGTTGACCCGCGCTCTGCTGTTTTTTCAATTGCATCGCATTTTCTCATCACCACTTTTTATTATAACCCTATTCATTTTTTTGCTCAATTTAGGAGCCTGTACAGTAACCCGAGCACTCTTTCTTTTGTCGATACTTCGATCAAAGTGGCCAATGGAGAAACAGAGTACAAAAGAGCGGTGGTCCATCACTGGATTGACTCAACAGGAGGCTGCTCATCAGGTAAGTTTGGTGCTTAACAAAAAGGGCTATCAGGTTTTTTCCTCCCACGATTCAAACAAACATACCAGCTTTGCCCATAAAGGAACCTTTGGTGTTGTGGGGTCACTCGTACTGCATGTGGGACTTTTTGCCTTGGTAATAAGCAGCATGGTCCAGTACTATAGGGGAGATTCGCAAAATTTCATTTTAGACCAGCGTAAGGAAAGCAGGTTCAGTAAATTTGGTTTTTCTATTTCCTTGGATACCTTTGCTATTGAGCAGGATAACTCTGGAGCGCTGAGTAACTATGCTTCTCATCTCACCCTCGTTGATGCGAATGATACTATTGTTGCAAATGGGGTAAGCAGAGTAAACAAGCCTTTTCGCTATCGAGACTATTACTTTTATCAATCTCATTATGGCTCATATTCTGATTCAGTGGAGCAGATTAAACTCATGGTTACCCAGAGAAGCTCTAAGGATACACTATACTATGGACCAATTTCATTTAATCAGTCCACCCCTTGTAACGATAGTACCTTCATGGTACGGTGTTCGGCTTTTCTCTCTGATTTTGTCTATAATACTCAGACGAAAAAGGTCTTTAGTCGATCCCATGAGCACAATAATCCAGCATTTTTTATTACCCTCTCCCGAAAAGACTCTTTAGTCAGTGCCCGGTGGCACTTTTTAAAAATACCCGTTATGCATAGAACAGACGAGGAATTTACCATAAAAATTCTCTCCTATAAACCCATATACTTTAGTGGGATCACCATAAAAAAGAGCCCCGCCACTAATGCTATCCTGGGGTGTCTTCTTGTGGTCAGTTGCGGATTGATCGGTGTCTTTTTATTTCCCTTTCGCGCAATGGCAATCCAAATCTTTAAAAAGGGAGAAGGATTAGAACTCTCTTTGTACCCTTTACGGATGGTGTCAGTAGGGGAGATACAACAGGTAATCACAGCATTAAAAAGGATATAATTTTTTGGAACAGGCTATTAATACAAAATTCTTTTGGGCAGCTTTTATAACATACTCCATTGCAATGGTCTCATACCTTTTGATTATTGCCACGGAAAAGTCATGGCTTATTCGTCTCAGTCACGGTGCCATGGCTGGCGGATTGCTCTTTCAAACCTTGGGTCTCATTGTTAGAACCTTAGAGCTTAAACATTTGCCCTTGGCAAATATGTATGAGTATATCACGGTTTTTATATGGTTTGCTGGAATTGGCTACTTTATTGTCATCCGATTGATAAAGAACGCTTTGGTTGGTGCGCTCTGTGGTATGGTTATCTTTATGCTCATGGTTGCAGCTTCGTTGCTTCCCAAAGAGGGTTCTACTCAGCTACTCCCGGCCTTACAAAGCTATTGGCTCCAGATTCATGTTACTCTGGCAGCAGCAAGTGAGGCCATCTTTGCCATTGGTTTTGCCTCCAGTATTCTTTACTTTATAAAAGGTGCCTGTGCAAAAAAGGGGAAGCTCTATAGTCGAATACCGAATCAAGAGGTGCTTGACATGATAACCTATCGGGCCATTGCCATTGGCTATCCGCTTTTTACTGTGGGCGCGCTCTTTGCCGGTGCCATTTGGGCGCAACAGGCTTGGGGCTCCTTTTGGAGTTGGGATCCCAAGGAGACCTGCTCCTTGGTTGTCTGGATTATCTATTCACTTTATCTTCATGCACGCTTGGTGCGAGGAGTGCGAGGGGCTCTTCCCCATATTTTAAGCATTGGAGGATTTATAGCAGCGATTTTAACTTTTTTTTCAAGTATGGTTTTGGGTGGACTCCATGCATATACATAACCCTTAAAAAGGAGGATGGTCATGATTGGTTTAGTTGTATGGTGACCTCGCCCGATTGTATACTCTTAGAAACAGTTGGTAGGTTAACGAAACACAGATGTTGTAATGGACTATTAACAAGGTAAAACCATATGGAAAAATTATTAAACGCAGAAAATATAAGGACGCTTCGCCGGATGATTATCATAGGCGTAAGCACTTTGCTGATCGCAGTGATCGCAAATCAGTTTTTGACCGAGGGCATTCGATTGCCGATCCTTCTTTTGTCACTCACCTTTGGTAAGGGTGGGGTTGAAGAGATTTCTGCCAAAGATGCTGCACCTATGGCAGAATCAGCGGGGGCGCTTTTTTTAGATATTCGAACAGCAGAAGACTATGACTACTCTCATATAGCAAAGGCGGCATCCACACCCTTTATGGATATTGTCAAGGATGCATCACTTTTAGCTGATAAAGATCGAAACCAACCGGTCATTGTCTACGAGGGTAAAGATACAAAAAACAAGCTTGTCTTTGGAAAGTATCTTCTCAAAAAGGGGTTTACAAAGGTATATATCCTCAAAGAGGGTATAGAGAATTGGGAAGAACAGGGTTTACCACTGGATTACTAAGGAGAAAAAAATGACATATCTTAAAGAAAATTGGTTAAAGCTGGTCTTTTTAGGCCTTCGAATCTTGTTTGGTATTCTGTTGATTGCTGCCGCTGTGGATAAGCTTATTCATCCTTACGATTTTGCGCAAATGGTCTCCAATTATCAGGTACCAGTACTCACCATTGGCATATCCCGCTGGGTAGCTATTTGGCTTCCCTATGTAGAGATCGTTGTTGGATTGTTTCTCATTTTTGGCATATGGCTCGATGCGTCAGTGGTAATTAACCTTATCCTGCTTGTCAATTTTACCACCTTGGTTACCCAGGCCTATTTTAGAGGATTGGATATAAGTTGTGGTTGCTTTTCCGTTGATGAGGAAGCTTCCAGTATCGGCATTGCCAAGATCCTTGAAAACTTTGCCCTTACCGCTTTGAGTGTCTGGATGGTATGGATGGTGTTTAAGAATAAATTAGGAGAGGTTTTTTCTCTACCACTGTTTCGCTCCAAATAGCTTTTTATAAGATGGGGCTGGCACAAACTGGGCATGGTGTAGCAAATTGTAAGAAGTTTGTGCATTCGAAGCTAAGCTGGTTGTATTTTTTTAATAATGCTGAAAGATAAAATTTATAAGCCCATAGAGGATGACCTTGCTCAAGTTGAAAAGAGCCTCCATGGATTGATCAATTCGGGAAGTGACTTTATATCTGAGTCGGTATCTAAAATATTTAGGGCTGGTGGAAAACGAATTCGACCAGCTCTTCTTTTGTTAAGCTCCCGCATTTGTAATTATACCGGTGAGCGGGCAGTAACCTTAGCCGCGATCATCGAGTGCATCCATACGGCAAGCCTCATCCACGATGATATCATTGACCACGATGCAATACGAAGAGGTTCACCCACACTCCATTCCCAAGTGGGGGAGTCTCTTTCGGTGATTGTGGGTGACTACCTTTACTCAAAGGTATTCGAAGTGCTCGCCATTGATGGTGACTTAGATATTATCCGATGCATTGCTGCAACAACCAGCCAGATGGCAATGGGTGATTTAAAACAGTTGCGTAATAAGTTTAACACCGAATTGTCAGAGGAGCACTATCTGGCAATCAATGCTGATAAAACAGCCTCCCTCTTATCCTGCTCCTGCAAAATTGGAGCGCTCATAGGAGAGCAATCCAATGGGGAAGTGGCTATTCTTACCCAGTATGGAAAAAACTTAGGCATGGCCTTTCAGATCGTGGATGATTTATTGGATTTGACTGCCGATCAGAGGCAACTGGGAAAACCCCTAGGAAGTGATATCAGAGAGGGCAAACTGACGCTGCCACTGATTAGTACGATGCGCGTGGCTGATCGTCAGGATCGGCAATGGATTGAGCAAACCCTCTCTGCCCAGTCCCTTGATACATCATCCCTCTTAAAAATGAAGGAGATGGTCACTGCCTATCAGGGGATTGAGTATTGTAAAGAAAAGGCACAATACTATGGCCAAGCCTGTAAAGCGGGATTAAAAAAACTTGACCAGTCAGAAAATCGCCATAGCCTTGAATTATTTACTGATTACGTTATCAATCGCGCCTGTTAGGGTGTAACCACAAATTGCATGGTGAGGAACGCTTCGTGATCAACCCACACAACCTTACCACAGCAAAGCAATTTTCCTATTATATCCTGTATTATCTGTTAAGCCGGCTGGGAATTAAAAAACCCTTGCTGGGGGGTATTAAACTCTCCAATGCCTGCAATCTCTCCTGTTGTCATTGCCCCTTTTGGCGTAAACCAACAAAGCCCTTCACCTTTTCTCAAGCACGATCAGCATTACGAATGCTCTTTCGTCGGGGTGTAAGGATTGTTATCATTGAAGGTGGTGAGCCCTTTCTCTGGAAGGATGACGAGTATACGGTAGAGGACCTTGTTGCTGAGGCGCAAAAGCTTTTTTTCTTTGTGGGAGTAACCACCAATGGCACCTTCCCCATTGTAACCAATGCTCAAGCGGTGTGGGTGAGCATCGATGGACTGGAGTCAACCCATAATCAATTGCGCAGTGATAGTTTTTCAACGGTAATACAGAATATTGAAGCATCCACGCATCCAAAAATCTATGGGCATATCACTATCAATAAAAAAAATGTTCAGGAGATAGAAACGCTCATAACAACACTTTCTCCAAAAGTTGCGGGGATATCAATTCAATTTCATTATCCCTACAATGAAGGTGAAGATGATCTTACACTTCCCTGGGGCAAGCGAGAATCACTTTGTGATCAGCTTATTCTTATGAAGCAACGGGGGTATCCATTGATCAACTCCGTTGCTGCGCTGAAAGCGTTAAAGAGAAATCAATGGACCTGCAGGCCCTGGATGGTTGCCTCTGTTGATCCAGAAAGGGGATACTCTCAGGGGTGCTATGTAAAAAATCGTGGTACCCTGAATTGCAACCTCTGTGGTTTTTCAGCTCATACCGAGTTATCACTGGCCTATAATGGTGCTCTGAGTGCTATACTTCTTGGTCAAACAATCTTCGGCCCGACTAGAACCATGATGTAATCTGTGATAATACAAATAAAGGAATGAAAGCTATTGAAACGAAAAAAGACTGATCTCATACTCCTCCATGCACCAAGTGTATACGATTTTCGCAAAAAACCAGCCATGTTTGGCCCTATTAGTGATGTTGTTCCCTCAACCTCCATATTTGAGATGTATCCCATTGGCTTTATGATCATGATGGGGTATTTACAGAAGAGAGGGCATCGGGTACGAATAATAAATATTGCTTTACGTATGTTAAAAAGCAAACGCTTTGATGTTGAAGCGTGCATTAAAAAGCTCAATCCTGTGGCCTTTGGTATTGATCTGCACTGGCTTCCTCATGCTCAGGGAAGCTTGGCTCTTGCAGAGATCATTAAAAAGCATCACCCTGAGACACCGGTAATTTTTGGCGGTCTCTCCTCATCCTATTTTCATGAAGAGCTTATAGCCTATCCCCAGGTAGATTTTGTTCTTCGGGGAGATTCTATTGAAGGTCCTTTGGACACGTTACTTACCACTATTAAAAATAGTGACGATTATTCTACTATTCCCAACCTGACTTGGAAAGATTCAACTGGTCAGATTTCGGTTAATCAATTAACCCACTCACCAAAAAACCTCGACTACTACCCCTTTGATTATCGGAGTATCATTAAGTCAACTGTCCGGTTTCGCGATGTCCTTGGACATCTGCCCTTTTTAAAATGGTTGGCCTATCCCATTGTGGCCATGCTTCCCTGGCGAGGCTGTGTACACAACTGTATTACCTGTGGCGGATCAGCACATTTCTATAACAAACATTGTGGTAGAAAACAGCCAGCCTATCGAAGTCCCGATCTTGTGACTAAAGATATTGCTTTGGTTACTAAATTTTTAAAGGGACCGATTATACTTCTTGGTGAGTTGCGCCAAGCAGGCAAGGAGTACGTTGATACCCTTTTTGCTTCACTAAAAAAACAACGCATTCAAAACCATGTGGCGGTTGAGCTGTTCTACCCAGCACCAAAATCCTATTTGCAGCAGGTTGCTGAGGCGGTCCCTAACTTTAATTTGGAGATCTCTCCCGAGTCCCACGATGAGGCAATACGAAAGGCCTTTGGCAGGAACTACACCAACAGGGATATGGAACAGACTATTGAGGATGCCCTGGATCTTGGGTGCCAGCGGATCGATCTCTTTTTTATGATCGGCCTTGCTGGTCAGGATAAACAATCGGTTATGGTGACCGTTGACTACTGCGAGTATTTACTTGACAAGTATGCCTCCTATGGTAGTGGTAAAGTACTGCCCTTTATTTCACCTTTAGCACCCTTTTTAGATCCCGGAAGTTTAGCCTTTGAGAATCCTTCACGGTACGGATTTACCCTATTTAGTAAAACCCTGGAAGAGCATCGACAGGCGCTCTTACAGCCAAGCTGGAAATATATGCTCAACTACGAAACTGACTGGATGAATCGTGACCAGATTGTTGATGCCACCTATGAAGCTGCAATGAAATTGAATACAATCAAAGCAGAATTTGGCATTATTTCAAAAAAAGAGGCATCTGTTTTAGAGCAGCGAATTGTGCGGGCACAAAAGGAAATCGCAGAAATTGATGCATTGGTAAACCAGGATACAACTGCTCAATCAGAGGCTATTTTAAAGCAAGCACAGGGCGCTTATGAACCTGCATCAATTTGCCTCAAGGAAGAGCTTAATTGGCCCTTTAAATTGATGCGATTCAATCCAATCTCTCTATTTCAGGCCCTTTTTAGTAAGCAATAGCTTATAAGTCGGGCAGGAACAGGGTGTCATGAATTATATTAGATAAAGTGGGCCAATACAAGTATAATAAAAGTTTAAGCGTTAAGATATAAGTATAATGTTTAGAATAGAAGTTAAAAAGCCATGATAGTAATGGTGATTGGTTAAGGGGTTAAGGTGCAATAAATAAAGAAATGATGATCGCAGATAATCCCCACAATGACCTTAAACATTTACAAGTTATCCAAATATCATTCTGAAATATTTTAGAAAAAACAATTTAAATTATTAAATATACCGGATAAACGATTTATATTATTTTTTATTAACAAAAATTTACTTTATCAGAATGGGTGCACTAAGGTGAGAAAAGTAGGCTTTGTTATTCTCTCTGTTTTACTGATGCTCTTTGCGGTCCTCTGTGTCAAACCGGTCGATACACCCGGCAATAAAAACAAATTGGTAGCTGCTTCCTGCGATGAGTGTCACACCTTTCCTGGCTCTGCATATTGTCGGGTTGATGGTTTTACTTCGGGAACCAAACAAGTGACAACCTGCTCGAAATGTCATATGGGTGCAGTTAAGTTTGAGAAAACGATTACTGACTCAAACCTGGTAGTTTATCATGATAAGATGGTTGAAGTAGGGGGCATTTTCTATCCAGCCCTGGACTCACTCCATGCGGACAAAAAGGTTGATGTGAATCCCGGTCGCTGTGACATCTGTCATGGCTATCCGCCAACTACCGGTGATCACACCACTCATGTGGTAAACTTGAAGAAAAACTGCAATGAGTGCCATTTCTCTTCTACTGAATATGTAACACTCCCCGGAACGCTAGCTCGTTTTCGACAGAAGAACTATATTGGTATGGGTGAAGACTCAATCCCTCGAGTGGATGCCTTGCACCATAGAAATAAAAAGGTGGATGTCCGCTTTTTGCGACGGGCAGAGGACTCTACAAACGTAACACACTTTAATGATACCCTGCATCTTTGGGACCCCTTCAAGAAATCCTGTGGCAATATGATGCACTGTCACCGGCCAAGTCCAAATTTTAATCACTATCAGAATGAAGTATGGAAAAAGGATTAGGCACTATGAACAGAATTTTCTCTCTTGTCAAAATAATCAGTGTAATCGTAGTTCTTATGAGCTGTTCCGGTTGCTTTATGGCAATCCAACAATACCAGCGTGAAAATTTGGGTGATACCATAATGTATTTCGACTATGATGCAGAGGAGAGCTTGCTCAATGGCCATATCTATCCACGACGTGAGGGAAGTTCCGGTGGCTATAGCGGTGCAGGAGGAGGCTGCGGATGCTAAGGCGGTTACCCCCTCTTGCTTTTACCATAGCCATTATTATGACATTGCTTTTTGTTGGCATGGTGAATGCCGAAGATGATCATGTGCAATATAAGTTCCAATATTATGAAGACAATAATGAGGTGCAGGTCATAACCAATGCAGCAACGATCAGTAAAAGTTTGGGTGAACATGTCAATCTGGGCGTCTCCTATTTAATTGATGGTATTACAGGAGCATCCCGCGTTGACGATCGGGGAAAGGCAATTGACGGAGTAACCGCTGCCTCTGAGACCGACGAAAAAAGGCAAGAGGTTAAGGGCTCTGTACAGTTGAAGTTCGATGTCGGTGCTTGGTTCAATACGGAAAAGGAATCAGAGGATCCTACCTTTGTGTCAATTACTGGGATCAATAGTGCCGAGACCGATTATACCTCACGTACTGTATCTGCCAGTGTCAGCCAAGACCTTTTTCAGCGGAATACAACACTTGCCACATCCTATACAAAGAGCTTTGACGATTTTGACCCGGCAGAACGATTTCGTCATGCTGTTGCAAAGGGGGATGGGTGGAACTACTTTGGTGAAGGAAAGCGTCAAACCGATAAATATTCGGTCAGTATCACCCAGGGTATAACCACTAAAACACTGGCCTCTTTAATCTGGGGATACACCTTTGATCGTGGCTATCTCTCGCGACCCTACTATGTATATCAATTGACTAATGAAACCTGGGTCCATGAGAATCTCCCCACCGAGCGTAAAGCCATGACCTACACACTGCGAGTCAATCAATTTATACCCACAAAAAATGGCTCTTCTATCCATTTTGACTATCGCTTCTATAATGATTCCTGGGAGCTTCTTAGTCACACCATCAACCTTAAATATTATTGGCGCTTTGCAGAATTCTTTATTGTGCGCCCCTCTTATAGATTTTATACACAGAACTCTGCTTTTTTCTATAAAGATAAGTATCCCTCATCCCACAAAAGCTATGTGACCACTGATTTTAAATATCGCGAATGCATGACCCATGCGGTTGGGTTAAAACTCATCTATGAATTACGTGACTTTTTTGAACCAGAGGACTCACCCTTTATGAGTCTCTTTCCCACAGCTATTGACGTTGCGGGAAACTATATGATGCGTACGGGCACCACTGATGAAGCGGTCATACGGTCGCACTATAACTATTGGACTGATCAATACCAGAATTTCTGGATTCAAGCAGGATTAAAATTTGCATTTTAAATAACTTTACTCATTAGGAGGCATGATGCGTGCTGTTACTCTCTTAATTATTATAGTATTTGCAACTCTCACCTTTTCTCAGGATAAAGCTGCTGATTTTACCTTAAAAAGCACCAAAGGTGAGGAGATTTCTCTTTCCCAGTATGCCGGTAAAGTGGTATTGCTTGAGTGGTTTACTAGCTGGTGTAAAAAATGTCGCACTGCCTTTCCGGTGATGAAACCCTATTTTAATGACCTTGCCAAAAATTATACAGAAAAGGGATTAACAGTTCTGGCAATCAATATGGACAAGAAGGCAACTGAACAGGTGGCAACCTTTGTTGAGAAAAAGGGAATCGAATACACGGTTCTCCATGATCCCGAAGGAAAAGTAACTGGTAAACCTTACAAAATTAAAACATTGCCGGTGATTATGCTTGTTGATAAAGAGGGTAATATCGCCAAGAGTTTTATTGGCTTTAATAAAAAGAAGAAAGAGTTAGTGCAAAAAGCTATTGATGAACTTTTAGCTCAGTAATAGCGGTCACAACCAGGAGTAACTCTTTTGACGATGGAAAAGGCATCCTCTTGTAGGATGTCTTTTTTATTGTTTTTTTTATTGGGAGGAAGAAAAGGATCCCTTGAGGGTGTCTAACAGGGAGGAGTCCTGTGATACGGAAAGGGTGCCATTGTCAATGACACTATACATATCAGCAGCTGCGGATGCTAGTTCCAAATGGTGGGTGATAAGAAGCATGGTCGTGTTGCTTTTTGCCAATTGTAAAATAGTCTGAAAGACATCCTCTATTCGTAAGGGGTCTAAGCCAGAGGTAGGCTCATCAAGCAGGAGTAAAAAGGGATCCATGGCCAAGGCCCGAGCTATAGCCACTCGCTGACGTTCACCACCAGAAAGAAAGGCTGGGTACTGCTGTGCCTTATCACCAAGTCCCATGTTCTCTAATTCTACCGCTGCTCTTTTTGTGGCATCCTCTTTTGTAAATTTACGCACCTTAATAAGTCCAATAGTAATATTCTGTAATACGGTCATATGCGGGAACAGATTGTGCTCCTGAAATATGACGCCAATCTTTCCATAAAGAGATGAGGGGTAGGAATCTTTTGATTGTATGGTTGTGCCATCAATAGTCAGCGTACCTGCATCAAAGGGTATCAGGCCGCTTATAATTCGGGCTAATGTTGTTTTGCCACTGCCAGAAGCACCACAGAGGGCCATGACCATGTTCTTCTCAATTTCAAAACTGACCTTATTCAGCACCTGTTGGTCATCATATTTCTTGCTGATCTGGGAAACTGAAAGCAGCACGTATTCTCCTGATATGATTGGTGTTTCTAAAAATATACTCCCTCACTGTTTTGGTGAGGGAGTATAAATATCGTTGTTTTAATTATTACTTCTTACAAAATCTGCAAGAGATACTAGGGTTTTAAAACTTGAACTTTCCATTGATGTAGAAGTCAACCTCATTGTCAGCGTTCTCATCACTGGGAACCTTAATCCTAATATTGGGAGAGAACTCAAGGTATTTGATTGGTTTGAGTGAAACACCGGCAATAACCATTGTCTCATTTGTTTCCCAAGTATCCTTAGAAAAGAGATCTACCCGAGCAAAGATATCAAGGATCTTTACGGTACCTGCAGCATAGACTGAAGCACCATTAAGGTCACTATCTTCAGCATGTTTATGGTTGGATTGAAAGTTATACTCCGCACCGATCCGAAAAACTTTTTTCAACCGGTAGCCAAGCATACCTGCAAAGGTAGCCTGGGCAACAGTATCTTTTTTAGGCACTACATCACCATAAAGCTGTACTTCTAATCCAGCAACTTTCAGCTCACCATTAAAGGTTGTTTTGTATCGTCCATCAGCATCTTGTTGTTTTTTTCGTCCCTCACCATTTATAAGACCCACATCAAAGCGAAGCATCTCAATGGGTTTTGCTGTAAAACCAAGACCCAAACCTTCGGAGTTGCCATACTTATACTGATCCTTAAATGATTTATAGATGTAACGGTGGGCCCACAACTTTTCGGGAAGTTGCCATATTCTTAAATTGTCATGAATACCAGCATGAACAGCAAGCTTCTTGTCAAGAAAATTATAGGTTAAAAAAGCTCTTTTAACTGATATTTTTAGCCGACTATCTGTTTTAAAAGAGATTGCACCGGAATTAGGGTCAACCGAGGCACCGGTAATTTCATTGACGCGATCTGCTTCAAGTTTTGCCTGCGCTTCGAAATCTCCATAGGAAACAGCATGTTTCAATTCAATACGGGAGAAATCAAATTGGCTTGGCGCATGATCTGCATCGTGGTCAAAATCCCACATCCAATGGACAAAGGCTTCTCCACCAAACTTTTGTTTGAATTCTGGTTTCTTCTTCTCTTCCTTTTTTGTCTCCTCTGCCACCAATGCCACAGAGAGAGTCATTAATACCAGAAAGGTTGTGTATACTATCTTTTGAAGCATATTCTTTCGCATTATTATCTCCTTATATTATTATTAATTATCTATTGGTTAGCCCTTTACAAAGGGTTCCATTCTGTTTTTGCCAAGTGGAAGCGGACACATTGATTTTTCACCGAACCATTTGTCATAAATTTTCTGAAACTCGCCACTCTTCCAGAGATCATGGAGTGAGTAGTTGACTGCATCACGCCAGTCAGAATCATTCTCTGGAACACCAATACCAAAATAGGCTGGTGAATAGGGTGTTGCGGTAACGGCTAAAATGCCCTTAGGGCCGACCTTAAAATTCATCTTCATGGCAGTATTAATAATAATTGAATTGTCATCAGTAAACCCATCAACTTGACCATCTACTAATCCCTTGATGCCTGCAGCATGATTATCAAACTGCTTAATTACTGGGGCTGCCCAACCCTGTGCTTCAAAGTAAGCCTTGATTTCACCTTCTGAGGATGAGGAACGTTTGATACCAATTGCTTTGCCAGCAAAGTCTTTGAGATCTTTTTTACCTTTACGGATATCATAGAGCACACCTTTACCATCCCAACCATAGGGGACAGAGAAATCAATATTGGCGTCCCGTTTCCGGGTATTATTGGTATGGCACAAAGACATATGCACTTCGCCCGATTGAACCCAGCTGATCCGTGTTTCATCGGAAACTGCCTTAAACTGAAGTTCCGGTTCAACACCCACATAGGCTGCAAGTTGCTTTCCCACTGCCCGTGCAATATCCACGTCAAATCCTACTAGCTCTTCATTTTCTCTGAATCCAAAGGGAGCCGCTTCCATACCCATGCCCACTATGAGTTTGCCGCTTGCCTTTATTTTATCTAGTACAGACTCTGTTTTTGCTGCTGCAGATCCTTGATTGGTAGTACCGGTTTTACAACCAATGACAAATAACAGACATGCTGTTATTGCTGTTATAAATGCTAATCGTTTCATTATAATTCCTTTTTAAACTGATTTAAAATGTTTTAGTTATTTAATGAAAATGACTTATAACACTATGATGAACTATTCAACACCCCATAAACATACCTCCCCTCCCTTCTTGATTTACAACCGTGTTAAACACTGCCACCCCATCCATAAATGGTTACTTTTTTCTCAATTGATCTGGCCCACCATGAAAACAGTGATGCAATAGCCCAATAGAGGGCAATTACCAAGAACAACACCACACTATAGTGACCGGGACTTGCCGCACTAAGTTGCCGTGATGTAAAGGTAAGCTCTGCAACCCCTGCAGCCATAAGTACTGAGGTATCCTTAAATACAGTAATGGCAACTCCCACAATAGCTGGTATCATTACTCGCAGCGCGCAGGGTAGTTTAATAGTGGTAAATATCTGAAAATGATTTAAGCCAAGAATTCGTGATGATTCTGTCAACCCCTGTGGAACTGATCGAAATCCTGATCGAAAAATTTGGGTTAGGTATACTGCCGCATAAAGGCTAAAGGCACCAATCCCAAGAAGGACTGCCGGTACTCGAAGGCCAAATAACGGATACGGTAGATAGTAGAACAATAGTACCAGAATCAGTATGGGTAAGCTTTGGCATACGTACAGTATACCTCTTATACCTATTTGTAGCACACTGACCAGAGTTCCTATCCATGAGAAACGTTTTATAGGTTTTCTCTCTAACTCTAGAAGAGATGCGAAAAGAGTCGCCAGAATCATGCCACAGGAAAAACTGAGAACAGATATTATAAGCGTAAGAACCAGTCCACCCGAAGCTTGTAAAAACACCGGGTAGGAGCGGTCAATGAATTCCGCTGAGAGAGGGTAGCCAAATAGCAACACTCTTAGAATGTCAACAACAGTTAATTCTGACATACAATTTTCTTTTGCATTCCCTGTGAAAAAAAGGTGATAACACCCTGTAACATCATGGTTAGAACCAGATAGACTGAGGCGGCAAAAATGAGAGGTTCTGCCCATGTAAAGGTTTGTCCTGCAATTCGGCCAGCCTGTCCCATGACTTCCATGTGATTGACATCAAGGGGAAGCACTAAGGCGATTGATGCATTTTTCATATTATGAATCAATCGGGTGCCTAAGGCAGGAAAGGAGATGCGTAATGCCTGAGGAAGTAAAATGTGTAATCTTATGTCAGATGGTTTTAATCCTAATACACGCGCTGAATCAATGGTACTTTTGGGTACACCCTTAAGACCGCTCCTAAAAATCTCCGCTAAATAGGCAGCCGTATTGAGTGATATTCCCAAAATAAGTAACATAAAAACAGTGTTTCGTGGAAATATATTGCCCGTAAGCAGTGTGTAAATACCAGGGAGTCCAAACACCAGGAAAAGCAAAAAGGGAAGGGGTGGAATATTACGGAAAATGTTGATGTATATCAGCGCGCACACATGGTAAAGCTTTTGCTTTGAGATGTGAAGAAAACAGACAAGGCAGCCTATTATTAACGAGACAATTGAGGTAAGCCCCGCTATGATAATGGTATATTGTGCACCGGATATCAGCCAATGCAAATAGGGAGCACTAAAGACGTACTCTGAAAAATTCATGATATGTTCTTTGTAATCAATTGTTCACTTTGCTGGTTTGTATAGTGAATAATATACAAAGCGTCATCTGGTTTGTTCAAATAGTTGTAATGATTTCACTAATTAAATAGGGAATGTGGAATAAAAGATAAAATAATATGAAGAAAATGAATTTTGTGAGCAAATATTTTTAAAAAAAGGCTAGGATGGTGAGCTATTATCAAACTATTCAATAAAATCTAAATAAATATAAAAATGCATAAGAATATGTGCGTGTCTGAAGCCTGGTGTACCACCATTCACATATATCGCAAAAAAACAGAGACAATTGCTTTGATTTATTGATTGTTCTATTCAAGATACCTCCTAAAAGATCTTTGTTAACCTTCTCAGAGCATTTGATGTGAGGTGGCAAGGTTTAAAAGTGCCTATTTCCAAAGCAATTACCTAGACCACTCTTTGAATGGGTTCTTAGAACAAGAGGGGGAGTGAAATGGGGATAAAAAAGTATCTTCACCAGCGCGACGCTCTTAAGGAGATTTTAACTGTATGTATTTCCGTGGAGAAGCCCCAAATTGGGCTCTAATTGTGTGTATTTCCATGGAGAGGCTCTCAGATGATCTTCAAATGAGTCCATTTCCATGGAGAAGCACTCAAATGATCGCTAAATGGGATTATTTCTCTGGTAATGGGCTCAAAAGCTTTTTGAATAGCTCTTTTGCTCGTGCTAAAGGCATAAAGCATGATTAGATAAAAAAAAATCTTGGGAAATGAGCAATTTGATTATCCAGTATTTTAAAATTAAAAGAGATGTTCCGTTGTAGTGTTTCTGATTACAGAGTCTAATCATTTAAAAGATGCTGCCTTTTTAAGTATAAATAAAAATCGTCGGGACGCTGCCCGACTGGAGCCTTAACTTTTTTGTCACTACCGGCCTGCTGGGTTAGGTGAGTCAATGCCAGACGGCATTGTTTCTATTATAGTTTTTGCCCGGTCACCAGCAAAAAAAAGGTAAGCCAAAAATACCGCTTGACCTCTCCCCCAGCCCCTCTCCCACGGGGAGAGGGTAGCAAAAGAAGTATGGAAATAATTTTATATGCCTGCGATTGAAGGGGGAAAAAGTGTTTGAAACGTGCAGTGTTCTATTCTGTAATCTTTAGATTATTTAAAAAAATAGGGTTCGAATTACGAGTATAACTGCAGTTGCAACAGAGATACTCAGAACAATAGGCCTTACAAAGCCTTTATCAACAATAGGGGTGGTAAATTTGGAGAGCCAGTAGCCAAGCCATACACCGGGAAGCAAAATGAAAGAGAGTTGTAGCTCAATACTACCAAAATAGTCTACAACCACTAAAGAGAGCATCGAAAGGATCGTGCCAATAAGAAAAATTGCGGCAAGGGCTGAGCGAATCCGTGGGCCTTTACTTTTTTGATAGAGCAGCGCCATGGGAGGCCCACCAATCGATGATGTCGTCCCCATAAAGCCTGAGAGCAGCCCCACAAAACTGAGATTGATCCGGTTAATGGCAAGGGTTAATCCACTCAAGGAGAGTGCGCACCCAAAGAGCACTATGGCTGCAAAGTAAAGGGTGAGGATATCCTTGGCTATAAACTTTAGTATCAGAGCTGCCAGTATTGTACCAATAACACGCCCGATCAATGCCCAAAAGGTCTCATTGAGTTTTACCGCATACCCCTCACGACGAATCATGAGAATGTTTAAAAAAAGTGCAGAAAAGAGTACCGGTCCCGGAACAAATTGTGGATGAATAAGCAAAAGTAAGGGCACGCCAAAGGGGCCAAGCCCAAACCCTATGGAACCCTGGATGATTGCACCAACAGTAATGATACAAAGGGCCAGTGCAATCTGAGTTGGGGATAGGGGGAGTTGCATTGGGTTATTCTATTATAATGCTTGCCTGGTTAATACTGTTGAGAGTGTGTATATCTTTACAGAGCGGTTTAAACTCACTGTTTGTAAACACACCTGGCTTGTACTGCAACTCTCTTCTGTAAATAACACTGGAGTCGGTTATCAATTTTGCAGTGGTACTGGTAAAGAGTGCATTGTCAAGATTGACCATGTGCATATCGAGGCTAATCTTTTTTCCGGGGATTTTCATTAATTCAACCTCATCAATATAGAATGCCTTATTATGAATAAACACATCTTCTTTACGATCAGCTGTAATGGAGCTAAAATAGTCATCAAAGAGTTTGCCAAATTTATATATCTGCTTTTTTCCATAGGGAATCGGAGGTTCTTCGCAGTCGTATTCGATGTTAATATTGAGGGGAAGTGAATAGTCATGTAAATTTTGAATAGTAAAGGTTTTGAGTTTATTTGATTGAAATTTATCTTTAAGCCAATTCTGGAACTTTTTTTCTAGTTGCGAGTCGTCACAGGAGAGTAAATCCTCTCTGTGGTAGCTGGCACTGTTCTCTTTGTACTCATAAATCAATGAAAAGGTCTTGTTTGGTGCATTTAAATTCAGTTTTTTCTGTTCTCTAATCCATTTGGTACCATATTTTGGAGGAGGTAGTTGTTGTATCTCCTTTTCAACGAGATTCAAACAGGGGACTTTGTTAAAAGAGAGAGGATATTCGCCCAATTCATATCCTCGATCAAAGGGATAGGCAACTAAAGGAGTTCCATCAATTTCTACAACTGGTAAGGGGATAGTGATGTAGTTATTGTGGATCAAGAAGGTCGTATCGATTACATATTCGTTTTTGCTTCCCGTTATCACAACATGGGATTTTAAGCCAGCCTTTTGCATAAGCTTGGAACAGAGCCCACTGATCTGCATGTCTGAGGCATTTTGAACATTGATAACATCTTTGTAGGCATTTGTATAACTGCCCGAGGAGTTCATGTTATCCTGAATCCATGTTAAAATGGCTGTGGCTCGTTTTTGTGGAGATTTAATTCCCTTAGCACATTGACGGAGAATTTTATTAAAGCCCTCCCCTTTGTAATTTACGGTAATGCCAAAGAGGTTGTTTTTGTACTCCGAAAGAATCTTTTTATTGGAGTGAAAATTCCTACTCCAGGATTTTACTTTTAAGAGCTTGCAAATAATTTTTGGTTCTACAAAGGCATCGTAGTCAGTAAAGTAGAGATCCTTTTCGGGCTCGTAATCATTTATGTTCCAGGTATTTCCCTCTCTTGTTTCAATTAATTTGTGCTTAGAACCATAGATTCGGTAATCATACACACAATTGGAGCTTTTTTTATGGTGAAAAGTCCCAGATCTTATGGGAATTTCAGGATTAAACCATTCATGGAATCCTGAATAGTAGGTGTTTTGATAGTAGAATTCCATTTCTAAAACAAGAACAGAGCCCTTAGTAACATTGGGAAAAACCACTTTATTTGATTGCAGGTACGTCTTTCGCATCTTTCTTTTATCCAAGGGTATTTCCATACCGTCTTCATTGTAGAGTCGTGGTTCAAAGTGGGATAATACTGGCGCATATTCATAAACTCGTATTGCTCCCCGCTTCGCGCCCTCTGTTGACAAAATCTTCATTACACGATATACTTTTACTCTGGAGGTGGCACCTCGCATGGTAAAGGTTGAGGATAGAGATACATCATAGGTGTCATAGTAGGCGCCATATTTTTTCCACTTTTTATTATATCTACTGTTTCTTAAAATAATTGAGGGATTTTCCTCTCTATCTTTAAAGGTGGAGTATGCAGGAGTTTGTAAATGGAATAAAAGAGAGACTCCATACATTATAAAAACAAGTCTATTTCGACCAAGCAATTCCGCGAACAAATTGACTCCTTTCATGATAAAAAGCCTTGAGCTTTTCCCGTTCAGAATTATCTACTGATAAAAAATCATTCTTATATATACGAGTTATTGTATTTCCATTTTTTTCCCATTGACCATTGCCATACTTACTCACCAGTTTTGAGAAGTTCAGTTTGCTAAATTTATTTGGTAAGGTCCAGGAATCTTCTTGGTGTACTTTCCATAAATAGCGATCTCCCTCATAGGTAAGGTCGCTAAAACGTTCATGGGGAATGTGGATTGATGGTATGGAGAGTATTATTCCCTGGGCCGGTGAAGTAAGAACAGCGGCATTAAAATCCGCAGTAAATTCCAGTGTGGTAGTTTGTGAACCAACTGATTTTACGGTGACCTTTGATGCTTTAAAATGAAGGTTGTCCTGTATAAAGTCCTTAGTTACCTTTTTCCTTCCCTGGCGCTCATATTTATGGATGTCATTGTACAATGAGTAGGCAACTTCACCATATAGTTTTATTGTTCCAGTTATCGTCCAATTCGAATTTTGGGGATCCCTTTTTACTGTTGAATGAGTAATGATTTTATTCTGGTAATACTTCCCCGGTTTTACTGTTTCTAAAACAGAGGCATTATTCTTGATAATAAGAACAGGCTTGTTTATATATTCGTAATAGGCAGTTTTGCTTGTCGCATTTTTTGAGGTCGCATCCAAATAAACCTTCTCGCCATTGCTTCGCTCCACACAGGTAATTGCATGGTTAGTATTAACTGTTGATGGATAATCCGGATGAAAATGAGCTCCTCTTCCTCGTTTTAAAAGTACCGTGGTAGCATACACACCTTTTTGTCTAAGTAAAAGAGCGAGCATGTGGGACATCTCTTTACAATCGCCATAGCCCTTTTCAAGTATGGTTTTAGGATCTCGCGGAATCCAACCATAACTTTTTTCCCAGCTTCCATAATAACGGATATTGTTTTTTACATAATTATAGGCGGTGTTGATTATTCCCTCAGTATTTTGAGGCCATTGGATCTTGGTTGCAAGTTCTTCGAATACCGTGGTATCCTTTTTAGAAAGAGAGTCATTGATCATATCTAAATAGTGCTGGCCAGTCTGCCGCCAAGTGAGTGATTTTTTACCATAGGGTGGAATGGATATAAGGAGACTTGAAAACCAATTTTCTGGAAATTTACAATTTTTTGTATTCCTCAACTCTGGTAACATATTGCTTTCAATATTAATTTCAAACCTCTTTTTTTTATCCGATTTTGTAGTTTTTATCTTTAAATTTTCACGGTTTTGGAGAGAGTATTTAATTTGATAAGATAAGGGCCAAGATACAGTAATACATTTTTTTGCTGTATTGAAAAAAGAGTTCCGAATATAATAATGACCGACTTCCTGTACCTGTTTAATCATTCTGGTATATTTTATTCTGAGAATTTTTATGTTCTTGTAGTCTGGTATTGTCGTCCTCAAAACATTGTCTCCAGATCCATGTTTAAAGAGACTCCATTTATTAACTAATTCTTTTTCATGCTTAAAGTTAACTATTCGTTTTATTTTGTTTTTGTTATACATCGCTGTTACTACAATTGTTGGTTTTGATTCTATAAATGGACTGTAAGAGAAAATCAGTTCAAGTAAGTCTTTATTTGAAGGATCGTTAATTTTGTACCAGGTTATATAGGTCTCTTTTATGCTATTCAGATTTATTCGATTCTTTTTCTTAACCTCCTTAAGGATATCTATTTTCATAGTATCACATAGAATAACCACGGCTTCTCTTTGCCACTCCTTGGGTACTTCAACCTTAAGCATGGGATGCTTCTTTGTAATAAGCCTGGCAAATAAGCAGCTTGAAACAAAAAGACATAGTAATCCAATTTTAATACCCTGCAAGCGCATACATAGCGGTCTCTTCATGGGGACATCCTTTTCAGTTTACTCTTTTTAATCAGTCCAATTCATTAAGATGGACCATATCTTAAGGTTTAAAATAATAAATTGTTTAAAATTGGACTTCTATTTTTTGAAAAATAGAGTCGCATTAAGTTTAAATATTGATTGTTCAATAAAAATATTTTGAGAATATATAAAATTCGTTACATTAGTATAACCTGCTTAGACAAATTGAAAATAAGGGGAAGCTTGCAATGGGGGGAGGTTTTCTCCCCCCGGCAAGTTCTTTTAAGATTTATTTCATTATTGAAGAGAACTGTAATATTCCCTTGCGGTTAATTTTGATAGTCACAGCACCCATACTATCAAGGTTATAAATGGAATCACCAACTGAAATTCTATTGTTCGACTTTACAATGTCAAAGTCATTTACAAAGAGGTTGCTCTTTCTATTGTTTACCAGTGCCATGGTTATTCCATTATAGGTAATTGTGATTTCAGTAGGGCTGGTTTGTTCATACCAAACCGTTGGTGATTGACATTGGTGGATAGTTACAGTGCATCGTGGACTTGGCACAAAACGGGTATTGTGTTTTGCTTGGATGCATTCAACATTGTTGTCCTTTAGATATGCTTCAATTCCTTGCTGATACTTTGTTTCCTGCGATAGTTTAGGGACGATAACCATATTCGGTTTTCTATTATTTATTACTTGGTGCAGAGTATGAATACTGTTGTTTGACATATGGGGGAGTATAAGCGCATCAAAGGAACACCATTTTTGGGCTCTAAGCCAGGGAAAAGCACTATGGCTGCGACTACTTTTAACTGTGGACACTGGTTCTTCATCAATAAGCCATACACGATTGTTGGGAAAGCGAATTCCCGTTAGGCCATACTCCTTTGTTTTAAAAAAAATAACTGCTAAATCATTTTTGTTTGTATGGATCAATCCAATAAGGGGCACAAAGAAGAGTATGATTGGGCACCACCATTTCAACAACCTATATAGCCACTGTTTACTGACCAGAACAAGAGATATAAAGAACGTGCAATATAGTGTTGTTGAGAATACACAGGGTTTATTAGTTGTTATTTGTGAAAAGGGGAGCAAACAAGAAAGTTCCGCTCCCTTGACCAATAAAGAAAGAGTTCCTTCACATCCAATCATGATCCAATGGGAAAGTGTGGGCCAAATAACTTGTACTATCAGCGCAGCAAAAAAGAGGTTTAGACTTAAAGTCATTAAAAAGACTGCACCAATATTTGCTATCAATCCTACTACCGATAGATGACCAAAGTGCCATGATAAAAGTGGTGCTGTTCCAATAAATCCAGCCATTGATACAAAGAGAGCTGCATAAACAAAGGCTCCTATACCTTTTTTGTGTTGACGAATTTTGTTAGGAGTAAAATGATCACGAACAAAGGGGTAGAGGGTGATAATACTAAAGGTAGCTACAAAAGAGAGCTGAAACCCTGGTGTAAAGAGACTATATGGTGAGATCACAAGCCAAGCAATCCCAGCAATACCCAATGCATTGAGTGGCAGGCTTCTTCGTTCCCACAGAGTAGCTAGGAGAATGAACGTGGCCATTATAACCGCACGAAATAACGAGGGAAGCGCCCCAACAAAAAGGAGATAGGCCCATAAAAGGAGAATGGTCACTCCAATTTTTATTGGTCGCGGGCAGGGTATATATAAAAATAAAAGCATGAGTGATGTTGCTAAAATCCCCACATGTAGACCTGATAGGGCAAGAAGGTGGAAAATGCCTGCCCTGCGAAAGGCCTCTTTTGTTGAATCATCCAACTGGGATCGATCTCCTAAAAAGAGAGCGTATAGGAGCACTCGCACCTGTGGGCTTCTCACCTGCTCGATTGTTTTGGTGGCGATGCTATAGGTTACATGGAAAATCTTTGACAACGGGGACATACTCTCGAGGTGTTGCGCAATAGAATCAATCACACAAATACCAAAGAGACCTTTAGACAGCAGTATACTCCGTCGATCAAATCCATAGGGATTTTCAGGTGCATCTATGGGCAAAAGGGATCCCAGGCCTTGCACTGATGCAAATAGAGAGCAAGGGGCATTGGATTTCCAGTGAATAGCCGTCCCTGCAATAGCGATGGTGTCACTGGTATTAAACATTTTCGTCAATGAAACCGTATGATGATAGTGCCCATGAGAATAAAGTGGTGAATTTGTAACACGGCCTTCAAAGCCAATAGAGCTGCTACTGTGGGCAAGAGAGTGATACTTTTGCAGGAGAGTCTGCTCTTTTTGGTTACCATAACTTATCAGGAGAATACCAATGTAAAAAAAGAGTGAACATCGTATAATCCTCTGGTTAAGAATTAGTGCAATAAGAAGTAAGAAAAGGATTGAATAGAGGATTTTGTTATTATATAATTGGGTTACGGTGCAATAGGGGATGTATCGTGCTATCACGATACCAAAGCTCAATGCGAGCCATCCTACTAAGGCATGGCAGGATAGAACAACCTGCAAATGAGGAAAGTAAAGAAGGATTTTCTCTTTGACACTTTTAAACATAACAATTTAGTTGTACGTACTCAGATACATCTAAAATAATTATGGTGCAATGCAAGTACGAAAATCTTTAAATACTTCCTCTGATCGTGAAATAACCCAGTATGTTTCACCCAATAGGTAATAGCGAAAAAATCAAGAGCGAGCAATGAATGGGGACTAAGAGAAAAAAGGATATTACCTTACTTGTAGTAGATGATGAAGATGTAATGCGCGATATGATCGTCGATTACATCGAGGAGGAGATGGGATACAAGGTTCTCTCCGCCACCGATGGGGTTGACGCATTAGAAAACGTCCTTCCCAATAACGATGTAGACCTTATTATTTCAGATATCAACATGCCCCGCATGAAGGGCTTTGAGCTATTAAGCAGAGTCCGCAAGGAGTATCCCCACATTAAGCGGGTATTGATCACTGCCTATAATGTAGAGGATTATTTAGATCTTGCTATTAAACATAACGTGGGAAACATCTTTGTAAAGAGTACTCCCTTTAATTTTGATGAGCTTTCTACGATCCTAAATAACCTCATTAAAAATGATATCTTTGGTGCCCGTCGCTACATGGAGAAGAAGACTGAACACCATACAGTCAAGGTACTCCATGCTGCTACTTTAGAAGAGACTGCTAAAAAGGTCTCCTCCTGGCTTTCGGAATATGAAAATATTGTACGATTGGAATTGGTACTTATTGAACTCCTTTCCAATGCGGTCTACTATGGCGCTCGCGACGAGCCCCCAGACCGCAAGGAGACCTGGAACCATAATTTTGTGCTCAGTGAAGAGGAAGCCATAGAGATTAATGTGTACAAGGACTCGAAGAAGTTTGCCATATCGATCCTAGACAAAGGTGGTAAGCTGACAAAAGAGAATGTTCTCTATTGGCTCCACCGGCAGATCAAAAAGGATAAAGATGGTCTCCCCTTAGGTATCATGGACTCCCATGGCCGCGGATTCTTTATCGTGCGTAAGTACATAGACCGACTTTTGATCAATATTAATAAGAATAAAAAGACAGAGGTGATAATCATTAACTATTTTGATGAGACCAATAGCACCAATAAACCTCTGTACATTAACGAACTATGATCATATCGTCGCGGGTTCCACCCGCCTATGCTAAATTTACGGTCTTAGAGTACCTGGTATCCCGATTTACCTATCTGACAAAAGAGGAGTGGCAAATCCGTATTAGCGAAGGTCGCATCAAGCGTGATGAGACATCGCTGAAGGAGGACGATATAATTCAGGCCAATGAGACCATCGCCTATGACATGCCCGATTTTGTTGAACCTCCCGCTGACTTGCATTATAAAATCGTCTTTGAGGATGAGTGGTTATTGGGCATTGACAAACCGGGCAATCTTTTAGTACACCATAAAGGGCGATCCTTTAAGTCGAACCTTATTTACCAGTTGCGATATGTTCATCAACCGCCCTATCCTACCGCAGACATTGTCAATCGATTGGATCGAGAGACCTCGGGTATTGTGGTGGTTGCCAAGGATAAGGAGACACTGAGTGCGCTCAATCGTCTCTTTGCTAAGGGGGAGGTCACAAAGGAGTATGTTGCTATTGTGGAGGGCTCGTTACAACCTGCCTCTGGGACGATTGACAAACCTATTGGCAAGGTCTCCGGTGGAAAGATATCCTACCGTTTCGGCATAGATGGAGAGAAACCAAAGAGCGCCCTTACCAAGTATGAGACCCTTGACCAATTACAGGAGTATAGCCTGGTTCGGTTGTTCCCTAAAACTGGCAGAACCCACCAATTGCGGGTGCATATGCACGCACTTGGTTGTACTATTTTAGGCGACAAGCTCTATGGTATGAGTGATGATGACTATATTGCCTGGCAACAAAATCCCGAGCTTTTTAAAGATAGACTAACTTTTTCCCGCTGTGCCCTTCATTGCGCCAGAGTTGCCTTTATTCATCCAATCACAAAGAGCCCCTGTACTATTGAAGCATCTGTCCCTAAAGATATGCAATCCTTTATTGATTCCTTTTCACGTATTGAGTAATGATCTAGTCCTATTATTGTCATGATTCTTGAGTGGCATGACCTTAAGACTACGAAGGCGTTGGTATGGAGTAGTGTTCAAAGCTATATACTAAACTTCAGTTAAAGAAGATATCGAATCAATTTTGTGTAATAAAAATCTTTGTGCATGTATTAGACGATTTTAATCCCCTTCAATCGCACCGTATAGATATTTGGGAAAAGCGAAGATCTGTTCGAGCCCGCAGGGCGAGTTATCGAAGCGCCAAATATCTATGCGATAAGGGCGATTGCGGGGTGGCGTCTTGTCATGTTTGCCATCCTGGCAAACACCCTATGGGCTGCACCTTCGGCACAGTGCTCTCCAGCCATCCCTGGCTTCCGAGTGCTTACTTTTCTTCGCTATAGAAGACCGGGCAACAATATAATAGAATAAAATCCGAAGGATTTTTACTTCCTTACCCAGCAGAACGTAGTGACCAAGTAAGGCTGCTGTCGGGCAGTGTCCCGACGATCTTAATTCAAATAAAAAAGGAGATGGCAGACAGGGGCAAGTTGGATAATTATTATCTAAATGCAGCCATTCCAGGCTAAACTCTGAAATAATTTACTTACTTCGTGATGATGCCAATAGAACATTTTAAATGTCATATAGCATAAAAAAAAGTAAAGATAAAAGATTTGCACGGATTAGGAGATTTATTATTATTTTCTATACTAGATAGAAATGTATCTCTTATGATACATTTTCCCATCATGTTCACCATTAATGTAGGAGGGGGAATCAATGAAAAAGTGTATTGTTCTAATCATGAGTCTCTGCGCATTGTTTATCTATGCTCAGACTGACACAGACCAGGATGTTGTCCAGGCAATTCTGCAGCAAAACCAATTAGACTGGAGCGTCGAGAAGATCTCCACAACGGAAAACGGCCGTATTGTCACGTTAAATCTGAATAATCAAGATGTTGCAAAGCAGGGCATATCATCGCTTGGTCCGGAAATTGGATTGCTCACGGAATTACGGGAGTTGACTATCAATGATAATGACCTGACCAATCTTCCTGCAGCAATCTTCACTTTGTCGAATTTAAGAAAGTTGCAGGTGCAGAGTAATTCTCTGTCCAACCTTCCCTTTGGGATCAGTAATCTTAACCAATTAGTCGAGCTTGACTTAAGAAACAACCAGATCGGAGAACTACCCGAAGAGATCGGTCAAGTGAAATCATTAGTGAAGTTACACCTCTGGGGTAATAATATCATCTCGCTTCCACCGGAGATTGGCAATCTCTCTTCGTTACAGGAGCTCTACCTAAAAGGCAATCGCCTGCGCAACCTTCCAACCCAAATTACCAAATTGAAGCTCAAGTATATTGATGTACTGGACAATAAACTATGCAACCTTACGGGAGCTGTTGACAAGTGGCTTCGAAAGTTTGATGATAAGTATGAGGTCCTTCAAAAATGTAAAAATGAAAAACGTTTTCAATAAATCTTTATTTATTGAAACGTTTTGTTAAAGATTGTGGAAGTGATCAAAAACCATTGGTGGATCACTTCCTATTGCATAATCTGGGTTTAAGGAGAATTAGTATGAAAAGTAGGCGCCTTGTAGGTAAAACAGCACTTTGTGTTTTTGTTGTCTTTTTTTTGTTTCTATTCGCGCAGGAAAAACAGACAGCAGTAGAGGGTCTTCCTAAAGGCGCAGAAGTCAATGGGCCCCGGCCAGTGGAGAATATTGTCAAACATATGAACCAATTGGCTCCACGCTTTAATTTTCTTGTAAAAAAATATCGCAAGATTGACCCAGAACTAGCCGGTATGATAGAGCTTATTATTGATGTTGACAAGAATGGTACGGCCTTCTTTGTTGACATTGGAAAGAACACTATAAAAAATCCCGAGTTTGAAGATGAACTGCTCCATGCTGTGAGTAATCATAAATTTGAAAAGATTAAAAAGGGCCGAAAAAAGACCGAGGTGATCTATCCGCTTTACTTTGAAAACGAAACGGGTGCAGATCAAGAGAGCACCAAGGAAACAGAAGAGTCAGAAGAAACAAATGAAGAGGGCCTGTAGAGCCCGATTATTTCTTAAATTATATCACTTACAGTGAATATTCCTTGGGGATTTTTTGCCTGTGGAATATTTGATGATAGTAGGGCATAAAGGCAAAGGCAATAGTAAGTGCTGCCACAATCCACAAAAGAATCCTATTTAGTTGCAGGAAATTAATGCCGGTGCTCTTTTTTGAAGAGTCTTTGCTCTGCTCATTGTCAGTTTTTCCTCTTGGCTTGTAAGCAAACCAGAATGCAACTGCCAACAGGGCAAAGGCAACAATAAGAAGAAGGATCCTGTACTCCATTATTTTGGAACTTAAGGCAGCTCCAGAAATACCAAAAGCCATTAGAACTAATGGCAGCCAACATCAACTGGAGGCAAAGGCTGCAGCGATTATTGAGCCAGCCCAGGTTATTTTTTGTGTTTTCAAAACATGCTCCTTTACTTGGATATAGTGTTCAATAGTTTAAGGTATTGATAATATATAAATACCAGGGGTTTCCTTCCAATATTTATGATGAGAAAAAATGTTATAGAAGTATGATCAGTTAATCTGAATGATCAATAATTTATCACCGAGTTACATTAAGTGGGTGCTGTAATGTTTCTGAGCCTTATTGAGATAGAGGAAACAACTGAGGGAGCAGAAAACAGTGGCTTAAAGGAGGTAAAAAAAGATTCTTCTTGGTGTGAAGTGAGCTATGATTTTTGTCATTAAATACTATAATACTTTAGTTGTGTGACCTGAATTTTTATCACACTAATAGATTTTTTGGGCGTTGCCCTGTTTGAATCAATAAATTTTTAAAGAATTTGGGCGATTCTCGCTTCGCTCGACCGGGCTTTTACAGGCTCCGCATTCGCTTCGGTATTTTTGCTTTGCAAAAATACTGCTTCGCACCTTCCAAATCCCTATCGCAAAAGATTAAATGTTCATTACAGAGGAATGCGCATATGAAAATATTTGATTGCTCTTAAGCGCTGAAAGCGAGAAACATACCAGCCCAGGGTAAGCGAAGCGCCACCCTGGGTCAATGAAAACCCTCCCACAACTAAGCCCTGAAGGGGCGACACAAAATCGTGCTCATAATAGTAGAGTTTAAAGTTGAGAAATCATAAGAAAACTCACCATAATTGGCCAAAATAAGCTGGAATCGACAACAGAGTTACTCCTGGTTGTGAGTTCAAGAACCTTTTCTCTACCAGGAGTAACTCCCTGTACCGAGTCAAAGAGTTGATTCTCTACAGAGAGTAACACACGGTACTGAGTCAAAGAGTTGATTCTCTACAGAGAGTAACACACGGTACTGAGTCAAAGAGTTGACTCTCTACCAGCAGTAACACACGGTACTGAGTCAAAGAGTTGACTCTCTACCAGCAGTAACACTCTGTACCGTGTTAAAGAGTTGATTCTCTACCAGCAGTAACACTCGGTACCGAGTCAAAGAGTTGACTCTCTACCAGCAGTAACACTCTGTACCGAGTCGAAGAGTTGATTCTCTACAGAGAGTAACACACGGTACTGAGTCAAAGAGTTGACTCTCTACCAGCAGTAACACACGGTACTGAGTTAAAAAGCTGGTTCACAACCCTGAGTAACTCAAGGTAGAGATTGTACTTTTTCATTCACAACCTTTAGTAACTTAAAATAAGGATCCAAATTACCATTCATAATACCAAGTAATTCTATGTATATGAGGAAGTTATGTGCTAATCACCGTGGATACCCTGTGGGATAAAATCAACTGTCGTACTGTGGATTTCCTGTAATTATGTCCGAAACTTATTTATTATTTGATAGGGGAGGATTGGCTCCGTGGTCGAACCCGAGTTTCTTATCAAACCCACTGGTATCAGCATAAAATAAAAAAGCCAGCTACAAAGCTGGCTTTTTTATTTTGTATTGGTAGCGGGGGGAGGATTCGAACCTCCGAGCTTTGGGTTATGAGCACAACGAGCTACCGGACTGCTCCACCCCGCGATAATTTCAAATTCGCCTTTGGTTACTACCGTAAGCTGGGTACAAATATAGAACAGAGTGATAGGTAAAATCAAGGGGAACAGGTATCTTTCTTGTAAAAAATTAATATGGATAATAGAAATTATTTACCGTTCCTCTTTAAAGAGTTCCTGCGGTGATTTTGGAGAGACCCTAAGGGTCTTGTATTGTGAAATAACCACCTCACCCGGCGGGGATTTCCGAGGCTTTCGCACGTACCGTGCTTCTGTCACATGCACTTCTGCATAGGAGGTGTGTTTTGCCTTAGAAAACCATACAGCAAGAGCAGCAACCTGCTCAAGGACCTCTTTTGGGGGCCAAGGGTCATTTTTGCCTCGTCTTATCACACAATGTGAACCAGCATGGGCAGCGACATGCATCCAAATATAGGAGGGCTTGGCAAAGCGAATTGAAATTTCATCGTTTTGCCTGGTATTTTTTCCAATAAATATCTCCCACCCCTTAATCGTGAGGTGTCTATAGGGAACAGTAGGACTTGCTTCTTTTTTATCAGTTTGATTGGAATGCTCATTTTTTAAAGCATTTTCAATAAAGGTCTCGATTTCCGATTTTTTCTCCTGCCATTCTAAGGAAGGTTCTTCTAAACCAAGGTAATTCTGACAGGAACTTAGTGCCTGTTCAACGGCTTTGATCTCTTCATTTGTTGCTTTTAGCTGTTTTTGGCAGATTTCAAAGCCACGCTTTCCCTTTTTTGCCTTTTTAAAGAAGAGATTGGCATTTCCTAAGGCATTGAGTTTAGGATTCATTTTAATGGTTTCAGATTGCCCAGAATGGATATTTTTAAGGGTTATTTCGGTAATTCCTTTGGATATTTCTGCTAATTTTGCAAGGAGTGAATCACCAATCTGCTGATACCATAACCACTTACCGGCATTTTCCAATTCCTCCTGTTGTTTCTCTGATTTTCTAAGGAGTTTTTTAAGAGTGGACTTACATTGTTTCTTAATTGCAATTAGCTTCGCTTTGCCTGATAATAAAGAGTCAGAAGCTGTTTTGCTTTTATCATTTTCACTGTTTTTCACGCTTGACTTCTTACCTAAAATGGTGTAAAATTAAAGCAACGATTAACTAAAATAATTCATTATATCAATTAACCGAAGTAGTTCATAGCATGATTAAGTCAATTAAAATTCGCTGCCCCTTTTGCGCTGAGAAGTCGGAATTGTTTTTATCAATTGACCCGTCAATAATTATACTTAATTGCCCTGAATGCTGGGCTCCCTTAATGTATAGCGACGATGAAGTACGTTTGCTTTCTAAATACGAACTTAGAAAGATTTCCACATCTGACAAGACAAAAGATGTGCAAAGTCTCTTAGGTAAAGAATTGCCTGAGATAAAGAAAAATAAGAGTAAGACCATAAAGGATGAGCTGGAAGGTTTTCCCAAGGCTCCCACTGTGCGAAATAGAAAACAACCTACGATTCCCAAGATGCACAGTAAAATCAATGGGAGTAGGGGCAGAATAACTGAAGATGATATTATCGATCTTCGAATTGCTCTTGCCCAATGTGAAGATATTCAGGAATTGATCGAAAAAATTTAGTTTACTTTAGTAAGAGTCTATCCTCTTCTGTAAAATGCCTCTGTTTACAGGTTCAATTGGCATGTGTTATTTTTTATTACATGAGTGATTCAATGATATATTCCATTATTACTCATTAAAATCATAGTATTAGTTCAATGAAATACTATCAATGATCAGTTACAAAAAGGAGTTTCATAATCATCATGCATTTAAAGTACAAGACATATAACTTTACGCCAATTTTGGGATGGTCTACCTCTCGGTTTGAGGTTTTTGATAAGTGTAAACGACAGTACTTTTATCAGTACTATGCAAAATATGTGAAGGATGTTCCTACCTATAAAATGCAAATGCTAAAGGCTCTGACTTCTGTGCCCTTGGAGATTGGCAATGTGATTCATGATGTTATTGAGGCCTTTTTACGACGTTTGCAAAAAAGTGATAGTGATATTGATGAGAGTCGTTTCTATGAGTATGCACGACATAAAGCACAGGAGTATTGCTCCCATAAAACATTTATGGAGGTTTATTACAAACAGAAAAAGGAGATTGATTTAACTCCTGTGTATGAAAGGATAGACCTCTGTTTACAGAACTTTCTTAAGAGCCCCATTTATAGCTGGATTTTTATGAAGGCCATGTGCAATCGAGACAATTGGATGATCGAACCCGAAGGGTATGGTGAAACACGCTTGGATTCGCTTAAGGCATATTGCAAAATGGATTTTTTATTTCCTGTTGATGACCATGTGTATATTCTTGATTGGAAAACTGGTAAGCGGGATGAGTATAAACATAAGGGACAACTTTTAGGATATGCTGCAGCTGCAAGCAGTAATTTTAATATTTCCTGGAAGGTGATTTTTCCAAAAATTGTCTATCTCTCACCTGAGTTTAGCGAATTAGAAATACCCCTCAATGAAGATGCCTTTTCCTCACTTTTTACCAAAGTAAAAGAGCAGACTGAGGAGATGTACTCCTATTGCAAAGATAAAAACAGCAATGTCCCCAAAGAGATTGAAGCTTTTCCTAAAACACCCTCAACAGCGATTTGTCGCTTCTGCAATTATCAGGAGCTCTGCTTCCCTGAGATTATGAATCAAGAGTCTGTTGATTTTAATGCGTGAGACCATGCCATAGTCTGGGGTGATGATAGGGCACTATTTTTTTTTAATAATGGGCAATAAAAAAGGGAGAGCATTACATACTCTCCCCTAATATTTCGAATCTATTTAAAGAGTTTAAATAGCTGATTCATCTCCCTCTTCGGTTTTTCTACCCTGGCGAAGTGCTTCATTACGGAGTTCCTCCACACCAATCATTGGTTCATCAAGATGGAGGCACATAAACTCTGCATCATCGGAGAGTTCGCAGTCTGGAGTATTTTTTAATATCCATTTGTAGTTTGTCTCTGCAAGAACCGGTTTATTGAGGTTTTCACCATATATAAAGCCAATCATAAAAAAGATATTACAACGGCGACCAACATCTTTTGAAAGCTGCAAAAATTCGCGATAATTACGGACCGCGTCGTAGTAGTTAGCCTTTTCTGTAAGGATTTTTGCTAACTCAACGTAGGCATTCTCACCTTCTGTGGTGAAGGGGAAGTTGTCCTTAAGCTTGCGATAAATACGCTCGGCTTCGCGGGTTTCGCCTGCTCCATAGAGGGAATCAGCCTTTGCTGAAAGCTCGATTGGATCTTCAATCTTGTCATCTTTGTAATCAGGATTGGAAAAGGAGACCTTTGCCTTTTTACGTAAAGCATAGATCTCTTTTTCAAGACCGATACGGGTTTTCATTTTTCGTTTTGATTCTACAAATTCTGCGTATTCTGCAGAGTCCGGAGTTTCACCGGGAACACCCTTAGTATCCCAATAATCATAGAGGCACATCTGATCATCTATGGTCACACTGGCTTCAACTTTTTCTAATAAGGTGCTATTGATATATTTAAGAACAGCATCATACTTAAGTGCCCATCCTAAAATATTTTTCATCTCTTCGGTCTTACTCTCACCAATTTTGTCGGCTTCCAACGCAAAGAGTTTCCATTTTAACAACCATTCAGCCAAATAGCGCTGCTTGTCTGGAGATGAATATTGGGCCCGTCTCCCCTCGGGAAGCCAATTCATAATCACATCCACATCGGATTGATTTAATATTTTTCCCTCACCAACAATAGAGTTGAGCGAATCATCATACTCTTTTCCCTCTTTGGCTTTAAAAAACTTTCTCATAAAAAAGTCAGGAGGATTTCTACGAACCTTTCTATACCACTCTTCTTCTATGGCGGAAGTGTCAATAGCGGCAACTTTATCTGCATTGGAGGCACTGGTGTCTTTTGCCTTTTGCAATTCTGATTGTTGCTTGAAAAATTCTTCAGTTGGAGGATTCTCCTCCAGAAAAAGATTCTTCACTATCATACTTCTTACAGCAAAGAGTGAGAGCTGACCGATTGAATCCTTATAGGTGTCAGCGGTTTTTGTTGCAGAGGAATCCTTTTTGGTAGTGTCTGTGACAACCTTTACCTTAATAGTATCCTTGTATTCACTTTTATGTTCTTCATAGTATGCTTCAATCCGCGCTTTAGTAACACCAAGATTTTTATCCAATACATTTTGGATATACATTTGAGCGGGAAAGAAAATTTCCTTCCATTTCCAATCGTCACTATTTTCAATCGATCGTTTGAGAGATTTAGCTTTTTTATAAAGCGCTTCTGTCTCAACACAAAGTGTGGGGCTTGTTCTTTTACCAGGATAAAAAGCATCTGGCCTCATTGCAGGATACATATAGCGCATATTATCAAATGCGTGAAAGCTCTCCTGCATGATTTTTTTATTACCCACCGTGGCAAAAACCTTTTCCTCCTCTTTGGCCTTTTTGGCACAGAACAATGAACTCATGACAAGAACGATAAGGACAATAGAACAGAGTTTAGCAAATTTTGATACCATACAATTGCACCTTTACTAAAGTTTAAACTTTACTAAAAAGTTAAAAAACTATCCACTTATGTAGAGTTTATTATGATAAATATATATGATGTACCACTTATAAGGAATTGATTACCTCGTCAAGTTCATCATATATTTCAAGGAGGGTTGTTGCTCCTATAATCTCAATGATCTCATAGACGTTCTCATTGACATTAACAATTTTAAAACATCCGCCCTTCTCTTTTGCTGACTTACTAAAGTGTAATAAGATACCAAGGCCGGTGCTGTTCACATAGCGTAACCGTTCAAAATCAGCGACGATATTGACAATACCACTATTTAGCAGGCTAAATACCTTTTCTACTACTTTTTCAACGTTTGTTGCATCTAAGTCACCGACAAATCGAATAATTTTCGCATTGGACTTATCTTTAATATCCTCATATTGCAGCTCAATTTGTGACAGCATATCTTCTATTCCTCTCTCAATTTGGTAATCTTAACACAGGTTCCGCTTTCGGAACTATCAATTTGAAAATCATTGGCAAGCATCTTAACCAGAGCCAATCCGTGCCCCCGAGTCTCTTTGAGCGAGGTCTTAGGTTTAGTAAGATACTTGGACATTTTCTTGAGTGCTTCTACTTTGCCAGGGTCTGTTTTATTTGAAATCGATAGTTCGATTTTATCTCTATCAATGGTGACACGAACGCCAATGCCTTCATCCTTCTCTTCATTGGCCCCATGTTCAACTGCATTATTACAGATTTCATCAACAATGGTTTCAATACGAAAGGCGTCTTTGTTATTGTAACGTTTCTGTTTTGCGATTCGCCGGATAAAAGCGCGTACCGGTGGCACAAAACTGAGGTCCGAGGGGAATGAGAGGTCGATATTTTCCCGCTGACCATGAAATTCCCAATAATAGTAGTTGGAGGCGCTTCTCACATCGATAAAAATCTTAAAGATTTTGTCGGCATCTAGGGCATTGAGGGTTTCCAGCACATCCATTTTACATCCAGCCAAGACAAGATCACCCTCTTTAGCAAGAAGTGAGGTCCGGCACCCCATGAGTTCCCCAATCACCGGTGATGAGATCGAAGCGACTTTGGACATATCAGCGACAATAAACTTGTTATCGTCGTTGATCTCTTTCTCAAAGGTACTGCTAATTGGTTTGATCGAAGAGAATCCCATTTTCCCTGCAAATGAGATAACCGTCACCTTTGGAAAGTTGATACTCTTCGAAACGTCAATTTGTAATGGTTCCATACTCTGCGTCTGTTCCTGATGGGTTAATTATCTGATTCTATTACCTAACCACACTATATTTACAGATTATCTACAGCCTTACACTTCCGTTCAATACGAATGGTTGTGACATTGTTTTCGTCAATATCCAAATCAATTTTTTCTGAGAGCATTTTAACAATCTCAAGTCCCAAGCACTCCTTTTCCATCTCCTTAAAAGGGCTCAGTGTGCTCTTTTGTCGCTCCTTGGGATCGTCAACTGCAACCTTAAGACGGTTGAGATCTTCCGATTTACCTCCCTCATCCTTAATCTCGAATTCAATTCGATCTTCATGAATAAAACAGGTAAAGTGAATTATGGCATTTGATGATTTGCAGCCATAACATATTGCGTTGGTACAGATCTCATCAACGATAACTTCGGAGCGGTAAGCAAATTTTTCGCTAAAGCTTCGTCTAATTAGGATTTCAGAAATGAATTTCCTTACTGGAGAGACATATTCCAGGTTTCCGGGAAATGAGAGAGCAATTTTATATGGTTTCGTGCTTTCCATAAACGTTCACAGCATCCTTTTTATTGAGTAATTACCATATGTTCAATTAAGTTATTCTCCATGAAGAATAAAATCTTCATCCTTGGCATTGATAATATTTTGTTTTACCATGGTTTCGACAAGTCTTGACATGATAGAAAGAAGAAGCGAAAAGGATGGCGCTTCTACGATTCCTTTGATATTTTGCGCTTTTTTAACATCCTTTTCCGAGGAACTACGCATAGAGTCAAGAATACACTCCATGACAAACATGATTTCACCGTATGTCAAGTTACCCTTTCGATAGTCAGAGAATTCTTGAATGGCCCCAAGTATTAAGTCATTTAATTTGTTAAATTCATTCTGGTCGTCAAACACGTTATGGTACGATTGCATGGTACCCATTCTTTCCTCCTCATGGGTGAATGAATTTTAGGATAATATATCGAATATACATTATTTATTATATAGTCTTACAAAAATATATAAATTGAAAAATAAATTTTTTTGCATTTTTTTTAAATATCTCTGTCAGCAACTTCATCTATTCCTCACCCTCAATTGGGCTTTGGGTCTCGCTTTTTTTCTTTGGTGTTCTCCGATTTCGATTTTGAACATCCGGAGCTTCTACAGAAGGTATGTCAAAAAGATCTGATACAGAGGGCATTTTTTTCGCTTGGATCACCCTGGATGGCGTTGGTAAAATCCCCTCTCGTGAGATGAGATTGCGTACCATACCGGCTAGGATCTCCGATGTTTTTTCCACGGTTTGTTTGATGAGGTCTTCGGAAAGCTCTTCTCGATCAGAGGCACTGATGTGTGTATTTTTTTCTACATTACCAAAGGGAACCGGTGGTTTTGGTAGTTCTGCAATGCTCTCTAAGGCCCCCATATAGAGGTGGTCACGAAACCGGAGGCTATACATATTAATAGTTACTCGAAGCTTTCCTTCAACTTTGGCACCAAAAAGCGCTTGTCGCTTTGCCTTTACAGAGTAGGAGTCAATTCTTCCCCATACAACAAGCATTCGGGTGGCCGAAATACTCTGGAGTGATTGGATAAAGGTGCGTGAAATTACCGCATTGGCGTTAAAATCATTCTTACGTTTTAGATATTCGGTATCATTATAATCTGCAATGTCAACTCCGGAGAGAACCGTAATACCTTCCCGTAGCTGCTCTTCAAGATTTTTTTCTATGGCAGGGGCTTGATTGGGACTTATCCCCATAAAAAGAACTTTTAGACTCTGAGAGAAGAGTGAGAATGATAGTAGAAAAACAATTATAACAGAATACTTCATTTGATTGGGTTACCTCGCATCTCTTCATTCGCTTTGTAAATCCAACTGAGAACTTCCGCAACCGCAGTATAGAGCTCTGGGGGAATCTCTCGATCAAGATCTACCTGAGCCAATAGTTCGACTAAATCCTCATCCTGACGAATCGGGATACCGTATTCCTCAGCAATAGCTTTAATCTGTCGGGCAATATGCCCATCACCCTTAGCAGAGACTCGGGGTGCTGGGGACACCTTCTCATCATATTTAAGCGCTACCGCCTTTTCAATCGGAGGATTTTTTTTCTTTCCCATGATGCAATACACTGTTCCTTTGCACTAATTATATAATAATGGGAGGATTGTTTAAACCCAAAAATGGTCTGTTTATATGTGTTGTCGAATGCATCGCAATTATGGTTCGGGAGTAGAAGCAGAAATGCAACCATATGATTTGAAAGGGGTTGAAGACTTTGAAAGAGTTCTTATAATCGAGGTGTTCTTTTATGAAACTATTTATAACAGTGTCTCGGCTAATGTAATCTGTGAGCTAACTTTTCTCTTTTCATTGTCTATAGTGACTTCTAAATGGCCTCGCTCCATATCAGGAAGGCAATAGGCTGCGGCAAATTCTTCTATACTCATTTGTTGGCTTGGATAGGTTGGAAAGAGGACTTGTTCCAACGCAAAAGGCATTCCATGGGGCATGCCGTCGGAACCAAAAATAAGATCATGACCAGGGGTGAATCCGATTTCGTCAATTAACATGCGAAAGTTATTATTGTTTTTTCTATAATCCTCGGGGAGACGATCACTATATTGCTGAGAGTCGCAGTTGAAGTTTGGTTGCATCGAGAGTGTGATACGAAGGTTTTTTGCCTGTTGTGCCATATCTGGTGTGACAAACTGGCAATGTTCAACACGGGTAGCAGGGATGTAGCCACGTTGTACTTTTACCTCATTTAAAACCGAGAGAACCTGTTCGAAAGCATGGTCTCCAATAGCATGGAGGGAGAGCGCCTTGCCAGTGTCAACTGCTTTATTGACGACAAGATATAGTTGTTCATTGGTGTAATTGAGAACGCCCTGTTCACCAGTTAACAGCGGTGATTTAAGCGCTGCGGTCCTTGAACCTAAGGCGCCGTCTGTAAATATTTTGATCCCCTTGATATACTCCTTTTTTTCCTGGCTTAAGCTGTCGAAGGTGTCAATATCAGCCCAAAAAGCAGTCCTATCCATATGATCAATATTGTAGAAGGTGTTTAAAACTGATGAGTTGGGCAATAACATCTCCTCAGCATACCATATGCCATACTGTAAAAGAAGAACATCATAAAATTCTTGTACCTCCTGATCGGTGGGAGGGTTTATGGTTGCAATAAATTTAAAAACCGAAAAGAGGTTACGTTCAACCCAGGCTGCATCATCAATATTCTCAACAATCTCTTTATGGGAGAAGGCCAATAGCTCACGAGCTGGCTGGTTTATAAGATACCCGTGAAATGAGACATTGCATACAACCAATGGAGGAAGCGAATTGAGCTCCTCTGGTGTCAAATCAAAGAAACTATTGTTCCATCCGGTTGCAACGGTGATCTCTTTGTTACTCGCTCTAATCAAGGCAAAAGCCAACTCTTTATCCCTAACTGACTCTAAATGAATGGTGTTTTTAAATGAGGCATAGAGATAGGGGTGGTTGTGGTTATCTTTTAGTAAGGGAATGGTTGTCTTGGTGATCATATCGGTTTATCTTCCATAATCAGGTATGCTTTAAAGTAAAGTGTCACATTTTAAAATAAACAGTGCCCAAAGAAGTACGGGATTATTGAGGGTTGGAATCCAGAATTGGTTGGAATTGTGATTCTATGGCCTGCATTTCAAATTCAAGCTCCTGTTTAGAAATTGAGGCAGGCATTGCTTTTGCTGCTTCGGTAGGATCAATTAAATGGTAGAGCGCCCAAAACTGTGCATATGCTGAAAAGAGCGTCTTGATATTTTTTATCGTATCCTTGGCTACATCCAGTTTCCCGACCATACGATAGATCATACATAATCCTGTGTATGCATCGATATTATTATCAAAAATAATAGAAAGGCTCTTTTCAAAACAGTGGAGCGCTTCTAAAAGCTTGTTACACTGTAAAAATGAGACTCCAGCCATGTTTTGAATCTCCTGCCGGTCACTCAACTTTCGTAAGGCTTGCTCGCAGAGATTAAGGAGTTTTTCCTTTTCACCGAGCTCTCTTAACAGCCGTATGGCGCGTAAATATGCTTTAATTTCAGTCTGTCTGAAGTCAACACCTACAGGCAGGGCTACGGGCTTCATCGAAAAAATTTCACTAAGACATTGAACAGCCTCTTCTTTTTGCTTAAGCATCTCTAAGGAGACTGCCTTGCAATAGAGTACATCACTTCGTTCTGGGCAAAGGAGGTGGGCCTGATCAAAATGGTCAAGTGCCTCTTGAAAGTTGTCTGCCCTGTTGAGGATGTTTCCCAGTCCCATATGGGCCTGACTTGCTAAAGTTTTTGTTGTTTTGTCTTCCTGTTTATTGTGGATCACTTTTTTATACCATTCAGTTGCCTGATTAAAATCCTCCATAATTTGAAAGGAATCACCGATTTCAATACAGGTGACTGGGTCATTGGAGGTTGTTTTTGTATGTTTTAAGAGGAGGCGCACATTTCTCTGGGCTTTCTTTTTTAACTCCTCATGACTGGCATACCCATGGTGCTCAATAACAACCTCGGTTGATACCATGTTCATGCCCAAGCGAGAAGCGCTGGGCATCATTTGCTCATGAATGGCACCATTAAATCGAATTGCTGGATTATTGGGAAACATGCGCGCTTGAAGAAACTCCGTGCCTGTGCCATCGAGTCTTTGATTTTTTATAATCATGGCAAAGACCTTATCTGGCTGTTCCCGTTTAAGATGGGCCAACAGAGGAAGGGAGTTTGTGGGTACTCTATCATCGGCATCAATCCATAGGATCCAAGTACTTGAGCAAGCTTGCAAAGAGAGATTCCGGGAATAGGAAAAGTCGTCCCGCCAATCAGAAAGAATGACCTTGGCGTGGTATTCCCGAGCAATTTCTGCGGTTTCATCAGTTGAGCCTGTGTCTACAACCACAATTTCATCAGCCACGGGTGAAATGCTATCCAGGCATTGCGCCATGATTGCAGCTTCGTTTTTAACAATCATGGCGATACTTAAGGTGGCTCTACTGTTTTTCATAATTTGATTACACGATTAGGGAGAACAAATGGTTTTGACTATCTCTTCAAACCGATCCAATGAAAAGGGCTTTACAACATAAGGAATATCTAAAAGAATGGTATCATCGGGAATATCTTGAGTTGATTCGAATAGGAGGACCACTGTTCCCAATATTTTTTTGAATTGTTGTCGAATTTTTAGAATTGCCGCACTGTATTTGTCCTTACCACCAGTTTCACAATTTAAAATAATCAAAGTATACTGATTGGATGCGTTGTTTAAAAGAGTATAGAACTCGTCTAAGGATTGAGCAGTTTCAACGGAGATGGTTGATAGTGTAAGTGATAGCACATCAATAATTAGTTTGCGCGTATGGGGCTCCACACCAGAAAGCAAAACCCTAGGTTTCATTGCCAGATTTCCTATTCTTTGGAAAACAGTCAATCAATGATAATGTTTAGATTATACTATTCATGGTAAAGCTTTGTTAATACCCAAATAACTCATAATATTCAATATTATGTATAAAAATTTAATAATACTTATTAAATATCTTATTATATTTATGATAAAAGTAATAGACATTACACATTTTAATTAATATTTTTATACGTTTTTCTGGCAATGGGATTTATCATTGAGGAAATGATCCTTTGTGTGTAGATCCCCTCCGCAGTATGAATCTGCTTATATAGATCATATCATTTACATTCGGCTTACTCCAAAATTGTAACACGCTAATGGATGACCAAGGACCCAAATTACCGGAAGAGTTTAGCAGATTAGCACGAGAGGATATGCCCTTTGTTTTTCCTGACCTTAATACGGGTGCGGAAAATCAAGAGCAAATACCCCTTGGCTCGGGATATATTACCTCCTTACTTGGTAAGGGAGGTATGGCCAATGTCTATGAAATTTGGAATCCCAACCTCGAAGTCTATCGAGCAGTTAAACTGATCCACCCCTCTGCAACAGATACTGACAAAGATCGCTTTGATACAGAGATTCGTATCAGTGCAAAATTACATCATCCCAATATTACCGAGATCTATGGGGTGGGGAAGTGGAACAATCTCTATTATCTTGAGATGGAAAAAATCGACGGTGTTTCACTTAAGGAGTTGATTGAGGAGCGAGGGGCCTTGCCAGTACCGGTTTGCTCTGCCATGGGCATAATGATTTGCCGTGCCTTAGAATATACCCATAGTCATGATTTTACTCTTCTGGGGAAAAAGTATCGTGGCATGATCCATCGGGATCTCAAACCAAGTAATATTATGCTTTGTAAGAGTGGTACAGTAAAACTAATGGATTTTGGAATAGCTCGACCAATTGACGAATCATTGCATACTATTGAAGGAACCTTTGTAGGCACCATTCATTATTTACCCCCGGAGCAGCTCAATAGTGAGCCGATTGATATTCGCACGGACATCTACTCTTTTGCCGCTACAATATATGAAGCTCTTTGTGGTCATAAAGCCTTTCCTGAGCATAACGTATCCAAGCTTATGGTTGAAAAGAATAAAAATCATTTTAAGCCATTAAGTGAGTATGATATAAAAATCCCCCATCAACTGGTCTCCTTGATAAATAGAAGTATGCACAGCAACCCCCGGAAACGATATCCCGATGCGGGCATTTTACGACATAAACTAGAACTGCTTCATAAAAAATTGACATCTCAGGAACCGGAAGAGGTCATTCAAAAGACCGTAACCACTCGTTCCTATGAACGAATCGTCATTCCACCACGAAAACACTATTTGCGTAATGCCCTCATGGCAGCAATGATTTTACTCGCCCTGGGGCTTTCTACTCGATTGGCAATCCATGCGTACTCACTATTGCAGGGAAGCAAGGCAAAGGAGTTGACTCCTACGGAGGTGTCCTATGCCATTGAGCAGGATCGAGCAGTTCAATCAAAATCCCTTGGTAGTTCAAAGCCTTCGGTGAAGACCAACACAAGAAAGAGCGTTGCTCCTTCACGAGTTGCAACATCGAGTAAAAAAATATTGAAGAAAAGCTCAGTCAACGTGGTGAGTCAAGACTCACAACCACAGCAATTGACAGAGGAAAAAGAGTCAGAAATTGTTGTTCCCTATGACCGTGACCAACTCATCTCCCGTATGTCCCGCGCTGATGAGGGTAAACAGTATCAAATCATTTTAGACGTCTTTGCACAGCTTTCAAGTGAAGATAGCCTCTTATCTCGCCCACGATTGTTTAAGATTAGGGCCTTTGTGGGCCTCAAGCAGATGAGTCAGTTGAAGTTGTTTCTTGCTACCTTTACTTTAGATGATGGAGAGTATTATCTAGCTCGTGCACGAGTAGCATTTTATGAAAATAAAATTGCCCGTGCTGAGGATCATCTTGATGCCGCCCTTAAGGCGCCATGTACTATTTTAAGCAGAAGAGAACTAAAGCAGAATGTATACTTTTACAAGGCCCTTTGCGCTACAAAACGCTTTGATGAAAACCCCACTGAATCAAACTATAAAACAACCCTCGGTGTTTGGCATGATTTAAAAGCCGAAGTAAAGGCGAACCCCAACAATTACTATTTTAAAAAAGCTGTTGACGAAATGCAAAGGATCGGTGTAAAATTTAGAAACAACAAAGGATAACAATGAAATTCACTCTTCCCTTTACACTCTCAACATTACCATTAACTCTCCTTACACTTTGTACAGTATTGTTAGCAACCACTACTGGCATGGATACACTGAGCGGTCCTTTACCAAAAATTATAAAGGCAAAATCAACTCCCTACTATATTCTAGCCAATATCGAGGTCCCACCGAACAAAACCGTTACCATTGAGCCCGGCGTGGTATTTGTCTTTAAAAATTTTACCGGCCTTCATGTTGAAGGTCGATTACAGGCAAAGGGAACGAAAGCAAATCCTATTGTTTTTACCTCTGAATTCAATCAACGGTATAATCCTGCAAGTAAACTGTTACCCAATCCCTATGACTGGAATGGCGTGTATATTCATGAAAGTGGTTTTGGTACCATTTTGACACACTGTCGGATTACCTATACAGTGTATGGGCTTATCTCAGAATCAAAGTTTATTCGATTGGAACAGATAACCTGTTTACATAATGGGAAAATGAATTTAAAAATAGAATCCAAAGAGTATGCAATTTCTGATAAACCCTACAACTATAACCTTTCTGTTAAGGATGTTACTAAGGATGGTGTTCCTATCGATATTTTGAAAGATCCTCTTGCACCAAAAAGGAACACGGTGCGCTACAGTGGTCTGGCTGTGGCTTTGGGAGGAATTGGTTTGGGTGTTTATTCTGCTCTTCAACTGCAAACTTCCTGGCCTGAATGGGTAGAAATTAATAAGAGAAATGATGATGATTATAACCCTTTATATCAGAGGGAGACTAATACTTACCCTGTTCGAAGGCGGAAAAAGAATCAAGATATTATTCTAACCTCTTCCGGTGCTGCACTTGCCATTGCTGGTATTTTTGGTTTTACCTGGTCCTTTACTTTTTAAATTGTGTTTATGAAAGTAACCCTCCTTAATCTTATTGGTATTGTATTGATCCTCTGTGGTTGTGTTGATAATTACAATCCCTATGAGGACCCTAACATGGCACAGCACCACATTCGGTACCAATCCTTCGAAGAAGGTGACTCGTTAAAAATATTTAGTGCAGAAACATTGATCGTCACCTTTACTGTTAAAGACTTAATAGACTCCTTTTCCATTCAGACTGGTGATTCAAACCGCTTTGTTACTGATACGGTATTAGCTAAGCAGGATATTAATTACTCTAATATGCAATTTTGTGTTTCCTATATTAATGAAGGGCCACAACAGATTACTCTTAAAACCTACCGAAGAGGAATTGATCCAAAAATTCAAACGGTAAATTTTTATACTTACTCACCTCTCACTGCAGACTCGGTGCAGGGCTATTTTGGTGAAACGCTCATTCTTAGAACTGAGCCGGTAGAGGATCCAGATGTCTTTTATAGATGGGATTTTGGCTATGATAGAAAATATTCTCCTACAAATACGTTAAGCTGTGTGTTGACAACTGCTCAAAATGGTTTTAATGGAAAATTAGTTGTGTACGACACACTTTACAATACATCACCGGCAAGGTTATTTAATATTAACCTTTTAGATACCCTATCACCCACAATTCGTTGCTATCAGACAACCGGTGACACCATTAGGACCGCTGATTCTATATTCACATTTAAGGTGTTTATTGCAGAACAAAGTGGTCTTAGTGTTGACTCTGCCTCAATTAATGGACATGCTTTTGATACTACTATTAGAAATATATATCGATATACCATTAATAAAATGTATACCTATACAGACACACCCTTTGTTGCCAAAGTAACAGCTTTTAAAGATATCTCACTAGTAAATGAGAGTGACTCACTCACAAAAACCTTTTATATACTCTTTGATAAAAATGTCAATCCCAGTAACGATGCAACAATACTCTTTGAAAGCATTGAGCAGGATTCTATACTTACGACGATTAGCTTTTTTACCATCTTTGGAAAGGTTGAATCAAAGGTATTACCTGCACGACTTAAGGTTTTCATAAACAATACGGATATGAATCAGGATACCGTGGTCTCACAATCCCCAGCGCCATGGATTTGGAAAGATTTGCGTCTTGTTAGCAATGAGTTAAATACCATTACGGTGAAAGTATTTGACTCTCTTGGCTCGACACTTATAGCCAAAGACTCTGTACAGGTCTATCATAACAACTCTGGGGTTGATAAAGATAAGCCCGTAATTTGGGAAGTGCTCATAAATGATACGCTCTATCCTCTTAGTGAGAAGATCTATATTCCCAATAACAGGGCGATTCTAAAAGTCACTGCCTTTGATAATACCTCTGGAATGGAAAAGGTTCTGATAAATAATAAAAAATTAACAGAGGTTAATGATTTACTTTGGAAAGGTGAAGAATATGTTCCCCATGATTCTGAGGGAAAAGTCATCTTAATTGAGGCTGTTGACAAGGCAAATAATAAAAAACATGCTTCCTTTAGCCTTATTCAGAACACCTTTCCCTCTTTAGCCAAGGGCCTTAATTTTCCTCAAGATATCTTTGCTGATTCGACCTATGTGGATACCCTTGAGATTCTTGACGAAATGAATGGTGCTGATTCAGTAATTCTGCATATCGAAAAGAGCCTGCCCAATTTTACTGTACAACCACTAAATGCTAAGTTTCTTGTCACCTGGAGCCCCACAATTGCTGATACGGGCACAGCCATCTTGAAATTTTGGTTAAAGGATGTTGGTTTTGAAAGCAAAGCCAATGAGTATTTTTATGAATATCCCTATACAATCAAGGAAAAGTCGAATATTCCTCGCGTAAGGTTTAAAACTCGTATAGAGGATTTTCCCGAGCATATAGAAACTGGAGCAGGCAATCCCTTGAATCTCACCTTGGCGGTGCAAGATACTACGGGTGTAAGGCCCTTTTCTTTTACCGCCTTAGTTACAACATTAGATACCTTTTTGATACATGGAACATCGGACAATGTACTAAAGTGGGAACCCTTTCAAAAGGACACTGGTACGCATCAGCTTTTTGTTACGGTAATTGATAGAGTGTGGAATTCAGATACCCTGTTTCATTCATTGACCGTTATTCCCAAAAATGAACATCCCTGTTCATTAACAGTCTCCTGTACTTCTGCTGTTATTATTAATGACACCCTTGATTTGTCTAGCACACAGGATACACTGATTCCTCTTGTATTTACTATTATTGATAAGGATCATCCCTTATCTGAAATTTTCCATGTTCTCATTGAGAGCAAAACTGGAACCTCTGACTATCACACAAAAGAGAGGACTATTGCATGGTTCATAAAACCAACACCACTGGCACCAGTTGAATCATTACGCATTAGTATTAAAGATAAAACTGGTACCAATGCAATAAAACAGCTGACCATACTTCATCCCGCAATAGAGCGGAAAAGACACCATGCTCTTAAACAAACATCAAATCAAGGCAGTGGGGACTAGGTAAATGCGTTTTATCATAATTGTTACCGGTTCTATATTATTGCTTCTACTCACCTGCATTCAAAAATATAACCCCTATGAAGACCCTAATAATATGGTTGCCTTTGTTAGTGATAAAAGCTTTAGGAATGGCGACTCAATCTCAATTTTTACAACCCAGTATATTGAGATAAAACCCTTAGTTCAAGAAAAAATTGATTCTTTCACTGTAAGCGTTTTCGACAATCGCCTATGGTCAAAACATGATACAACTATCATTAATACTGGTTCCCTAAAAAACACCTATCTCTTTAACTTCTCCTTTGATACAACGGGGACCAAACAAATTAGTGTTACAACCTTTCGTAAAGGATTTGAAAACATCACCCAGGAATTTAGACTCCATCTTTTTTGTAAACTTTATCAGGATTCGCTACAGGGAGTATTTGACTCAACCATAACACTCAATGCGCACGCAGAGCATATCACTGATAAGGATATTATGTTTCATTGGTCCTTTGGCAATGGTCATCTCATCTCTTCTCCTCGATCGAAGTTTGATACAATAATTAAACATGCTGCACATAATAATAAAGGTACGCTTTACGTATCAGATAAAAGCGGTACCTCACAGTCACCAGAAGACACTTTTTTCTATACCTTTATAGATAATACAAAACCAGTAATCACCTGTTTGAACAAGCCAGGTAAAGATTCCATTGCGACTGGTGACTCTATTTTTATCTTTGAGATACAAGCATTGGATAGAGGAGATATTTTTGTTGACTCGGTAACCATTAACGACAGTTCCTTTACAAATAAAAATCGTCACAAGAAGTATCACTTCGAAATAATGCCCGAGATCTATAGATATTCAAAACTTACGCCCTTTAAAGCCTTTGTAGCTGCCACTGATGAGGCGGGCAACGTTGCTGAACATACCTATTGGATCTACTACAATAAGGGTGGCGACACATCAAATAGTACTAATATCTCCTTTACGTCGGTTGTTGATACAATCGATACCGTATCTGTTCAACATTATGATATTCATGGATGGGTATTAAATAGAAAAGGTATTCCCCTCATACTTCGGGCAAGTCTTGAAGATTCGCTCATTGACGAAAGAGATACCATTCTATCTGGCGAGGGAGATTGGAGTTTTAGACTTTATTTAAAAAACGCCACAACTGAAGTTTCAGTCTTTGCCTATGATACTAATTTAGTAAAACTTGCACAGAAATCAGTGACTATTTTTTATGACTCTACTATTGAAGATAAAAAAGCTCCAGTTATTTGGCGTATACAGGCTGACTCGGTTGATGTGACCGGTAGACCCATGTATTTGCCCAATCGTGAAATAACATTGTCTGTTAAGGCCTTTGACCGGGAATCAGCAGTAGAAAAAGTACTGGTTAATAGTCAACCAGCTGATAGTATAAATTCCAATACCTGGCAATTACCAGTTTCTCTTCAACATGATACAAACTTCTCTGTCCCTATTTTAGTGTCAGACAAATGGGGTAATAAAAAGGATACTGCAATTTATCTTTGTCAGAATCAAATTCCCAATCTAGTTGATACAACAACCAACTTTTTTATTCCCTTGGGTAAGGCCTACTCAAAGACTTTGCCCTATACAGATCCGGATGCCGATGGCGATAGAGTATCACACTCTTTTGTCCAGCTTGGATCATGGTGGCAAAGAACAGGAAAAACAATTTCCTGGACTCCTCAGGAGGTTAAAACCGATACAGTTAAATTTTATCTCTCCGATGGATTTCAAAAATCTAAAGAATTCACCTATACCTTTTCAGTTATTATTCCGGTACGATTCGCCAAGGGTCTGATTGACACATTGCCACGAAACTTAATTGTTGGGCAGGATACACTTACATTAACCTGCGCTACAACCACGCCAAGCGCTTCTGCACGATATGATGCATTCATTACTCCCGGTGCAATCTCTCTGTTGGATAGTACCCAAGATAGCATTGTTTTCTGGGTGCCTCAGTTAGCAGATCCGGGTCAAAAAACATTGGTCCTCACGGTACATGATAATTCTCAAACTGGTGATACTCTCTACCATACTTTCCGGGTGCACAATTTACATAATACTACCTGTTCACTCTCTGTCTCTGTAACTCCTTCTCAGGTACTGCGAGAGGACACTCTTGATATTAGTGACTCTATAGTTGCAGTGTTGGATTTTGCTATTCATGATGATAACTCAAATCCTTTTGAAAAATATGTCGCTTCAATCACACGGCCTACAGAAACAAAAGAGTATACTGTTGATAGTATGCGTTTTCAGGAACAGATAAAGCCGATTCTCAACAGGGGGATTGAAGAGTTAGTCGTATCGGTGAATGATACTATCACTAAATCAAAATCACCTTCTATGCGATTTTTTATTAAACACCCAATTGACACCATACCATCTAATCGCATAGCATTGTGGTGCAGAGCTGATACTGCTGTTCTCTATGACTCCAATACTAAGGAAATCGATCGTTGGTATGATTGTGTGACACCGAATCGATATTTCCAGGGTTTTAACCCTGGAAATGGGAGAATGCCGCGTTTAGTTCTTCATGGGAATAATTCTTATGAAGGAGAGATGGTTTCCTTAGCAACTGGATCGACTCCTGCTGGGGTCTATATGGATGGTTATTCCGATTGGGCTGATAGTAGTTTTACCATTTTTATCGTAGCCATGCTTACAATCAGCCCCGGTGATGATAAGTTATACTCCTTAATAGCAACAACAGGTTATGGTGATGCCACTAATTTTGGTGTTGTTAATACTGCTCCTGGAGTATTTAACTATATAGATGATGAGATAAACTTCCAGTTTTTTCAAAAGAATTATAGTTTTACCCCGAGTCTCTACTATATCTTCGCCTATTACTATAATGCACAGGGTAATAATAATTTCTATTGTAGGATAAATGGGCAGGGTGATACCCTTCGTTTGTCTACTGTTCAAATCTTACCGTTATCGAATACTCAATTAGGCGCCAATACAGCATCACTTTTAAATCCATGGTTTGGGGGAGTCGCTGAAGTGGTCATTTATGACAGATTCTTAAACGATGGAGAGATTCGTCATACCGAGTCAGTGCTCTCAAAAAAGTATGACATTGACCTAACAAAAAGTGTTTATAAGGAAGAGTAGGACTTCAATCTAATCCTCTTTTTATGAACTTTCCCTTCTCCACTAGGGTGACCAGGCAATAATTGCGTTCATCACTATATAATAGAATAGAGAGAAGTATAAAAAGAGAGATTCCACTTGACTTTATCCTAAGTCGATTACCATTTTTATCCATTCAAATTAGGCACTTAAATCGCTTAGATTTGTCTTGAGAGGATAGAATAATTGTTCGGAAAAGTAAGTTTTAAAGGTGGAGTACATCCACCACATAGCAAAAAACAGACAGAAACTGTAGCCATTGAAACACTCCCTGCTCCGGAAAAAGTCATTATTCCTCTCTCCATGCATATTGGAGCACCATCAAAAATTGCTGTTAAAAGGGGTGAGTCAGTAAAAATTGGTCAGATACTTGCAGAATCAGGTGGTTTTGTCTCGGTGCCAGCCCACTCCTCTGTTTCTGGAAAAGTTCTATCCATAGGAAATTTTCCCCATCCCCTTGGTCAAAATATTACAGCCGTAGAAATAGAGAACGACAACCAGGATGACGCTGTGGCAACCGAACCTCTTGACAAAGATTGGCGTGAGGCTGCCCCAGGAGAGATAATTCAGAAAATTAATTCTAGTGGTATCGTAGGACTTGGTGGTGCCAGTTTTCCAACGCATGTAAAGCTTTCACCCCCGAGCGACAAAAAAATAGATACACTGATAATTAATGGTGCCGAATGTGAGCCCTTTTTGACAGCCGACCATCGAGTCATTCTTGAAAAAACTGAAGAGTTTCTCACAGGGGCTCTCATTTTAAAGAAAACCCTTGGTGCAAACGATGGTATCATTGCAATTGAAGATAATAAACCCGATGCTTTAGCCCTGGTAAATAAAACATTGCAGGACTCAAAGTTTAGTGCGCTTCGATTGGTCACCATGCATACAAAGTATCCACAGGGTGGGGAAAAACAGCTCATTAGCGCAGCAACAAAGCGAGAGGTTCCCTCTGGTGGATTACCCATGGATGTAGGGTGTGTCGTTCAAAATGTTGGGACTGCCCTTGCTGTGTATGAAGCTGTCTGTACTGGGACACCGCTGTATCAGCGTGTGGTTACCGTAACTGGACCAACCGTTGCAAAACCGGCAAATTTATTGGTACGGATTGGAACACCCATTCGGAATGTTTTAGAACACTGTGGTGTTGATCTCACAAAAACAAAAAAGCTTATTATTGGAGGCCCTATGATGGGTCTTGCCCAGCCCGAACTTGACGCCCCGGTTATTAAGTCAACCTCAGGTCTCTTGACGTCTATGGAAATTCATCCTGGTGTCAAGTCCTATAACTGCATAAGCTGCGGAAAGTGTGCCACTGCGTGCCCTATTAATCTTGTCCCTTCCCTCTTAGCACGGTATGTAGAGAAAGATCTCTATGAAGATGCCTTGGATTGGAATGCCTTAGATTGCATGGAGTGTGGCTCCTGTGCGTATGTTTGTCCTTCAAAGATCAATCTTGTCCACTTTATTAAATTGGGCAAATACCATATTAACGCAATAAAAAAAGCAGCTTCGAAAAAGGAATAACTTTAGAAAGATAAAGCATGGCAGAAGAAACAGCACCTTCTATGTTACACGTATCAACATCACCTCATATTAGGCATAATGAGACAGTGCCTTCAATTATGCTTTTTGTCATAATTGCTTTGGTTCCTTCATTCATTGCGTCAGTTTGGTTTTTTGGGATTCGCTCAATTATCCTTACCTTAGTGAGCATCCTTTTTTGTGTTGCTACGGAGTGGGTCATTGTTCGATTTTTGCTCAAAAAGCCTTCGACTCTTTCCGATTATAGTGCCATTCTTACCGGTATTCTTCTTGCCTTTAACCTTCCACCAGATTTACCTTTATGGATGGCTGCCTTAGGCGGTGTCGTTGCCATAGGTATTGGAAAAATGGCCTTTGGTGGATTAGGAAATAACTTTATCAACCCGGCACTGGCAGGTAGAGCCTTTCTTTTAGCTTCATACCCCGCTGCTATGACAACCTTTTGCCCAACACGACAGGGCTCGATAAATGGATTAGCTCAACCGATTGATGCGATTTCACAAGCTACTCCTTTGGCAGCCTTTAAGGAATCACTTGCCAATGGTACCTTCCAAGCCTTAGACTTTCAAGCTGCCATCCCCAATTTACTTACGGGAAATGTCGGTGGATGTATTGGTGAAACCTCTGCTATTGCCTTACTTATTGGCGCGGCAATTCTTTGGTACAAGCGGATTATCGGATTTAGCATTACCATGACTTATATTGGCGTGGTCTTTCTCCTGTTCTGGATTTTTAATGGAGTAACCTCGGATATCCTCTCTTCAGATGCCTTGATCATAGCAACATTCCAAATATTTTCCGGCGGACTCATGTTAGGCGCACTGTTCATGGCTACAGACATGGTCACCTCACCAATAACAACCAAGGGGCGCATAATCTTTGGCATTGGATGTGGTGTTCTAACTTTTTTAATTCGTAAGTTTGGCGGCTATCCCGAAGGTGTTTCCTATTCAATTCTTTTGATGAACCTTGTGGTACCCTTGATAGATCGGTATTCCCGTCCGCGACTCTATGGAAAGGTGTCTGCCTGATGGGTGATATTCTAAAATTGACCATGGTTCTTCTTATTGTCTCCTTTGTGGCTGGTCTTGCCATTGCAATTACTAATCAACAGACCTATGCAAAGATAGAAGAACAGAAGGCCCTTGCTCAACAAGAAGCGCTTGCTCAAGTATTTCCAGAGGGTACAGATATCTCTGAAGAGACAAAGGAATCACTTCCCGCTCCCTATTGGATTGGAAAAAAGGATGGTCAAGTAATTGGCTATGCTTTTAAGGGAGAAGGTGCTGGGTATTCAGGCTCGATAAAATTTATTGTTGGTATTGATGAAAATGGCTCCATATTAGGTCTGTCTGTTCTTTCTCAAACTGAGACACCCGGCTTGGGTGATCGTGTTCAAGAGGTTGTTTCAAAGAAATATATCTGGAATGGTCTCTTAGGGGAAAAAGAGAAAGATTCGCCTTGGTTTACCAAGCAATTCAAAAGGATTGATGTAACAAAAGATATTGGAATTGATAAATCAAAAGAGTGGCATGTGATGTCTGATCAAGAAAAGCAGACTCTCTTAGAGGATAACAACGTTTCCTGCCTAACCGGCGCCACTATTTCAACTAGGGCTGTTACCAAGGGTATCAAGAAATTCGCCTACACCTATTTAAGTGCCCTTCAAGAAACTGAATAAGGGATTGAAAACAAGGCCAAAAGGATGATCGGAGAAGAATTAAAACGAGGAATAGTTACTGAAAATCCAATTCTAATATTAGCATTAGGATTGTGTCCTGCTTTAGCTGTTAGTACCTCGCTGATTAATGGATTGGGAATGGGCGGTGCTGCAACGTTTGTTTTGGTCTGTTCTAATATTATTGTTTCTTTAGTTAAAAAAGGAATTCCAGCCAAGGTTCGCATTCCCTGCTATATTGTGGTTATTGCAACCTTTGTTACCATCGTACAATTAGTTCTAAAAGCATATTTACCGGGTTTAGATAAAAAGCTTGGTATCTTTGTACCGCTTATTGTAGTAAATTGCGTTATATTAGGGCGAGCTGAGGCCTTTGCTTCAAAGAATACCCTATTTAAGTCAATTGTAGACGGTATAGTCATGGGACTTGGCTTCACTATTGCCCTGTGCATTTTAAGTGTTATTCGCGAGATCTTAGGAAGCAACAAACTATTGGGACTTAAGTTTTTTCCTGGCTTCCAACCAATGACCATTTTTATACTCGCACCGGGAGGTTTTTTTACCATAGCCTTTGTTATGGGTATTATCAATTATTTTCGTCAGAAGAAAGCGAAAGCATAAAAACCTATGAATTTCATTGGTCTTATTCAGATATCAATTGCAGCGATTTTTATAAATAACTTTGTTCTGGCACGATTTTTAGGATTATGTCCCTTTTTTGGTGTGTCCAAAAAGCTATCCAGTGCCATGGGTATGGGCATGGCCGTAATTTTTGTTATGACTGTGGCTTCAATGTTTACCTGGGTAATTTACAAATTTGTCTTGGTTCCCTATGAGGTTATCTATCTTTATACAATTGTTTTCATTTTGGTTATTGCTTCGTTGGTACAATTGGTAGAGATGGTTCTGCAAAAATTCTCTCCAGCACTTTATGATGCTTTGGGGATTTTCTTGCCGCTCATTACAACAAACTGCGCCATTTTAGGCGTTGCCGTTTTAAATACAGTTAAAGAAGATTACAATTTTTTAGAGAGTATTGTTAATGGTATTATGTCGGGAGTTGGATTTACCCTTGCCTTGGTATTAATGGCCGGTATCCGTGAACGACTTGAATTAGCTGATATTCCAAAGTCCTTAGAGGGACTCCCGATTGCTTTTATCACAGCCGGGCTTATGGCAATTGCCTTTTTAGGATTTGCTGGACTTAATTTTTTCCCCAATATCGGAGGATAGTAGTAGATGGCTATATTTATTCCCGCAATGGTTGTTGGCGGTGTTGGTTGTATCCTGGGATTCGGCCTCAGTATAGCCTCTAAAAAGCTGCATGTTCATGTAGACCCCAATGTTGAAAAGGTTTTGGATGTGCTTCCCGGTGCTAACTGTGGTGCCTGTGGGTACCCTGGATGTAGTGGGTTTGCCAAAGCTGTTGCAGAGGGTAAAACCGACGCTTCCGGTTGCATCCCCGGTGGTTCAAACACTTCCTCTAAAGTTGCAGAAATCCTTGGGTTAGAAGCATCCACCAATGAGCCTATGATGGCTGTTGTTCAATGCAAGGGTGGGGAAAAGGAAGCGAAAGAGCGGAGTCAATACCACGGTATTGCTGACTGTAATGCAGCAGTGCTTGCAGCAAATGGATCCAAGAGATGCTCCAATGGTTGCTTGGGGCTTGGCACCTGTGTTACTGCTTGTCCCTTTGAGGCAATAGTCATTAACGATAATGGTATTGCTGAAGTTTTTCCTGATAAGTGTACCGGGTGTGGTAAGTGTATTACTGCCTGTCCTCGTAAAATTATTGAGCTTATTCCAAAGGTCCATAAAATTTTTCTTGCCTGCAATAATCGTGAACGTGGTGCTAAAGTAAAAAAATACTGCTCTGTTGGTTGTACTGCTTGTACACTTTGTGTAAAAGCTACACCCTCTGGAGCTATTGAAATGGATAATAACCTTCCGAAATTAGACTATTCAAAGGATGAAAACTTTATTACAGCTGCTTTTAAGTGCCCCTCTAAATGCTTTGTGGACTTAGTAAAAGCTCGTCCCAAAGCGAATATTGACACAAAATGTGATGGCTGTGGTAAGTGTGTTACTGTTTGTCCAGTTAAGGGAGCAATAAACGGATCTGAAGGAGAAAGACACTCCATAGACCGTAATAAATGTATTGGTTGTGGTATCTGTTTAGACAGCTGTCATGTTCATGCCATCTCTTTATGGGGTGGTCTCGGATACAGTGCTGACGATAAAAGCAAGCGACAACGGAGTTAGGTGTCAAAGCTTTTTTTACTACAAAATACAAGGATTATTTATACATCATATAGTGGTCCAACTTTTTAATTTTATCGGTATATAAAAAATAGAATCTAATTAATGTATTGATATTAAATAAATTAATAAGATTATTATATCACTAAATAAATTAATTGTTGACATACAACATTTTGTAGGGTATCATTATATAGGTGCATGATTTGGCGAGTCTTACTTGTTCCCGAAAAGGGAGATAGCTTAAACCTAATTTTAGGGGGAACCTATATGCAATATACAAAGATATTGTGTGTTAATTGTCCTCAATATAAGGTCTGTTCTCAAAAAACAAGGATGTTTATTAATTACTGTGGATCACGTTCAAAGAACATTAAATCAAAAATCGCAGCAGCCTTTGAAGAGTGTCGTCAAAAACAGGGTCTCATTTTTAAAAATCGCCTTTTTAATCGAAGAACAAAGATTCCCAAAGTTGCTTGATGTAATTTCATTTTAATAGTTCTTAGTAATACCTAACATTGTATTTATTGCATATTCTGGAACTATGCCTAATTCTGCGAAGGAGACTTAAACAATTTATATAATAAAAGTTGATGAAATTAAAAGAGTTACAAACATTATCTTCATTTTATTGAAAAAGTTTGTTTCAAATTTACGATTTTATGTTATATTTATAAAATAGTGTTCAAGCAATTAAAGCGGTTAAATTTACATAAATGCAACTTGTGCCATTGAAATGAAAGGAGAGTGAAACAACGTATCATTGTCACAAATAATTGAATTTTGAATATCAATTTTATTAAAGCACTCTAAGATAATCATTTAGCAAAGAAAGGGAAATTCAACAATGTTTTTTACCAAGCTCAAGCAAATCTGTTTTGTACTGTTAACGGTCCATGTCGGATTTTGTTTTGCTGAATTAGTTGCGGAGTACAACTTTGAAGATGATGGCACGGGATATTTTGGTACTGATGCAACTGATAATAATCTTGATGCTAACTATGAACTGGTAAACTTTGTTCCAGGATTTGATGGAACATCCTTAGATTATGCTCCTAAAGAGGAAGGGGAGAATTTTACCGCACCTCAAGATCCTGCCTTTGATTTGGGAGTCATGACCTTGGAAGCATGGTTTTGGCCACAATTCCCCTTTGATATGAATGTGATTAATAAATGGGCTGCCTACCAAGATGATCCTGATAAACCAGAATCACGCAGTTATGCACTAAACCTTTTAAAGGGAAAGCCAAGTTTCTCTATTTCACCGGACGGCTCAGATACAATTCTTGTTCAAAGTGTTATCTACCCTCTTTGGGGGGATTGGAACCATTTTGTGGGAACCTTTGATGGTGTGAAAATGTGTATTTATATGAATGGAGTGCTTATTGCTGAAAGGGATGTCCCTATTGGTTTTATGCCTCATGTTGGGGAAGCGCCCCTAAGAGTTGGCATAGATGGTGATGGTAATGCACCTACTCGCGGTAAACTTGATATTATTCGTATTTATAACCATGCCTTATCTGCCGACGATGTTGCTGCCCGTTATGGTGAATTTATCAATCAGCAACCTGTTGCAAACGCTGGTGAAGATCAAACAGCCCGTGTTGGTGAGGAAGTTGTTTTAACTGGCTCTGGCAGTGATCCTGATAATAATAATCCACTCACCTATGCCTGGTCTTTTGTAGAAAGACCAGTTGAAAGTGTAGCTGAACTATCTGATCCTGCTTCAGCGACTACAACCTTTGAAATGGATAAGATGGGTGATTATGTTGTACAACTCATTGTAACTGATGCCAAGGGACTGGCAAGCGAACCAGATTTAGTTACGGTTAGTGGTATCAATGCGGCTCCTGTTGCAGATGCTGGAGAGAATCAAGCTGCAACTATCATTGGAGAGCCAGTGCAATTGGATGGGTCACAAAGTAACGATCCTGACGGAGACCTTTTATCCTATCTTTGGGAAATCGTAAGTGCCCCTGTAAATAGTCAAGCAACGTTAGATGATCCCGAGAGTATGCAGCCAACCTTTATTCCTGATGAATACGGTACCTATGTGTTCAGTCTAGTTGTTCATGATGGTTGGGTGGAAAGTGCTCCTGATGAAGTGAGCGTGAGTTTTGAAAATGTCGCACCCATTGCCGATGCTGGAGAAAACCAATCCTGTGTCATTAATGAGGCTGTTGTGTTAGAGGGATCTGGCTCCGATCAGAATGGTGATGAGTTGACCTACAATTGGCAGTTAGTCTCCTTTCCTGATGGAAGCGAGGCAATCATTACTGATCCTACGGATACAGAAGCCTCAATTGTACCAGATGTTGCAGGTGAATATGTTATTAGCCTGACAGTCAATGACGGCACTGTTGATAGTGATCCAAGTTTAGTAACGGTTGTTGCGGTATCTTACAATGATGCCTTAACTGATATTTTGCGCGAGGCTATTTGTGAGGTTAAGAGTATTCCTCGAAGTCATTTTCGTTGTCGGAGAATGAAGAAGATATTGACTAAGATCATCTATATTAATATGATGCTTGCCGATAGAGGCCGCTACAGAGGGGCCTATATGCAGATGCGGTATGGTATCATACGTAAACTTGATGGCTGTGAAAGAAATGGCTGTCCTGATCGGAATGACTGGATCAGAAAATGCGAAAGTCAAGAATTAGTCTACCCATTGCTCGTTGAAGCAAAGGAGCTTCTTGCAGAGATTCTCAATTACTAATTTGAAAAGTTTCATGCAATGAAAATAAAAAGGGTGGAGAACAACTCTCCGCCCTTTTTGCTATTATTCATACACGGCAATACACTCAACCATAATAAGTGCCCCTAAGGGAAGGCTCTTTACTTCTACTGCAGCACGAGCTGGTTTATGGTCACCAAAAGCATTGGCATAGAGCTCATTAACTTTAGGAAAATCAGCGATATTTGTAAGATATACCGTTGTTTTTGCAACAGATTGTAAGCTAAGATCTGCAGCTTCAAGAACTTCCTTAAGATTTGAAAATACCTGAGTTGCCTGGCTTAAAATATCTTCTCCTGCTAATTGGGAATTTGTAGGATTTAGTCCGATCTGACCGGAGCAAAATAGTAAGTTTCCAGCTCGTTGAGCCTGTGCATAGGGGCCAACTGCTTTGGGTGCCTTGTCTGTGGTAATGCTTTGCATATAATTCCTCCTAATAAAAGTTTTCATTGTGCGCAATGAAAGTAAAATACCATTATCCCAGAATATGAGATTAATAATTGGGGAAACTTTTTATCCCAGATTATGCAGTAGGAGTAGATGCAGAAGTGCAAGATTATGATTTAGTAAGATTTAAAGGTTGTGAAGGGCATATCTACAAGGTGATATACCCGAAAAGCCTGAAAGTCTTAATGAGCATAGGATTACAGGCTGCTTCCCAAGCGTACATCCGGTCAAAGTCGTGGTGTGCTTCTGTGCTACTTCCTATTGTATAATCTGGGTTTATGGGTAAAAAGCAAAAAGAATGTACGTTTAACGGTCCTGATTAGAGCGTTTTATCCTTTGAGCAAGGAGGCGTGAGAGAAAAAGCGCATAATGTGGTTTCTTTTTAATGGCTCGAATAAACTCTCTTTTTGATACTTCAATCAGTTTTCCATCTGCATCAGCACGAACAGTTGCAGTTCGTCGATTATTAAGAAGAAAGGACATCTCACCCATAAAGATATCATCGGGGTGAAGGGTTGAGACGGTTTTATTATTTACAATTACATCATAGTGCCCTGAAACAATGTAGTACAAGTAATTACTGATCTCACCCTCTTTAAAAATGATGTCACCCTTTTTAAAATCGCAAAATTTCATATCCCTGAAGAGGGCTGGTTTTGCAACATCTGAGCAGTGTTCATGGGATATTTCAAAACTGACTTCATTGCCCTTTTCATTGTATGTGATATTCTGGGCTACATTTTTGGTCATAAGAATGCCTCGACCATGTAGCTCAAAAAGGTTGGCTTCATCGGTCGGATCCTTGAGTTCACGCCAATTAAAGCCCTCTCCTTCGTCAATAATTAAAAATTGAGATGAGGTTGTAGTAATCGTATATTCAAAGGTTACACGACGCTTAGCGATTTCTGGATCTTCACACCGTGCACGAATAAGGTCATCAATGGTGCCATGCTCTTCAAGCCATTCTGATTTATCATCATAGGTGATGTTGCAATTGCCATGCTCTATTGCATTTATGAGCATTTCATTAAGGGCGATACGTAGGTTAAATTTTTTATTTACTCCCAGTCGATTCGAGTTGTAAAGAAAATTACATATTAGATTTACATAGCACTTCACTTCGAGCAGATCATTACCCAAAGTGAATGAGCCGGAAAGGTGTTTAACCAAATCGTAGCCAATCTCCCGCTGAAATAGAATCCTTCTGTTATTTTCAATAATTGACAACACCTTTGGTAAGTTACCTGCAAGGTCGCTACGATTAATCACTGCGATTATATTGGCACCTCGAATATTTTCAATCTGTTCTAGCTCTTTGTCGTCTTTACTAATAGCAATTATGCCGCCATGTAAAAGCCAGGTGTCACTCATAATGACATCAAGAAGAGCATAAGCATCTATTTTTGGATCAGAAAAATTGATGATTATTAATTCAGGCATCTCAAGGTTTAGATGTTCTATTGCTTTTCGAGCATCTGTGAGAATAATTGGCTCTTCGGTGATATCACCGTTCTCTTTAACCAACTCTGTGATTTGGTGAAAAAGTTCTTTTTCACTGGCAATAAAAGGAAGATTATACACGTGTTTTTCCTCTGGAACTACTTAAAGGCAATCTCTAACAATTCATTTCCTACTGCGGCTGGCTGCAAAATCTTTTAGGTTTCGTTACATTCAATCGCCGAATCATAATAGATTCGCCTCTTTCATGTGCCTCTCCTAAAAGTTTTTTTGCTTAACCTCAAGATAAAACTGAATTATTAGAGATCACCTAAATTTGCTTTACATATGAGTTTATATTCTTTTCTTTTTCTTTGCAACCCTTTTTTTGAAAGAATGGCATATTTAGAGTTTGATACAGCTATCAGTGAATATGTGGATAAATCCATATTTCTGAGTATTTCCACTTAAAACCCGTGATAGAATAAAACGACAGAATTCCACAGAGGAGTACCATGAATTTTTCCAATTGTATCGCTCTTTTTGTATATTATTTTTTAGCAAGGGTTTTCTTTTTTTTATTTGGTATTGTATAATGGAATTGTTAGTATATTTATAATGCAGGTTCTATTCTTAAATAATACCGATAAACAGTGTCAAATGTGGTAATGTGAAAGATTGGCAGATGCAAGAAGACAAGGAACTACTTACACAACTCGAAGAATTAGCCGAATTGAATCAGGACCTTAAGTCACGTCTCGTTAAGCTTGAGGAGGAACGGGAGTATTTAGGCTCCCTACTGGATAATATTCCTGATGCTATCTATTTTAAGGACCTTAAAAGTCAATTTGTAAAGGTTAACAAAGCTTGGGTTGAGAAATCAGGTGCCGGTTGTCCCGAGGATATGGTCGGAAAGACCGATTTTGATATCTTTACTGAAGAGCATGCACGGCAAGCCTTTGCCGATGAGCAGGAAATTATCAAGTCAGCCACTCCTTTGGTTGGTATTGAGGAAAAAGAGACCTGGCCAAATCGACCTGACACCTGGGTCTCTACAACCAAATTACCCTTATATAATTCTAAAGGGAAGATCATTGGCACTTTTGGTCTATCCCGTGATATAACCGAGATCAAACAATATCGTGATGCACTACAAAAGGCTAAAAATGAACTTGAGATCCGTGTAGAAGAGCGTACAACGGATCTGAGAAATGCAAACACCCAACTTAAAACGCGGATTGAGCAGCTCAATACCTTGAATGATCGAGTATATAATCTTTCGCGCCTGATCCATGTGGATGAATTATATCCAGTTATTATCGAAGATTTCTTACAACGTTTTCCTCGGGCTGAGGCAAGCCTTACTATTCATACAAAAAAGGGGTACACCTGTGTTCATGCTACAGAGGGACTGAATACTAATGAGGGTAAAATTGCTTCGGAGAAATCCTTTTCCTTTTTCTGGGAAGCTCAAAAAAAGCGCTGTTTTATTATTGAAGACTGGAAAAATAGTGAAAACATAAATCAGCATGTCTGGCCAAATGTAGAAGATCTTCCCTGCTTTGTTGCAATTCCGCTTCCTGGCGACAATACATTGTCAAGCTTCATTCAAATATTTACTACCAAAGAGTTTATCTCGATTTTTGAACAGGAAAAACCGCTTATTACCACCCTTGCTGCTCATGCAGCAGTATGCTTGAGCAATGCGGTTCGATATAAAGAGCTTGGTGACAAGGCACGTCTTGAGGGGGAGCTTAATGCGGCTCGAAATATTCAGCGTAGTTTTACTCCTCAATTTGTTCCCTCGATCAACCATGTGAACTTGAAGGGGCTTTACATACCAGCCTTTGAGGTTGGAGGAGATTACCTGGATTACTTTGAAACCGATGATGGACACTGGGTTATCGTCATTGCCGATGTTTGTGGAAAGGGGGTACCTGCAGCCCTCTTTATGACAATCTTACGGAGTACCTTTCGTGCTCAGGCTCGTAAGGAGTCTTCTGCCAAAAACCTACTTTGTACGGTAAATGAATCTATGCAATTGAATATTGATAATCGATCCTTTGTAACAGCACTCTGCCTTATTATAGACAAGGATGGATCGTCAATGACCTATGCTAATGCTGGGCATCCACGGCTACTAAAAATAGACAATAATGGAGAGGACCCCCGAAAAATTGAGTGCCGTGGTATTGCAATGGGTTTATTGAACAATACCTCTATCTTTTCAGATAAAATAGAGGAAATTTCTATTGATTTGGTGCCCGGTGATCGATATTTTATTTATACTGATGGATTAACCGAGTCATTCAATGAAGCTAAAGAGCTCTATGGTATGCATCGACTCAATAGGGTGCTTTCAAAGACATCAAGCCTAAACCCAGAGGGTATCCTCAATAATATTATTGAGGATGTCAACCAGCATACTAAAGAAGTAAGCTTTAATCATGATGATCTTACTATGCTTGCTATTGAGGTCTATTAATCAACTCTTCTTAAATACAGTATTAGAATTACTGTAATTCACGTGCTGCGATAAAGGAGTTATTCTGCTTTTCAAATCCGATGGTCGTTGACTCACCATGACCACAATAAACTATAGTCTCATCAGGTAGGATGTAGAGCTTGTTTCTAATCGAAGAGGTGATGTCTTCGAGTGATCCATCAGTAAAGTCTGTCCGTCCAATCGATTGTTTAAAAAGTGTGTCACCGGAAAGAAGAAACCCCTTACTTTTAAGGTAAAGAGATATACTGCCCGGTGAGTGTCCTGGAGTGTGAAGTATGGCAATAGTATGAGTGCCAATGCTTATTGTGTCCTGTTCATCAATAAAGCGATCAGGATATGGCACTTTGTCAATATTAATTTTCCATCGCGCCGCACTTTTGTGTGCTCGTTGGATAAAGGGAAGGTCTGCACTATGAATCAAGAATTCGCAATTCAGCCTCTTTTTTATCGTACTAACCGCTCCACAATGATCAAAGTGACCATGAGTAGCGATTACATATTTTACACGGAGTTGCTCCTTGTCAATCACAGAAAGAATTTTATCAGCCTCAGCGCCTGGATCTACAATTATAGCCTCTTTACTGCTTTTGTCACCGATAATATAGCAGTTAACAGCAAGCTGGCCAACAATAAGAATTTTAAATAGCATGGTTTAAATAGTTATAGCTTATGAGGACTCTTTTTTAATTTCCGAGTCAGTCTCTTTATCATGTAAAATGGTAAGCGCTAATTTCTCAATGCGTTGGTTGTCCATCTTTAGAATTTTAAGTCGTAAGCCATTGTACTCGAATTCGGTTTTTTCATCGGGAACATCACCATACTCATGATAAAAGAGTCCACTTAAAGTGTTGTACTCTTCATCCTCATGATCAATTGTAATATTGAGGATCTCTGCAAGATCATCCAGCTCGATGTGTGGTTTGACAAGGTAGGTGTTTTCACTAATCTGCTTTACTGGTGATTCTTCTGTGTCGTACTCATCCTGGATTTCCCCTACGATCTCCTCTAAAATATCTTCCATGGTAACCACACCGGCCGTACCTCCATATTCATCAACAACAATAGCCATGTGTATATGGTGGGTGCGTAGGTCACTCATAAGGTCATCAATCTTTTTATTACTCGGTACAAAGAGAGGGTCCTTGAGTAGTGATTCTAAGTCCCATTTATTTTCCAAGGCGCCCTCGGGATTATGAGAAATCCATCCAAGAATATCCTTGGCATAGAGAATACCGACAATCGAGTCAATGTTCTCTTTATACACAGGAATACGTGAATGACCAGCCTCATGGATTGTAGTGATCGCCGTGGTAAAATCGGTGGTGATATCCAAGGCTTTAATATCGATTCGGGGGACCATAATTTCGCTTACTGCAGTTTCACCCAACTCGAAGATGTTTCGAATCATTGCCTTCTCTTCTTTGTCCAGGGCCTCCTCACTATCTGTGTTATCGGTCAGTCGAGACTTTTCATCATCACTAAGGAAGGCGTACTTTTCATCGTATTTTAATACTCGAAGCAAAAAGGAGTAAAAGAGCGAAATTGGCTTTGCCAAAATATACAGAACAATATTAAAAAGACCATACAGGGGAAAAAAACTTGCGATAAGACTTTGGTAATAACACAATCCCAAACTTCTAGGGAGAGTATAGGCCAAGAGTGTAAGAACAACTACCGATATTACTATGGTGATGAGCAGGTGTTCGATTAAAAGCAATTGCGGCCACTGGTCTTTAATGATAAATAGGGTAACCAGAGCAAAACAGGTATTGGCAATTGTTTTTCCCAATGATACCAAGGTTGCAAAGTAAACCCTATCTTTTAAGATTGGTTCTACTTTTGAAACAAGATGCCGGAGATTTTCCTTATCTGGAGGAATAGAATCTTTGTCAATTGAGTAAAATACGGTCTTTACAGCGGAAAAAAATGACGAAATAGCAAAACTTGTCAGAAGTACGAGTAGGTTTATGCCCAATGAACTACTGGGATCGGTCTCCAATAACATCTCCTTTTTAAAATTGGATAGGATAACCTCGAAAAATTCATTTCCTACTGCAGCTTGCAGCAAAACAAAACTGAATTATTAGAGGTCACCTTTATAAAATATATGAAATTATCATGGATATTCAATAATAACATTGTTCTCGTGATTCCATGATTTTTCTATCCTCTTCATTTGAATGCTCATAACCAAGAAGATGAAGAAATCCATGAATAAACAAACGTTTAATCTCGCCATCATATGAAAGGGCGAACTGTTTTGCCTGGGATTTTGCCTTTTGTAATGATATGTAGATCTCACCTAATAGGTCTTCGTCTCCAAAAAAGAAGGAGAGCACATCTGTGGGACGATCGATTTGTCTATATGCCTTATTCAATTTTCTAATTTTATAATTTGAGCATAATATGATATTAATTCTTTTTAAATCGGATATTTTTTCCTTTTTAATAATAGCTTTTGCACAGTTTGAAAGTTTTGTAATAGGTGCTGGAAGGGTTTTGTAATCGTGGAAAAACTGTATGCTTTTATTGCTCATTTTATTCATGAATAAAACTTTTGTCTCTTTCCTTTATCTCAATTGAAGGAAATAAAAAACTACGATTAAAGTGCTTTTCGACTATTAAATATAGTTGTTAATTTGATTGACTACCTGTTCGTTACATGGTACAATTTTTTTATCTAATTAATTTTACCAACACACCGAAAATCAACGAATTATTGGATTTTAATCAATTTTAGAACAAAATATTTCAACCATAATAATTATACCATTTGCAGTGAGTACTGTCAAATGGATACGCCAAGAGGTTCCCTATGAAAGGCTGCATAAAAATGAAAGATAAAGCATTTTTTTCTTTATTTGTTGGAGTGCTTTGTTTTGGGTTTGCTATTGGAATAAATGGGCAGGGTAATGAAAGAAAATGTCGTATAAAAAGTATGATCGGTGAAGTAAAAATCCAGCGTAATAAATCACCCAAATGGATAGCAGCACGGCCAAATATGGTATTAAAACAGAGCGATGCAATTCGGACTTTCGTGGAATCCGAGGCTGTCTTGGAGATGAATGATGGAAGTAAGATTGATGTCTCTGAAAATACAACATTAGAGTTATCGTCACTTTCCCGCGGACCAGAGGGATCAAAAAAAACAAATATGAAGATCCTAAGTGGTCAGCTCATGGCAAATGTTAAGAAGTTGGTGCATAAGAAATCTGAGTTTAAGTTTGAAACACCAACGGCTGTGGCAGCAATTCGGGGAACCCGGGTTGGATTTAACGTGGATCGCTCAAAAACGAATATTGAAGTGTATGAAGGTCGAGTGTATGTAGCACCTAAGGGCTCAAAAAAAGGGACAGAGCTAAAAACTAATGAGAAGACAACTGTTCGCAAAGGGCAAAAAACAATAGTCATTGAAAAAATCACCGAGAAGAAAGAGGGTGAATCTGGTACATTAAAAAAGGACACTCTTGTACAGGATACGATTCCAACTAAGAAAGATACTGTGGAGACAAAGGACACTGTTGTCACAAAACCTATTGAACTATCTCTTAGAATTATATCACCCCAAAATGGTCAGGTGGTTATACCAAATAGTCAAATAATTGTAGCTGGGTTTGTAAAGCCCCATGAAGCTAAGGTATTTGTTGAAGGGATGAAAATGAAGCCTGGTCCAAAGGGAGGATTTAGAAAGAGTATCCGGGCCAAGCCTGAGGAAGGTGAATACACAATCACTATTGAGGCAGAACATGATGGGAAAACTAAATCTGTGGTACGTCACTACTTTGTTAAAGATGTACCAGTTGATCTCAAATTACAGCTCTTTGAGCCAAAGGACCGACAGATTATACATAAGCCAATCATTAAGGTGGCTGGTGTGGTTATTCCACCTCAGGCAGAGGTCACCATTTCCGGATTGAATGTTACGGTGGCTCCTGATGGAAGTTTTAAAAAGGAGATTCCCATTCCCGATGAGGAGGGAGAAATTTCATTGGAGGTAGAAGCTACATATAAGGATAAATCAGTGATCGAGTCGAGGGTTGTCATTTATAAAGTAATTGAAGAGGATATCCAACTAAAGATTCAACAACCCACAGACAGACAAATTGTTTGTAAACAACGACTACAAATCAAAGGCGTTGTCCGTCCAGTTTCTATAGAGGAGATCATCGTTATGGGGAATTCCATTCGGGTGAGAAATGGTGTGTTTGATGACATGATAATTATCCCGGAAGAGCCAGGAGAACATGAAATTGAATTTGAGGTACAGGGGAAAGAAAAGTCAAGGCAGGAGCGAAGGATCGTTCTTTTTAACCCAACAGGCAAGCGATGCAATACCGATATACCAACGATCCAACCGAATAAACTTCCTATCGTATATCGTGAAGCTCGCTACCCCTTTACCGTTTTTGACAAAACACCCTTTGATGAGATAAAGGTCTATAAATTTACCAACGGCATAAAGGATATAGAGACTGGCCCTCCTGGTTCATCTTTTTATTTAGATGTTGAACCGGGAATTCATATGTATGAAATTTATGCTGAAGATATGGCAGAGAATAGATCGGTGGTGCTTCGGGGAAAAATAAGCCGCATAGCAGATATGCCAGTAATTCGGATGTCCGAACCGGCCAGTGACTATCATCGAATTCATATTCCACCACCAGGACCAGACGATGATTTTGATCCGGAATTTACTTTGGAGTTTTCTGTAGAAAATTTGCCCGATGATAACCCCAAATCACTTAAAGAGATTGTTGTGCAGAATAAAGAGTCTGGAGATGTTGAATCATTGCGTAACTTTACTACTGACATTGATTTTGAATTTGATATAAAGATAGTTCGTGGCAAAAATAGAATACTCATACGAGTTAGAGACATCATTGATCGCGATGTCTTTAAGAATGTAGTGATTGAGGTACGGTGATATATTTCCTTAATGTAAAGTAAGCTTGAGGAGGAGTTGTTGGTGATTAGAAAAGCTGTCATGGTATGTGCATTGATCACTTTCTCAATAGGTGCTCAAATTACTAAACAAGCTAGCTCTGAACAAGATGCAACGGGATTGACCAGCAAGAAAAAGAGTACAGAAACCTTTGTTCTGAGTGATGAAGCCTCCACTGCTGTAGAGATTCCCAGTGGTGTATTGTATGGATCCTTTACAAAAACAGATGGTCCCTTTTTAATAAAAGGTAACATCATTGTTCCAGCAGGGCAAAAGTTAGAGTTAGGGCCCGGTTTAAAAATCCTTGTTGGAGGAAAATATACGACCATAACTGTTTTTGGAGAACTGGTTGCTAAGGGTACACCAAAGGAGCCGGTCGTTATTCAGTCTGCACGAAAAAATCCAAAGCCCTGGGATTGGGATCGAATTTATTGTCGTAGTAGAACCCGGGCGCATTTTGAACACTGTTTGATTCGTCACTCTAATTATGGCATCTTAATTGAAAATGGCTCAGCAACAATCAAGGAGTGTACCTTTGAGAAAAATTCTCTCCATGGCTTGGTTGTCAAGAATTCAGATGCTTTGGTGGTTAACTCGCTTTTTCAGTGGGGGCATGTGTGTGCAATACTCTGTCAGGCTGGTGCAGATGTCCGTGCTGATAGTATTGTCATAAGGAACAACAGTACCGGTATTGCCTGTGATGGTAAGTCCTTTTTTAAAATTGAAAAGGGTAAAGTACTAGGTAATAATGTGGGAATAGCAGTACGCAAAGAGGCATCCGTAAGTGCGGTGGCTGTGGATTTTACCAAAAATTCAACCGGTATTGCCACAGAACAGGAGATATCAAAGCGGTTGCGTGAGATGGTTTATGGTAATACTATCGATATGAAGTTAGTCACACCTAAAGAGATGGATCGTATTCTAAAACCTCCGGAAACAGTGAAGTCTTTAGCCTTACCTAAAGCCCAAGCAACCATCCGGACGGGCAATAATTTTAAACCTGGTTTTTCAGCCTTAAAGGCACCACGGGAATCTTACACAAGCTTTATCGGCAACGTTAAAACCGGTTTAGGATTTTATTACCCAGAGTCGCATGTCCATCCCCATGATATGGATACTCTTGTGGATACAACCACAGGAGATACAACGGTATCTCGGGCTCGATACAAACAAACTAAATTTTTAGGGGAGCATAGTGGCAAACCAATTGACGGATTGCAGCCAGAATTGATCCTCTTTGCTCAGGGGAAACGAGGGCTCCTTGATGTCAATATCAATGCAGATATCTATGGAAACTCCTGGTTGAATAATCCGAAATATGTTCGCGCAGAACTCTTTACTATGTCTATTAATTACGCGGAACAATCCTTTGTGATTGGTGATTTTTATGAGACTATCTCCGAAACATCCATATCCAGCAGAAAGATGCGTGGAATAAAATTAACCGGTAACTTTTGGGATATGGGGCGAGGAACAAAAAGAATTGAGTTTAAACTTGCCGCAGGAGAGACCGAAAAGAAAAAGGACGTTGGTGATCATGAGGTTGAGATTTTTAGTGATACTGTTGATACGGGATTTAGTATCAGGCAGCAATTAACCTATCTGGCAAATGCTTCAATTAAACCGACCCATAACTCAACCATTTCCTTTCGAGGTATTATCTCGCATGATCAGGATGAAAAATCAATTTTTAGCGATGAGATAACAGATACCGCAGTACCCGACCCTGTCATTGCCGCAACTGGTTGTATTGATGCCAATGTCGTTTTGCTTGATGGTCGAATGGAGATTGACGCTGAGCTGGATATGGGAGCTCATGATACATTACAGGGAGATGAGGTCGCCGATATTGCATGGTATAAGCCAGATGTTCTTCCTGCTTTACAAAGGGTTTTTGGTGTTATTCGACCGGATAGTAGCAACTATGCTTTTTCTCTAGGCGTTGAAGGCACTCTTAAGGGATATGATTTTAAGGCATCCTATTTAGAGATTGCCGAAAATTACTTTTCTGCAGGCAATCCTTATTTAGAGCCTGACCGAAGGATTATCCGCGCAGGTTCACAGCGTCAATTCTCTTCTAAGACCATGGCAGAAGTAAATTACAAATACGAACGTACCTCTGCCTCATATTCCTATGACACAGATAATGAGACTCCTACCAATAATAACACTATCAGTCTCAGTGGAGAGCATTCACTTGGTGATTACAAGCCTTCCCTTAGCGCACAACTGGCACTCCGCTATCAGGACAAAACTGATCAAGGCTCATATGTAGGAGATACAACTACTGAATACGATACGTATGAGTATAAGCGACTGGATAACTCTTTTCGCCTTGAAGTTAAGCAACGGTTCAAAAACGGTATCGATTATAGTCTTAAGTATCGTTTAGTCAATAAAAATGATTTTTCAAGCTCAAATAATACATTGCTTGATTCGACAATTGCGGATGAGGATGACTCATGGGAAAATAATGTCACTGCTCGGTTTGGCTTTAGGATCAAGCGGATACTGCGTAATAAAATAACCGTCAATGTAAAGTATAAAACTGAAGTTGATGAGGATGCAAAAAAACTCAATATAAAGGTCTCAGATAATCTTCGTTGGAATATTATTCCTCGGAAGCTGACATTGATTCTCTCCGGAGAATATCGGCATCAAAATGAAGATAACTCATCTAAACCCTATACTATTGAATTAAGACAAAAGAGTGTTCAAGCTGATATAAAATACGCTATTACTAATCGACTCTCTGCGATAGTAATGGGTAAATATGAAGATTATTCTGATGGCAATGAGGGATCACGAGAAAATTATACTGCGAAAATTGCCGGATTTCATATGACTTATTTATTTTAAGCCAATGAATCGTTTCTTTAGAAATCATGCATTTAGAAAGGCGCGGTTTTTCGCGCTTTTTTTATATCCAATTTTGATTGTCTGTTGGGGTAACTTCTTTGCCTTAGAGGCCATGCATCTGATTCCCATGGATAGCAAGCAATCGGATCATCTTAAAGCGTATGGTGTTGTGTATCGAGCACTTAAGCTTGGTGTGCAATCATATTGGCTACTCAACTATCGTGGTGGCTCCTTTGCTTTGGAAGATTCAAAGGAGGTTGAGCTATCTGCAAGAAAAGCAGGTGTTACCATTCAGTACATGTCCCGTGCTGAATATGCCAAAATTTTAACGGTGATAGAAAATAATAATATGGAGAAGGTGACTTTAGAGAAGGCACCGGACATTGCTGTGTACACTCCCCCGGGAAAACTTCCCTGGGATGATGCGGTTACCTTGGCACTGACCTATGCAGATATTCCTTATGACAAGATATATGATCGAGAGGTTGTGACAGGAAAGCTCGGAGATTATCATTGGCTCCATTTGCATCATGAAGATTTTACGGGTCAATATAGCAAGTTTTATCGCTCCTTTCGGAATGCTCCCTGGTATCAGCGACAAAAGATGGAGCTGGAAAAGCTCAGTAAGGGGTTAGGTTTTACAACTGTCCCAGAATGTAAAAAAGCTGTGGCACTGGCTATTTCTCGCTATGTTGAGAAGGGCGGCTTTCTCTTTGCTATGTGTAGTGCCACCAATACTTTGGATATTGCCTTGGCAAGTCTTGGCACCGATATTGTTGAAGCTCCTTTTGATGGTGATGGAATTGATCCTACGTATAAAGCTAAGCTTGACTTTGCAAAGACCTTTGCCTTTGAAAATTTTACCATCCAGACAAGTGCCCGAGAGTCCTATTTTGGCAATATTGATGTGAACATGGTCAACACCCCCTTTAAGAAGCCTGCTATGGACTTTCAGCTGTTCTCTTTTAGTGCAAAACTCGATCCTGTGCCAACAATGCTAACCCAAAATCATACTGACGCCATTAAGGGGTTTTATGGACTTTTAACCTCCTTTAATAAAGCGATTATTAAAAAAAGTGTGGTTGTTCTTGGACTTATACCCAATACTCAGCGGATTAAATATATTCACGGTGTAAAGGGAAAGGGGCAATTTGCCTTTTTAGGAGGACATGATCCAGAGGATTATGCCCATCTGGTCGGTGATCGACATACCATGTTAGAGTTACATAAAAATTCTCCAGGCTATCGTCTTATACTGAACAATGTCCTTTTTCCAGCTGCTGAGAAGAAAGAGAAAAAAACATGAGTCTATCCGCCCATAAAAAAGCTGTTTGGGCATGGTGTTTATATGATTGGGCCAATTCTGCCTTCATCCTTACTGTGGGGGCTGCCTTTTTTCCCGGTTTTTTTAAAGGGTTTTGGTCTAGTGGAGTCGATGCCACAATCAGTACAGCTCGGTTGGGATTTGGCAATGCCTTTGCAGGGCTCTGTGTAGCTATCCTCTCTCCAGTGTTAGGAGCATTGGCCGGGGTGGGAAGAGCTAAGAAACAGTTCTTGGTTCTTTTTGCAAGTCTTGGTGTCCTTATGACCTTTCTTCTATACTTTATTCCCCAGGGAGAATGGTTTACCGCTCTGTTGGTTTTTATTGCTGCAAGAATTGGATTTAATCTGGCAAACCTATTCTATGATGCTTTTTTAATTGATGTTGCTGATGTTAACAATCGGGATATAGTCTCATCCTGGGGGTATGCATTAGGATACTTAGGATGCGGTTTGCTTTTTATTGTAAATTTATTGATGTTCAAAAATCCCACGCTTTTTGGTATTGCAGACTCAACAATGGCTATTCGCCTCATTTTTTTATCAGCCGCTCTGTGGTGGCTCCTGTTTTCAATACCCTTGGTATTGTTTGTCCATGAGAAGAAGGCTGATGCTCTAAAACCTTTCCACATAATAATTCGCGAAGGATTGACAAAAATTGGTGTAACCGGAGCAGCAATTTTTCGACAAAAAACAGTACTGCTTTTTCTCATTGCCTATTGGTTCTACATTGACGGCGTGCATACGGTTGTTTTGATGAGTACTGATTTTGGTCTCTCCTTAGGTATTCCTATGGGTACCTTGATGATTGCATTGCTCTGCGTTCAATTTATTGCCTTTCCCTCTGCCCTTGCCTTTGGATATCTGTCAAGAAGTATTGGGCCTAAAAAAGTTATTCTCATTGCAATTGGTATATATGTTGTGATCACTGGTGGAGGCGCTTGGATTCTTCGAACCGGTGGTCATTTTATCTTTTTTGCTTGCTTAACTGGTACTGCCCAAGGAGCGATTCAAGCCTTAAGTAGATCGTTGTTTTCAAAAATGATCCCTCCTGACAAGGAGAGTCAGTATTTTGGATTTTATAATATGGTTGGCCGATTTGCCGTTATTATTGGCCCTGCTATTGTTGCTTTATCAAATGTAATTTTTCATAGTCTACAATTGCCATCACAACTTGCTTCTCGTGCGGGAATTGCAGCGATTTCCTTTCTTTTTATAATTGGTGGTGGAGTCTTAGGGACGATTTCAACTAAAAATGAGTCTTTTCAATAGTCAATTTATCACTATGTTTTTCTTTAGGTAACCTTTATGTAAAGAGCGTATACTCTTTTCTGAATTTCCAAAGAGCGGTTCCTTTGGCAAAATGGGGCATAATGATTTCCCGAGCCAAAGAGTTGGAAAATCCACGGTTATGTAGTTTTGATTGTAAGTCCTCAATTGAATCAAAGGCATACACACCCCGTGCAGATAGAATTGATTTGGATGCAATTCGATGCTTTCTATAAGCTACAGCAGCAGTGTAGCCACATTCCTGTGCAAAATCCCACACACGATGGTTCCAACTTCCAAAGGGAAATGAGATGGTATGAATAGGGTTATTAGTTATTGATTCAAGAAAATCCTTTGACTGAGCAAGTTCATACTGTAATTGTTTGTTTGAAATGAGTGTTAAGTCTGGATGGGTCATCGTATGGCTACCAATTTCAAATCCAGCCTTTGCAATGTGGGTAAGTTGCTCCTTTGTAAGGCAAGGTTTTGGCTTGTACACATCAAAAACCATTGAATCTCCCAGACAATCAACAACCGGAAAAACTGATGCTTTAAGATCAAATTCCTGTAAAATGGGGAAGGCATGGGTATAAAAGTTTTCAAATCCATCATCAAAGAGGAGGGTAACCGTGTTTTGATCTATCCTGTTGTGGCTTTGCATTTTTTGCACAGTTTCAAAGGCTGTGCAGGTTTTAAAATCATTTTGGATCAGATAATGAGAAAAACTCTCAAGTGTTTTAGCTTGGATATGTGAACGATCTAATGATTTCACTGTTGTGACGGAATGAAAAAGAAAAATTGGAGGTTTATTAGAAGAGCAAATAGCAGTAGAGGCAACTCGTGCGAACAATCCAATTAAGTAGGGAAGAAATATTAACATAAGTAAAACAAAGATAATTGTCATGCTGCTACTGCTCGATTAAAATTATTCAATAGGTAAAAATGTAATAGTAAGGCTTTATTGAATATATTTTTTTGGAATAGTATACAGAATTAAAATATGACATTTCGTACTTTTCTGATGAAATGAAACATCTAAGGCAATCTCTAAAGGCTCTTACTGTTTGTTGAAAAAAGAATCATGTAAGGTCGCAATACAATTAAAAAGAGGATAACCAATGGACTTGCAATTACAGGGAAAAAATGTTGTGGTGCTTGCTGGATCAAAGGGGCTGGGGAAGGCAATTGCTCAACGATTTTTAGAAGAGGGAAGTAATGTCGCTTTCTGTTCAAGTAAGCAGAATAATGTGGACCAAGCCCTTTCTGATTTGCAAAAGGGTACACCAAGCCAATCGCTTCTGGGTTTAGTAGCAGACTTGTCAAAAAAGGATGAGATAGATACCTTTTTTAATAGGGTTATTAAGCAGATAGGCGAGGTGGATGTTTTGGTAACCAATGCTGGTGGCCCAAGGGCTGGCATCTTTGAATCCATTGAAGAAGAGGAGTGGTATGGGGCCTTTGAGTTGAATTTTATGAGTGTGGTCCGGTCAATAAAAAAAGTAGTACCCGGTATGAAAAAACAAAAATTCGGAAGAATTTTAGCATTAACTTCAATAGCAGTTAAAAATCCAGTGGAAAATCTCATTGTTTCAAATGCAATTCGAGCAGGGGTTACAGGATTGATCAAGACATTGTCTCAAGAGTTAGCTTCTTATAACATTACAGCAAATACACTCTGTCCGGGGTATATTGACACGGAGAGAGTAACTCAGCTTTGCAAAACAGAAGCTGACAAAGAGGGTGTTACCATTGAGGCTGTTAAAATGAGAATTAAGGACAAAGTACCCTTAAAACGGTTAGGTACGCCTGAGGAATTTGCTGATCTTGCTGTCTATTTGTGTTCTAAGCAGGCAGCATACATAACTGGGTCAAGCTATTGGATTGACGGGGGACTTTACAGAGGATTGTTGTAACTTAGATAGAAAGAAGGATGTGTATAGTATGAAAAATGAAGCCTATATTCCCTGTCCCTATTGTGGAGAAGAGATTAAAGCAACGGCAAAAGCCTGCCCCCATTGTGGTTCCGATGAATCAACAGGATGGGGTGATAATACCTATTTGGATGGAATAGACGTTGGCGATAGTTTTGACTATGAAGATATGGTAGCACAAGAATTTCCTGGAACAAAAAAAAAGGGCACCTCATTTTTTCGCTGGAAAACAATAGTTGGTGGTGTGATGCTGGCACTCTTTCTTCTTATGCTCCTACGATTGCTTTAGGAGAAATTACTTTCGGAAACCTCGAACAATTCGGCTCCTGCAAAAGCTATCTATAAAAATGGGTTTTTGTGGTTACCTTATACATCAAGATTGAGTTCTGGATCCAACTCAATATTACTATATATAACTTGTAGCACTTCGAGCAGTTGAGGGTTGAACTTGTTGAGACAGGTTTTTATTTTTGAGATTGTTGTCCTTTTGTCAAATATACAGGTAAAGATGGAGTTTTGGTCCAGTGTTGAGACATAGATATGTTTTTCTTTACCCTCTTGTAGCATGGAGCTAAATTCGTTTTCACCGAGCATATTAGCAATGGAGCTACTCGAAGCAAAGTTACCTGAAATAAGAGCTGCCAGAGATGTTTTATTATAATCACTGGTTTCACTTTGGGATGTTATCATTCGTCCTGATTTATTAATGATAAGTGCACAATCTATTCGTGCTGTGTCAATGAGTTTGGTCAGGATAACATTGAGCCGTCGCAGGTCTTCTACTTTGATAATGACATCTTTTTCCATTGCTATGTTTTATTTCGCTTCCGTATTAAGAGTAAATAGTTTTACCGATGTCAAATGTGTAAAATGTTATAAAGATCCTCTATTAAAAAACTTACCAAAAAACTTTTTCTTTGATTTCTGTTTATCCTCTTCCATTAATTCATCCTCAAGGTCTAAGGGACGCTCTGCGGGCATTCTCATTTGTGGTCTTGCCTCTGGTTTTGGTGGAATAAAAGCTTGACCGCCAGAGGGTGGTGCAGAATTTTGCTGCTGAGGCATTTGGCCTTGCGGTTTTTGAGAGCCAAAATCGTCAGGTTTTATCTGTTCTGGGAGTTCTCTTTTTAGCTTTTCGTAATAGTGGTTGATCTCAGTCTCTAAGTTAGAATACTCCTCCTCTGTTGAGAGAGCATTAATAGGAAGTGACATGGGATCCGCTGGCATTGGTTCTAAGTCTATAGTATTAAATGAGTAGGGACTTTGACTATTTTGCTGTTGTGGATGTTGTTCCTGTTTCGGTGGTGTTTCAGGAAAGTGGGATAGATCTGGCTGAGCAGTCTCCTTTTTAGGCATTTGAGGTGGTGCAACAGGCGGAGGAGGTGGCACTTGATTTACCGCACCTTCGAATTGAGGAGCTGGAGGTTTAGGTTGTGGTGCAAAAGGTTTACCTTGTGGAGGTGGTGGTTGAAACTGTGGTGCTTGAGGAGCTTGCTTGGGTTTTTCTTTAATTACCGGTTTTGGTGGAACCGGAGGTGGTGGAGGTGTTGTTGGTTCTACAACTGGTTTAGATGCCAGTGGCTTTATAGGGATGCGTTGAGTTCCCTGCTTATCTGCTGGCCGTGTAACCTGCACTGGTGGTGGCCCACTCTCTTTTGCTGTTGCTGGAGCTGTAATCTGTGAGGGCTTACTATCACCCGGCCGTTTCTTCGAGGCATATTTTTGGTTGAGTTGATCAATAACTAATTTTCCTATTAATTTTAATGATTCAAATACACCTTCACCTTTTTGTGCTATTGCTTCTCGGTAGGGAAAACCATCACTATTGATCTTTTGGTTTATGTAGTTAATTGGTAAAGCATTAGAAAGGTCTCTTTTGTTAAATTGTAGTATAATCGGGATATTTTCTTTTTTATAGCCATATTCAGCAAGGTTTTCTTCCATGTTGTTGAGGCTCTCTAAATTTTCATCCATTTTATCTGCTGCAGAGTCTGCAACAAAGACGATACCATCAACACCTCTCAGAACCAATTTTCTTGTGGCATTATAATACACCTGGCCAGGAACGGTATAGAGTTGAAATTTTGCCGTAAATCCACGAATTTTACCAAGATCCAATGGTAAAAAATCAAAGAAAAGGGTTCTATCCGTTTCTGTAGCCAAGGATACCATATCGCTTCGGGTGCCTCGGGGAATTTTTCTATGGATTATTTGTAAGTTTGTTGTCTTACCACTTAAACCAGGGCCATAGTATACAATTTTTACACTTATTTCTTTTGCTGCATAGTTGATTGTTGCCATGTAATGTCCCTTTTGTTTTAGTCCACATTTAAATATGTCAAAACTAAAGACTATTGAAATGAGAAAGCGTTACTATTCAAGGTGCTTCTTAACATTATAGATATATCTTATTATATACTAAATATATAGAAATATAAATCCGAATGTGTAATAATGCAAGGTATGAAACAGGGGCTATCCTCTTTCATATTCGAACATACTACTTATTTTAATCATGAATCGCCAATTTTTTCAAGTACAAAAAATGATACTGTCATTTATTTAATGTTGGAAGACGTTGGTATTTGAGACAAGTCTCTTTTCTCCAAAATACCATTTTTTATAAGATGAGTAACATGGCTTGGTGAAGAGCCAAAATTTGCATGGTAATACAATGTCGCCATAGCAATTTTTGAAGCGCTTTGCTCATTGAGGATAATGTTTTTTGCATGGTGTTGTTTTTGCACTAAGGGGGCAAGAATTTTTCCGTGCAATATTAATCGGCCAAACATGACAACGATGATAATACTTGCCACTATGACGATTGTTGAACTTATGGTATTAATATTTTGAAACGTTTTTGATTTGTCATTCCTTTTGAGTGCAGCTTTTACTGAATGAGATATGTTTTCAGGTAATGGTGCAATAACATTAGAAGAGAATAATTCAAAGAGGGCTGTATACACTTGATACTCTGAGAAAAATGAATCTTGGCATAAGAATTCCGTTGTTGATGAGCCATCGATACGTGTCGTAAGGTAACCAGGAAAATTGCCTATGGCGGAGATGTTTTCTTCGGTCACTGGTGTCGCTGTTTCAGAAAGGATGAAAACGCTATTGCGGGTGATTGTGTGTGTGATGTTATCCCATTCGTCAACTCTTCGTGCTGCTTCCATGGTTATGGCGTCTGTTTGTAGTGCAAAATCAGAAAACTGAAAGGCATTAACATTGGGTGAAGGGTCAAAACGAAAGGTGCCTCGCTTAATAAAGAAAAGGCTGCAGACGATGTCCTCCACACCCGTCTCAATTATGGTTGTCAGCTCCTTTTGTGTCATATAGTTCTTTTGCTGGATCTCTTTTATAAGAAGCTGCAAATTCTCTTTACTAAAGTAGTTAATTTCGTTAATCTCCACATCGGGTATCTTGACTATGTGGTACAGGTATTTAAGGAGCATCTTTTTAACATTTTGACGATTAGTTCCTGCGGAAATAATTTTCCCCTGTTTAAAAATAACCTGCCCTTCAATTTCATCAGTAAAGAGAATAAGTTTGCCCGTTTTATTTTCTTGAGCAATAATATGAAAAATATCGGAGATTTCAAAATCAGCAAGGCTTCCACTAAGTGACATAGCTTTCCTCCACAGCATCATGTTCAATATTCGAATGTCGTACTAGTGAGATCGTATAGAAGACGTTATACATTAGAAGGCCAATGAGCAAAACTGTTACTGTATCTTTGATAACCCAGAAAGGATAGGTCATTGAAAAAGTTAAAAGCATTGCATAGGATGCATATATTATTATAGACGCAATGATTCGTATGGTTATACCCCAAGAAAAAGCCTCTTTTCTATACAGATGTCCCAATCCTGGAAAAGCGATATTTAAGGAAATGGTAACTATAGTTGTTATCATTCGTGTAGAATTAACCGTTTTTCTGTTTTTGTTGTGCTTTTTCTCGTTGGTGTTTCTCCTTTCAATCTCAACAGCACAGCCATTACACAATGAACCCTTTTGGCATTTCGGGCAAACTGCTTTTCCGCATAATTTGCAATAGGTAATATGGTGATTAGTTTTATTATTCTTGTAGAGGATGAAAAAAAGCAACAAAATCGGAGAAATGAACAAAAATATTAATGGTGGCATACCAAAGAAGGTGGTCCCCCAAATTGCCTCGGCACTTTTCCAAGAGCCACAATTTTTAGGAAAAATATGTATCCAAAAATATCCCGGTGTGTAGTCTGGTTGCATAAATTGTCGAAGCGGTGGAAGAGAGTCAGTAAAATATCGGGCATTTTTTTCTATATAAGTGTTAACTAAAAAAGGATTAGCCTCGGCTGCTTTTTCAATCTGTTCGCTTCCTTCTAAAATATTCATGAGATGGTGGTTGAGTTGACCCAAATTAAAGAGAGCAAAGGAATTGGCTGGAAAGGTATGCAAACAGGTTTGATAATAGGATTTTGCTTTTTCTGAATTGTCAATGTAATTATAAATATTTCCAGCTGTTATTAATGCCACAGGATCCTTTTGTTGCATATCCTCATAGTACTTTGCATGAAAGACTGCAGCAACAGGGTTGTTTTTTTTCAAATTGATGACTGCTGCAGAGATATGATTGAGGAGGTTGGCGTCATCCTTTTCAACTTCATCAATTATTTGTAGCTCCAAGTCCTCGTGCCATCCTTCAGATAGAGCTCTTCGCAATATTCCCAGTGGTTGATTGTCCGAAAGAGATGCAGAAAAAGCATCATTTATACGAGCATTGATAGGGGAGAGCAACAGTATAGCTATAGCCGACAAGAGCACATATCGATTTTTCTTTTTTATATAGGGCCAGATGATTATCGCTGTCATCAGTAAGAAGAATAGTATTCCAAAGGATATGAATGAAAAATAGACAGCTAAACAAAAGAAAAGCCTCAGAGGGCTAGGTAAACTTTGGGGAAGCATACAGGCAAAAGGGTGAAGGGCTGCAGGTAGTTTTTGAAAGGAAAAGGCTATAAATATTACCCCAATATAAAAAAGTAGGGCATAGATAAACCATGAGTAAAGAAAGTACAATAGCTTTAATTGAAGGAACCAGGAGTATTTGGTCATTGAAAGAGACCTCTTTACACCTGCAAAAAAATGAATAGGATCTTGGAATATTTTTTTTGCACCCTCAAGGTAGGTCTGCCAAAGCGGGTATCGTTCAAACTGCGCAGACCAATTAAGAAGCTTGTTCGACTCCGGAATATTTTCATTGCTCACAGCAAATTTTGATTCGGTTAATAATTGTTGTGCCACCAGTGCTGCTGATTGTCCACCCATTGCCAGGTACTCTTTTTCCAATTTCATCAGAGCCTGTTCAGACCAGTGCGCCAATTTAAATTCCTGAAATTCGAAAAATAAAACCAACAATGAACCTGGGTTATTATCAGCTAGAGTGAGAGCTTTTTGAAAAAATGCTTTTGCTTTCTCTTCAGAACGTTTAAGTTGTACAACTCCTGATAGAACATTATACCAAATATTTAAGGGTACCTGATGGGTTGTTAATTTTTTCTCAAGAGCATAACCACCTTTTTTAGTAAGCAGCAAATTAAAATTAATCTTAGTGTGTGCTATACCAACTTTGTGATAAAAGGCATCTCTCTGCTGCAGAGCTTTGAGCATTGGCTTTTCTAAAAACTGATAGGTATATGCAGCTGAGGCAAAATGAGGGAGAATAATAAGGGAAAAAAGAAATAGGAGATGTGCTTTAGATATTTTCATAAAGTATCATAGCAAGAATTGGAAAGCATTGTATTTCTTAATTATACAATTGTAGAAATAAAATATTAATTACAAAGAGGAAAAAAAAGCAATTTTCCAGCTTTTTTATATATCAGGACCCTGATGCTAAAGAGGTGGGTTATGCCTTAACAGCAGCAGCAATTTTGCTCATGCGAGACTTTTGATTAGCAGCCTTATTCTTATGGATGACTCCAGATTTTACTGCACGATCGAGAACAGCATATACAGATTGAAGTGCACCCTGTGCTTCTTCAGTATCCTTAGCACTGGTTAGCTTTTTTGAAGCGGTCTTTATTCTTGACTTGATTTGTCTGTTGTAGATTTTTGATTTTTCTGAAGTCAAAATTCTCTTTTTACACGATTTATGATGTGGCATCAAAAATCTCCTTACCTTAATTGCTCAATATATAGAATTAAATAATTTATTATCTTTAAAAACGGTATAAAATAATCCTTATGAGCATAATTTGTCAACTCTAGTATATATTTAAATAATAATTTTAACATTGTTCCTGAGTAATCTTTAAAATAAACAAGTTAAATTTATAAATATGGACAATTTTCATTTATCCGATCTCTTGGAATCATTGGTTGAAATTAAAGGCGCTGTCCATATTCATACTCAATATTCTGATGGAGATATTGAAGCTCGCGAGGTGATTAGTGCGGCTCAGACAGTGGGTCTCGATTTTCTTGTATTCACTGATCATATGACATTGCAAGCAAAAAATGAGGGGTTTGAACAGTTTCATAATGATTTATTCACTCTGGTTGGATACGAACATAATGATAACCAAGAGAAGAATCATTACCTAGTTTTTGGGGTGGATGCTGTTGAAAAAGAACAGGACTCTCCACAAAAGTATATCCAAAAATTGAAAAAAGCTGGTGGTATAGGATTTCTCGCTCATCCTTCAGAAGTGCGTAATTACTTTAAAAAATATCCATCCTACCCTTGGACCGATTGGAGTGTGACCGATTTTGATGGTATTGAAATTTGGAATCAAATGTCTGAATGGGTTGAAAATTTGCGATCCTGGCTAAGTTTTATTTACATTTTTTATCCTCGACGATTTATTCAAAATGCTCCGATTAATCTTTTACACCGATGGGATGAGTATAACAGAAAGCAGTTTGTCAGCGGTATTGGAGGTGTTGATGCCCACACCTTTCATATTAAAAAGGGTTTCATCGCCTTTAAAATATTTCCAATCAAAGTAGAGCTAAAGGGAATTAGGACGCATCTATATGTTGATAAGGAGTTTTGTAAAAGAGATTTCTCTACTTCAAAAAAGATATTCTTAGAGGCTATTAAGCAGGGTAATGGTTTCATCAGTAACTTCAGGCGTGGAGATGCAACAGGAACTGTTATATGCCTAACAACCAGTGACGGTAAAGCGTTTCCTCCTGGGAAAAACAGAGAAGTGGTTGAACTCCCAGCAACTTTTTATGTTTCCATACCTGATAGAGCAGAAATAAACCTTATAAAGAATGGTAGAATAGTCCAGCAGGGAAAGGGGACGATGGTAGAATTTGATGTGACAGATCCCGGCTTGTATCGCATTGAAATTTTTAAAGGAAAAAACGCCTGGATTTATTCAAACCCCTTTCCGATTGGGAAGTATCCTCTTTATTAAATCACAAAGTATATTTAAGGTGACCTTAGGATATTGAAAAATGTTCCTCTTGCGCGTTTTTGCGGAACAACACATGCACACAACATTATTTGTTGCCTTCTATTACAATTATTGCTTTACCTAGATTAATGAAAAAAGCTTTTATTACATTTTTTGATTTCTTTTTTCTCTTACGAATACCATTATTAGTCCCGGTGTGGACAGTCATGACCTTGGGTTGGATTACCGGAAGTGACCTTGCTTCACCTGGTGGGGGATACTTCATTAACCTATCCAATAGGTATAGTGAGAATATATTTTGGATTGCCCTTGCTGGGTTTTCTCTCATCGTTGCATCAATTTATGTACTCAATCAAATAAACGATATTGAAAGTGATCGAATAAATAGAAAACTATTTATCTTACCCAATGGTTTGATTTCGATCAAAGCTGCCTGGGGATGTACTATACTCTGTGCATTTTTGGGTTTTGGGATTGCATTTTTCTATTTAGATATGGTTATGGTAATAATTTTTATCATAAGCCTTATTTTAGGAATCCTCTATAACATGCCTCCCTTTAATCTAAAGAATCATGCCTGGGGTGGTGTGTTTGCCAATTTTTTGGGACATGGTCTCTTAACCTTTTTGGTGGGATGGTATGCTGCCAATTTTAAAAATGGATTTGATCTCTCTCTTATTCAACAGGGACTAATCCCATCACTTACTGCTGGTTTTGCTAATGCTGCAGTTTTTTTGGCTACCACCATTCCAGATAAGGCTGGAGATAAACCAATGGGAAAGCGCACCTTTTGTGTGGTTTATGGGGAGAAATGGACTGCCATTGCAGCTGCAGTTTCCTGTGGATTTGCTCTGCTTTTTTCTTTCACTTTACAGTATAATGCCTGGGTTATGGTTATTCCATCGGGGATTAGTCTTGTTATTTTTATTATCTTTGCAATTACCACCAAGCATGAATTTGCCTTTCAAGCGTTTCGTTGGCCCGTATATATCCTTTCTACCTTTGTTGTGATCTTTATTCCTCTCTATGGTGTTATAATTCTTGTTACACTCATCATAAGCAGAATTTATTATAAACGCCGTTTTAATATTGAATATCCCACATTGAAAAGTAAATAGCGTACCTATGAAGGCTCTATTAAAAGGAATTGATATTCTCTTTCTTGCTCGACCGATAATATTAGTTCCTGTATGGGGATTCTCAGTGTTAGGCTATTATTGCTGTCAAGATGGCTCTCTTCCCTTCACGCCTAAGCTGTTCTGGGGACGTCAATATATTATTCCCTTTGTCTGGATGATTATTTTTTCTCTCTCTGTGGGTGCTGTGTATGTGCTTAATCAAATAGCTGATTATGATGTTGACAAAGAAAATGATGGCTTTCCTCTCTTGGTAAAAAGTGGCATTACCAAAGGTGTTGCCTATAGCTATTCGGCATTGTTAGGAGCAATCTCAATTATTATTGCCTTAGCTTTTGGCTATAATTGGGTAGCCTTCTACTCGTTACTTGCTTTGGTTATCGGAATGGCATATAGTTTCAAACCGACCTATTTTTCAGGTAGACCGATAGCAGATTTTTTAACTAATGCAATTGGTTATGGTGTTGTTGCCTTTGGTATGGGATGGTACATGTCCAGTGGTGAAGGAATCAATTCATCAGCTTTTGTAAAATCTGCGTTACCATATTTTTTAATAATGTGTGGCGCCTCAATAAGTTCGACCTTGCCGGATTACCCCGGTGATAAAGCATGCAATAAAAAAACAACCGCGGTGAGTTTTGGGACTACAAAGGCTCATGGGATGACCCTTGTTTTTGTTATTTTAGGAACCATTGCAGCTTTTATAGCTCAAGACCTTGTTGCCTGTATTATTGCAGGCGCATTTATAATTTTCGATATTCTCTATACGATCATGGGAACAGATAAACTCATGGAAGCTACCTATAAGGTAACCGGCGGTATATCAATGCTCCTTGCGGGCATTCTTTTTCCCCTCTTTGCCATTGCCGCACTTTTGGTGCTCATAAGTACTGTTGTCTATTTCCGCTTTCGTCATAATGTAATGTATCCCTCACTTTTACCAGTTGTCAATGAGTCACCCCGTGCGTAAATTAATCATCATAATAATAGTTAGCATACAAATATCCTGGGCCATATCCCTTTCAAAACCAAAGGAAGCTGCAGCTAAAAAACTAGTCGGCGATATAATAAATTGTGAATTTGCTTCTGCCATTGTTTATGCTGATTCACTCATTAAGGTTGATTCTGAGGAACCTCTCTATTTTTTATTACGATTGTGTGCCATTGGATTACGCGATCTCGACTATGACCGTGTGATCGATTCAGTTGTTTTTTTTGATGCCTATGAAACAACCCTTAAAAAAATTGCTGTTTATCAAGGAATCCATGGTCAGGACTCTTATAGTTTGACGCTTAAGGGTTTGGCCTATGGAACACATTCATCTTTTTACCTCCTTCATAAAAAGTATTTCTCTGCCTTAGGAACCGGGTTGGAGGCAATGCGCATGTTTACAGAAGCAAAAAAGCTCGATAGTACCAACTACGATGTTGATTTACTTCTGGGCTTTTATAATTATGCGAAGGGAGAGCTAAAAAAGAAGCTTTGGATGGTGTTATTTTGGTATCCGGGGAATAGAAAAGAGGGGATAAAAAGCCTTGAGAATTGTAGTCGCCTTGGTAGTTTTACTGCAGAGGGTGCAAAAATGATCCTCGTAGATATTTATAGCCGTGAATTACATTATAAGAAGGCCCAAAAACTATCAGATTTACTTATGCAAGTGTATCCTAAAAGCAGATTTCTCCTATGGAGCAAGGCTCGTTTTTATGAGGGACAAAAAGAACCATTGGCTGCAGCAAGAATGTATGGTTTATTATCTGATTCCTATGAGAAGGAAAAATATGGTGACTACAATGCACTGGTTACACGACTCATGCAGATTAAGCTCCTTGAAAAGAATGATAAAAAGATAGAAGCGGCCCAATTAGCCCGAGAGGCCTTGAAAATGGGTTTTTGTAAACGAACCAAAAGAAATGGCAAAGTGTGTCGTGAAATTGAGCGAATTTTAAAGGATTAGGCCACAAGTGGTACATATTGATAAATCCTGCTGTGATGATTGTGGAACCTGTGTGAGTGTCTGTTCCGATGGTGCATTAAAAATCACAACAGAGCTTGAGATAAACAAGGAAAAATGTATTCACTGTTTTCGATGCATTCAAGTATGCCCTGTGGCTGCATTATCCACCAGTGAGGATTAAATAAGGATGCCCCCTGTTAAAGAGTATGATGTAGCTATTGTTGGTGCTGGTCCAGCTGGGGCTATGGCTGCGCAGTATGCTGCTAAAGGAGGGCTCTCTGTTGCGCTATTAGAGAGACGAGCGGATGTTAGAATACCCATACGATGTGGAGAAGCTGTTGGATTAAAAGGTGCATCATTGAGTATCCCTATTGAGTCGGATTGGATATTACGCTCTATTCGTACTATGTGTATGGTCTCTCCTGCTGGTCGTCGTGTCTCCTTTAATCTTTCAAAAAAAGATGAAAGCTACATATTAGATAGAACTAAAATGGATCATGATCTTGTGTTAAGAGCCCAAAGTGCTGGTGCAACCTATTATCCTCAAACACCGGTTTTTTCTGTAATTAAAAAAAGTTCCCATCAATATGTATGCAAAACAGCAAAGGGTGATTTTCAATCATCCTTGATTGTTTGTGCTGATGGCGTGGAGTCGCAATGTGCTCAAGACCTTGGTTGGGATACAACACTCGCTTTTGAGGATATCGAGACATGTGCCTTTTGTAAGGTGACTGACAAATCAATTGATAATGATACGGTCGAACTCTATACAGGAAGTACTGTTGCTCCAGGTGGTTTTTTATGGGTTTTCCCTCGGGGCGATCATTCTGCCAATGTGGGGTTGGGAATCCTGGGCATGCACAGTACGGCAGGTAAAGCCAAAGAACTCTTAGATCATTTTATCAAAGAGACTTATCCATCAGGCACGGTGTATGACTTTCATTGTGGGGGTGTGCCTGTAGGCCGATGGCTAAAGCCCCTGGTAAAAGATGGAGCGCTTGTTGTTGGTGATGCTGCTCGGCAGGTAAATAGCCTCAACGGCGGGGGCATTGCATATGCACTCTTTGCTGGCAAAGTTGCTGGTGAAACAATTGCTCAGGCAAAGCAAAATGGGACGATAAACTACAAGCATCTTAGGATATATCAAAAGAGGTGGGCAGCTTTTTGCGGTAAGCAGCAATTACGACAATACGCACTTAAATCAACCTTGTTAAAAAGAAATAGCGATACCTTTTTAAATACCATTGCAGAATCTCTCTCAAAAGAAAATCCTGAAAAACTAAATTATCTTCGTATTTTTATGCGAACCTTTAAGAGGCATCCATTGATGCTTTTAAAAACGCTCCATCTTTTCAAGTAAATTTAATTGACCTGCTATAAACAGCAATATACAATAAGAGTAATTATTATATGCTGTTAGTTTTTTAAAGTTGCTTTAAACTCATGGAGTTCCAATGCATATTCTTTCGCAGTTGCCAAAAATAAAGGAGTTGCCCACATTACCTGAGGTGTTGGTAAAAGTACAGGAATATGTCAATAGCGACAAGGCAAGTGTCGATGAATTGGCTGCAATTATAAAACAGGACCCCGCTCTCTCCTCAATAATTTTAAAAACAGCAAATTCTGCATTTTATAATATTATTAATAGACGCTTGTCATCGGTAAAAGAGTCGATTACCCGAATTGGTTTTAATGAGGTTTTAAAGATTACCATGGGAATGAGTGTTATTAAACAGTTTGCTCATACCAGTAATATTATTGATTACCGAGCATTCTGGCGTCATTCATTGACAGCAGCAAGTTTGACTCTCATTATTGCTGATGCAACCAAAAACTCCTACACAGCGGAGGATCGGCAAAATTTGTTTTTAGCCGGGCTGTTACATGATATTGGTATTCTGATTTACGACCAATTTTTTCATGAAATATTTGTGAGTATAGTCGAACATGCTCTTCATAAGGAGACAACCTATCTTGCTGCTGAAGAGGTCGTCGTTCCCAAGGAGCCCCATGCTTTTATTGGTGGTGCTCTATTAGAAATATGGCGATTGGCAATTCCGGTAATCGGAACAGTTCGTTATCATCATATTCCTCGGCGTGCACCAGAAAACCTAAAAAAGCTTGTTGCTGTAGTACACTTGACAGAATATGTGCTGTGTAAGCGGAACATCGGCTCCTTTGAAGGTCAATTCGGTGAAGTCAGTGACGATGTTCTACAGGTTACTGGACTTTCTACCGATGATTTCAATCCCCTCTATGAGAAGGCTAAAGAGGAAGCTGAAAAAGCTGATATGTTTTTGAAAGTTGGGGTGGATACGCACTATGATTCAAAGGATAACAATACAAATTTCGGTGATGTTTCTCTTTTAAAAAAGGTCTAATTCTCAATAAGCGTTAACAGTTTTTTATCTTTAGCGTTAAGCAAGACAACCATTTCCCCCTTTGGTTTGTGAGTTGTAAAGTGATTTAATAGGTGCTTAGATGTCCCTCGCAATACCTCCTCATGAAGTTTTGTAATCTCTCGGGCAATGACAACTGGCATGTTGGGGCATACTCCACCTAATTCTTTGAGAACTTTTACAATTCTATGGGGAGTTTCATAGAAAATTACAGTTCGTTTTTCCTCAAGAAAAGATTCAAACAACCGTTTCCTTTTGGCACTTGAGGAGGGAAGGAAGTTTTCAAAAATGAAACGATCAGTTGCCAGACCACTCACAATAAGTGCTGATATAAGAGCTGTTGGCCCTGGAATGGGTATAATAGAGATGTTTTCCTTTATTGCATGACGGACCAAATAAAAGGCGGGATCTGCAATTCCTGGAGTCCCTGCATCAGTAATGAGAGCCATGGAGTGTCCTGAGACTAGGGAAGAAATAATACCCGGTGTAACCTTTTCCTTATTAAAATCATGATAGGACTTCATCGGTTTGTCAATGGTATGATGTTTGAGTAGTTTTCCGGAACGACGTGAATCTTCAACAAGGATTGTGTCCACAGCTGAGAGCACTTTAATTGCTCGCAGAGTAATATCATCAAGGTTTCCGATCGGTGTTGCTACGATGTAAAGTGTTCCCATTAGTATCCTTCAAGTTTGGCTATGCGAATAATTTTTTCTACACTCTTTTCACTATTTGATACCACCAATTTTGCATAGTATGTGCCATTGGCAATACGATATCCCACATTGTTTATGCGTTGGTTGCTAGTGGTTCCATCCCAACGAATCTCCTGATACCCAATAATATTACTTCTATTACTCACACTCCATACTTTTCTACCACTAATGGTATATACTGTTAAGGTAACCTTATCAGCCACGTCAGTGATGAGAAAGGCAAAACGAATAAATTTCCCTGGTTTTCCTGAAAATGGGTTGGGGTGACAGGAAAAGAATCGAATACTTAGATTTTCTCCTGGTTTATAGGCGAAAGATTTTTGTGCTCTATTTCCAGCAAGGTCTTGGGTAATAATTGTGATCGAGTCAACCTCATTCATTTTTGGTGGATATGCAGTTAGGGTAGCTGTGGAAGGGCTTGCACTGGGGATAAGCGAAGAGTTATGGGTTTTATCGAGCGGTGATCCATTGTGTAGCACTTTTGTAAAGGATGAGTCAATACCTGAGGAATCAAAAATAAATATGGTAAAGGGTTTGTTTTTAGCTGCATAATCGAGGTACAGTATCTCTTTGCCACCAACGAAGACTTGTATTTCCGGAGGAGAATTATCTGCAAAGGTTCCCAGTGCATAGGGGCCTAATTCATTTGATTTAAAAGTAAAGGTTGTGTCAGTTTTGTTGAGGACTCCTCCTTGATTGTGCCAATAAAAAGAGGAATCTTGTTTAAAAATACCTGCCTGTTGTCCTGTGTCAGCTAGTGTTGTCATGAAGCTTAGAGGATTGGTTGGCTTAAGGAACCATTGTAAAGAGTCTTTTGAGGTTAAAGGGGGCTTTGAGTGTATATAATAGGAATAGAGAGAATCTTTTTGTAAAGGTACCCATTGGGAATTACTAAACAATGGTTTCTTTTGGGCTATTGGTTTGGTTAGCAGAAAAATGCGCGATTTTGATAAGAGAGAATCAACCGGTATAATTCTACACCCCATATCTAATGAAAAGAGAGTGTCACTATTGCTGTGTAAATCAGCATAGGAAATAGAAGTTGGACAAAGAGATTGATTATTTGAATAGGAGATTTCTGGGATTATCATTGAAGGATTTATATCACAAAAATAGGTAATAGTACCTTGAGTGTCAGGAAGTGGGATGTTAACAGTATATACTTTACCAGGGTCAAGCGAACCAGTTGAGGTGTGAGAAAATATTGTGTCTCTTGCGAGCATTCCCTCTTTACTATAGGCAATTACCCTAAAAGGTGGAGATTGTATGTTCCCAATATTTAATATTTCAGTAGAAGCAGTCAGAGTCCCCTTGTTCCATAAAAGAGGTAACGTGTCGGAAGTAAAGGTGAGGTCAACTTTTCCCTTGATAGGAAAAAAGTAATGCTCTGATGCTCCAAGATTCCCCGTGGCGAAAAACTTTAACACCAATTGTTTGTTGATGTCATAGATTGTGTCATGGAGCGAAAGAATAATTGGGCCTTTTGAATGCCAAATACCACTAATGGTATCTCTTACAATAGAAACTACCGCTGTGTCGTTAAATACTATTGGTTGGGTGATAGGATTGACAATCGTGTAACGGCACTGTACAGTCGGTATATACTGTGTATCACGGGAATGGATCTCGCAGGAGATGGTGATACTATCTCCAATTGATGGCAGGGCTGGGTTGATAGAGACATTATGTAAGGCAAAGGTATCCTTCGAAAAATAGTGCCACCCAACGTTTTGTATAGAATCATCCCAAGCAAAGGCCCGTAGTAATCCCTTGGCTGTTTGAGTGCCTGGTTTTAAAATAAAATTGTGTGAAAATGTACTGTTTGTCACTGGTTTAATAATTTCTCCCCAGGAAGAGGTGAAGTCTGCAAAAAGAGAAAGCTTAACTGAACCAGATGTAATAGGGGAGGCGAGCCCAGATACCTTTACTGTATCACTATTGATAGTAACCTCTTTAAGGTTTATTGTAAGCGAAGGGTCTGGTAATTGCCAGAGCAATGCAGGATCACCAAGAAGGTTATATTGACGTATAAGAGGAAGTGCCTCTGAGGTGTGCTCTACCAGCATTTCTGTTTCAGTAAGATGGATAAGTTCACCGAGGGTGGTATTGCTAATGTTCATGGCATTGGTTAATAGGGTCCTACTCATGTGAATGTCGATATTTCGCTTTGTGTACCCAGAGGCCCCATAAAAGCTAATACAACCATTGCGACTCTCACGGAGGAATTCCTCACCCAATGATTCGTAAAAGGCACTTTCAAAAAAACCGGTGAGACAGGTGAAGCTAAAGACGATTGGCAAACGTCCGCTTTTACCCCATTGACTATTATGAAGCTTTGCCAAATCAGCATAGGAAAAAAACTTACTGTCTGACCAGGTATTACCACCACCATGACCGGTAAAGTTGATTACATAAGCTCCAGCGTTGATGTATTGTGCCATTTTATCTGAGGCAACTAGACTGCTTGTGTAGTAGGGAGATTGTGGATCACCGTCCATACGGATGATATTCATGTGAGGGCCGATTACTGTGGAAACCACCTCATTGTTAAAGGAGGTAAAGTCTGTCTCAACGCCACCAGCAAGGATGATATTGTCTCGCCAAAAGCCAACTTGGGGATTAGTATGGTAATCTAAAGTTTTTTGCACCATAATGTGCATTTCATTGATGTCCCGTGCTGGAAGACGTCCTACAGCTATATCAGAAAAGTTGTCTGACCCTACAATGGTAGCGAAGTAGCCATCATCGGAGGAGGGACCCCAATTGGGTACACGAGTTAAGTGAGTGGGAACAACGGTCTTCTCCTGATGTGCCTTATATAAATCATGGCTTGCATCACCACCAAAAAGTAAAAAGCGTGGTGGTGATCCTTGCTGTTTAGATAATAGGTACCGTAGAAATGTTCGTATGCTTTCTGGATTGGTAATGCCGTAGGAAAAACAGTTGTAAATATCTCTAATGTCAATGATTGCGACAGCAAGTCCTTTACTGGTATGATAATCTGCTAAGGGTTGTAATGGAGGAATCATAGGAGTTGTGGTAATCATGAGGTAATCGAGCTTTTCTGAAAATTGCCACTCTTTGAAAATGGTATCCAATACCATGTCTGATGGGGTGAGTCGAAGATCTTCAGCTTGAGCATAGTATCGGGTAAACCCAGTAATACTATCTTGGAAGGAGAGATTGTATGCTCCGGCTACTTTCTCCACTTTGTAATTGTGGAATTTCCTAAATTTTCCTATATCCCATAATTCAATATTGTCTGTTGAAAAACCGGTGATATTGAATTGTGTCCACCGATTGATGTTTTCAGCGTTGTTGCGAAAGAAGGCTCTGTTGTCAAGAGCCATAAATCCTTTTAGATACAGTACCTCGATCCAATTAAAGGCCCCTCTATCAGGTGTGTTATCATCCTGTAGTCGGGAAAAAGTCAGAGTGTTGACACCGTGTTTCAATTTGTTTGCCTCTATAAGGTTACTAACAAAGAGGTGATCCTTCTGTCCATCCCATATGGCAGCGGGGCTATTAATGGATTGGTTATTTAGCTGAATACTAAATTGATGATCCTTTGGATTTGCACTAAGATTTGTCAGTCCAGAAAGCATAATTCGTATCACTGCATTTTTAACGGTACTTGATCGAGGTGAGGGAAGAGAAAAAGAATAATTCGACAACTTTTTCTTTCCAATTATTCCCCAATACCAACTGTCAATTTCGCTGTCACCGGCGGGGAGGTCTCCAGCCTCTTCTGTGTTATATATATCACCTTGCCAGAGAATGTGGTTGTCCTGCTCGATATGCAGGGTGTCAGTAAAACTTCCCGCAACCAAGGGGGGCGAATTGCTGAAGGGGTCATAGGAAAAGGGATCTAAGTTGAACCAACCAGCTGGTTCAGCGACTCGTGCACCGACAAAGCCGTTGTCCCAGGTTAGCCAATAGGTGTTGTTGTTGGCATACTGTGTGTAATAGTGGTTGGTTCCTCGCAAAGTGGTGCCATAAAAAAGTATATAATCATTTTCATCAATATATTTTTTATGATTATTAGAGATATACAGAGGGATCTCTTTGTCCCTGCAAAAGAGGCGAAATTGATTGGTTGCAATTTGACTAAGAGGAACGCCAAGTAATTTTAGCTGCTGTCCGGATATTTGATAGATCCCATCCTGAGGAATGGACATTCGAACACCACTGGTATAAGGAATAGATGGGATTGACACCCGTTGTTTATGGGTTGTTCCCTTTTTTATGGGAAGCTGAACTATTGGTCCACTTTGTACTGGTTGATTGTTCGAAGATGTGGTAAGTAATATTGGCCTACCATAGGAGAGTGACAAGGTACATTTTTGTCCCTCATCGATTTTTTTAGTGCTGCTTTGAGTTGTATAGGTACATGAATACCACTGTAAGTAGTATTTCCCCATCCAACCTCTTGAAAGAGGAGTGAGAGTCAGCTTTTTTAAATTGTTTCCCCTGTGAAGTTTTCTTTGGATACTGATGTCAACAGAAGGGTGTGTGGGAATGGCAAAAAGAAACTTACTTTCTAAGGGCATCGGATGGGAAAATTTAGATCCAAGATCAAAGGAGACCTCTGCAGTTGATGAAGAGTTGATTGAAAAAGTATAGGTTGTTGCTTGGCAAGGAATAGCACCTACCAATAGAAAGATTACATAAATGCAAGATGTGGTTGACCGAAGACTATTCAACATAAAATTTACTTACAGTAATTGATAAGGGGTAGTTTCTATCAATAATAGATAGTTCCACTGCCCAGTAATAGGTTTCCCCCTTCATGAGGGGGGATAAGTGGGTGGGTAGCCCCTTTTCTGGATACTTGGCAACTCCACCACTATAATACCAAACCGAATCTGACTCCCACAGAAGAGAATCTGACTTCCAAAGATATATATGTGAGGCATTTCTGTTTATACCTTCAGGAATTTCCCATTTGAAAATCTCATTGCCAGGAGGATCATTGAGTACTGCACCTGGTCGAATCAGAGTGATTGTCCGCGCAAGAGAGACGGTGCACACCGCAGAAGTATCCCCTGGTCGGCCAAGTGAATCAAAGGCAAAAATGCGATAAAAGAGGGTGTTCTCTTCTGTACGGTCTAGATTGACAAAGCTTGCAGTAAATTCATAAATGCTATCATGAGTTGGGGGAATGTTTTTAATAGTAGTAGGAAAACTGTCACTTACCGCTTGTCGGATAACTTCAAATCGTGACGGTGTGATTTCGTCAAGAGCATTTTTTTGCCAATACACAAAAATCGCCTCATTGTATGCCTGCGTATAATCGGGCATTGCTTTAATTGCAACATGAGTAATTGTTGGAGCACTAAGACGCGGTGGTGGCGGTGGATCAACGGTCAAACAATTGCAGAAGAGGGCAATAATCAACAGGCTTAAAAGTTTTGCCATAGTGCTATTCATTGCTGTTCTTTCTGAAATGTTTCGAGGATATAACAGGCTGCTAATTGATCTCGATTGTTTTTGTTTCTCCGGGCCTTCTTTTTTTTCGAGCGAAGGAGCTGATCTGCCTGGGAAGAGGAGAAGCTTTCATCGACAAAATGTACTGGAAGTGTTATGGCACACTCTTCAATAAACTTATTTACAAATGAGCGAACCTCCTGTGACATACGAGTTTCTTCATCGTAAGGGCCCAGGGGAATACCTACAATGAGCGCTTCCGGAGACTCTTCTGCAATAATCTTTTGAAGGGAGTTAAAGGGTGTGTTCTCTTTTTGTTGATCAATTGTGGTCAGGCCACGAATGCAGATACCGGTTTCATCGGTTACTGCAATGCCAATTCTTCGTCTACCGTAGTCTATCCCGAGAAGTTTCATCTGACTCCTTAGTCCATTCCATTAGAATTTCCAGTGTAGGAATTGAGCAATTAGGAGATTTTGGATGTCGACCAATTACAAATTGGAATTGGCCCTGATGTAAATTGAGTATTTCCAATACTGCTTTTTTACCAGTATTTCTCTTGGTTGCTGCATATATTATTATACCATCATTGAAATACACAATGCCAACAGGTTTCTCATCCTCAATAAGTAAACTTCCGGTTTTCTTACCAATTTCAATGAATTGAAAAATTTCAGAAAGGTCTCCTGTGCTTAAGTCACCCTGTAGTGCCGAAGCTTCAATACTTTTTCGAATGCTTTGTCTTTTCTCTCGGGTAATTATCAGTGGGGTAATAAGGTTAAAGAGTTCTCTATCATTGAAATGGGATCCCAGGTAGTGTGCGTTGGGGATCCTGCCACTTTGTTTTACAGACTCGGGATTGTTTACATTATAAAAAAGCACAAAAATACTACTGGTATCTGACCTGCTAGAGAGAACCTGTTCCATCACCTCTAAAGTATTATTGCCTAATTGCCAGTCTACAATTATTGCATCGGGATAATAGTGATAGATCATCTTCATGGTCGTATTACTATCATTGGCTTTTCTTATCTCGAATCCCAATTCTAAAAAGCACTTTTCTAAGGTTGTCGTCGTATCGGTAAGATGGCGAGGTACCAACGTTTCTGAACTGGCAACAATGATTATTCTTTTTCGTTTTTTCTCAGTTGAAAACCACTCTGATTTGATTTTGTTAGGATTATTGATCAAGAAGAACACAAGAATGATGAGGGCCACGATTAAAACAACCAAAAGGAGTGTAATGAGAAACTCCTTAAGAATAAAATTTTTTGATACCTTATCAACAATTGATACATGTCGACGTTCAATCCACCCTCTTTGATCCTCATAGAGAATAATACACCAAGAATCACCCTTCTGAATAAGAGGATAGTGCTTCCCTCTGTTTGCCATGCCAAGAATGGGTGAATCGGGGCTTAACTCTTTTAGGACTCGGGCAGGCCCGGTTATTATGAGGGCAAACTGATTGGAAGAACTCTCTTCATTTTGTTGTTGATTGTTTGAGGATGGTGTCTTTTCACCACCAGTAGAGGTCAGTTTAGCTTTTTCTGAAAGCGTTGGTAGAATTGAGGAGATCTTTGAACCATAATCTGTCTGTGACAGAAGAAGTATGGAAAAAGTAGACCATGGGCATTGGTGAACCTGTTTACTAACTACTGACCATGATAATAAAATGCAGACAAGAAGAGTTTTACAAAGAGCAACCCCTGTGGGCTTCACAAATCTACAGCTCCGCGGTTTTTTGTTTATAGATTAGAAGAGAAGCTCCCGTTATCGTAGCCACTAGAAGAAGTAAAAAGAATATCAGTGTGCCCACTGGAATAGAGAAGACTGTCGCTCCTTTATTGTCAACAACAGTTCCGGCGCTTTTTTCAAGCCAACCGACCTTGTCTTCTACCTTTACTTGGTACCAGGAAGTTCCTTCGTAAACCAATTCAAAGAGTTTATTTTGTGATGCCTGTAAAAGGATACGAGATTGCGGATCAAGATATTCATAAATATTTGCAAAGGGAATATGGATCTTAACGAACTTGGTAGCAGCGCTAACAGAAATTATAGAAACAAATACTAACAAGAGCGTACTTGATACTAACTTGGATAATTTCATACCTATACTCCTTGGACTTATATATCCTGCATTTCAAAATTTATAGTGAATTATAAAATATGTTTTGAGCCTTCCGATCTGGAAATGTTAATTTAATCTTAAGATACCAAATACCTGGACAATTTTCAAGATTTAATGAAGAAAGTCGAAGGAAATCTTTTTCTGTGGTAATGATCCCATCAATTTTCGGGGTAAGGAGTGCTGAAATCTCCTCAAATGTGAATACATGATGGTCTTCGTAACAGACTGTCTTATAGGGTGTTATCCTTGCTTGTTCGACCATTTTGGTGAATCGGTCTGGATTGGCAATACCACTAAGAAGCAGCGGATTTTTAAGTGGAAGCTTTTCAATAGGAACGCGTGTGTTTCCATTAACCCATTGATCTGCAGACTGATAGAGAATGTGATATTTTGGTGTTGGGTATTTTGTGGAAAGATGACATTTTATCTGCTCTAATTCATCTTTTTGGGATTGTGTTCCAATGAGGCATACTATATGTGCACGTTTCAACGCACTAATCGGCTCTCGTAAATAACCAGCCGGTTGCATAGAGTCGTTGAGGATGTTTTTTGATAGACAAAGAATATTTTTATGCCGAAATATTTTTCTATGTTGAAATCCATCATCAAGGATTACTGTGGCCGGTTTTGACACTTTTTTTTGCAGAGTCAATGCATTAGAGACCCTATCAGCCCCAATACCAAGCCAAGAATGGGGAAGCTCGTTATGGAGAAGTGTTGGTTCATCACCAATCTCTTCCCAACTTCTCTGTTCATAGGGTGCAACAATAACAGGTTTTCTACTTTTTCTGCCATACCCTCTACTGAGAAACACAGGGGACTCATTTTTCTGTGAGAAAAAGCTACCAACAAGAAGCGATAGAGGTGTTTTTCCTGTACCACCCGCTTGAATTCCACCAATACTTATGGTATAGAACCCAGTTTTCTTTACAGCCCAGGGGACTACATCGTAATAGCGATTGCGAAGAAATATGACAAAGGAGAATAACGCAGCAGCGAATCTTGGAATAATACCGTTGCCTAAGGGTTTTAGTTTACTCATGGTATCTGTAATATAATACCTGCTAAAAAGGACAAAGAAATTTGACAGGCTACTTAGGACTTTTGTACTTGTACTACACGGGTTCTGCCACCGAGGTCTTTATAGAGGCACACATCGGACCATCCAGCCTTTACAAAAAGGTCTCGACAGGATTCGAACTGATTGTAGCCAATTTCACAGTACAGTCGACCATTTTTCTTTAGAATTTGTTGGCATGATTGGGCAAGAATACGATAATAGGCGAGGCCATCGTCACCACCAAAGAGTGCTTGTTGCGGCTCCCATTGTGAAACTGAAGGATCCAAGGCAGTCATTTCCGCTTTTGATAAATAGGGAGGATTACTGACAATAAAATCAAAGGTCGTGGAATGATGAATAGCAGTAATCATATCACCACAGAAAAGTCTAACTGAAAAGGGACAATTTTTCTTTGCGATTTTTAGAGATGCCATAGATATATCACAGGCAAAAGCGGACCAGGTTGGTCTTTCACGACATAGAACAGTTGCTATGTTTCCCGATCCAGTGCAGATATCAAGAAAAAGCTGTTTTTGAGAAGGCTCCTGCTCAAGTATCGCTTCAATAATTGTTTCTGTGTCAGGGCGGGGAATGAGTACCTCTGGAGAAAGATAGAACTGTTGCGAATAGAAGTAACCCTCTCCCAAGGCATAGGCAAGGGGCATGCCGGTCAAGCGCTTGTTTAACAGTGTATCAATGATATTGATTGAGTTTTTGTCAATCAATAACTCTTTTTGCGTATAGAGCTTTTTTCTTGGAATATTACAAACATGCTCAATGATACACTCAGCTTCTCGCTGTGCAAGATCAAGGGCAACTGGTTCAAGAATCTTTTGCGCCCGTGCAAAAACTGCACCGAGATTCTGAAACATATCAGAACTACTTTCATAACTATGTTCTGTCGGGATACTCGATGCTTTTTCACCCTGATTTCGTTGCTTTTTTTCGCCATACTCACCTGTATGTCTGCAAAAAAGCGCCTCATCAGGATAAAAAATCATTGTCCTCTACCTTGAAAACAGTTATGAAAGCAGTTCTAGGATTCTTCTTTGATACGTTGGTTTAATTCAGCCACTGCTAAGGCGTCGATCAGCTCTTGAATATTACCATGAAGAATCTCGTCCAGTTTGTAAAGCGTTAGATTTATGCGATGATCAGTTACCCGACCCTGGGGATAATTATAGGTCCTGATCTTCGCACTTCTATCACCAGTGCCGACCATGCTTTTTCGAGAGGCTGACTCTTCCGCCTCCTTTTCTGCCCGTTTGACTTCATAGAGACGCGACTTGAGCACCTTCATGGCCTTGGCTTTGTTTTTATGCTGAGATTTTTCATCTTGACAGGTGACGGTAATTCCGGTTGGTTCGTGAACTATCCGTACTGCCGAATCAGTTGTGTTCACCGATTGCCCACCGGGGCCACTGGAGCGGTATACATCGATACGTAAATCATTCTGTTCAATATCTATCTCAATATCATCAGCTTCGGGAAGGACTGCAACAGAGGCTGCAGAGGTATGAATTCGGCCTTGCGATTCAGTTTGGGGGACCCGTTGCACCCGGTGCACACCGGATTCGTATTTCAAGGTGCCAAAGGCATCCTCTCCATTCACCATGAATATGATCTCTTTTATCGCACCAATTTCTCCGGCACTGGTGTTGAGTATCTCCACGGACCATCCCTTACTTTCAATAAAAGCAGTGTACATTTTATAAAGATCTGCAGCAAAAATTCCCGCCTCGATTCCACCAGTCCCAGCACGAATTTCTAACATGGCATTTTTCATATCTGCGGGATCACGGGGCACTAAAAGGATCTTAACTTGCTCTTCCAAGGCAGGAACCTGTTCTTCCAGCTCGTTAATCTCTTCCTGAGCAAGGGCCATTAACTCCGGGTCAGTTTCTGCTTTTATGATTGATTTTGCCTCTTCCAAGCTCTGCTTTGCCTCTTTGTATTTTTTTAATTCAGGAAGGATTTTACCAATCTGGTTGTACTCCCGACCCAAGGTTTCCATCTCTTTAGGATTGCTGGCAATCTCAGGGCTTGCCATGAGTTGCTCTAACTCCTGGTAGCGATCAATAATAGAATTGATTTTATCTAACATAGTTATTTACCAATAGATTATGGATTATGAAGAAATTTATAGCCTATAAAAAAAGGGACGGAAAAGAGTTAATACTTTTCCAGTCCCTTTATATAATTTAAAGCCAGCTAAGATTCTTTTTTCTGTCTTCCGTAACGTTTCAGAAAGCGATCTACGCGGCCGGCAGTATCTACAAGTTTTTGCTTACCGGTGTAAAAGGGGTGGCATGCGTTGCAAATATCCAGATTGTTATCCTTAATTGTGGAGCGGGTCTCAATGACGTTTCCACAGGAACAGGTGAATTTTGCACCGACATATTTTGGATGAATTTTTGCTTTCACGGATATCATCTCCTCAATGTACATCAATTAAATTATATAGTATAATAGTTATAGCGGCACTAAAAATAGCATAAACCAATTTCTATGTCAATGATAATGGATTCAAAGTAACGTTTTTTAACTGCATACTATAGGATAATCATGATTGGATACTACGTTTTAACAGCTCTTACCTTTTTTAGCCTTTTTGCGCTTTTTTTGGTCCTCAGTAATACCCTCAATAGTATCATAAGCCAGCTTGTTAAACTTGAATATATGTTTCAACGGGAGTTCGAATTCAAGGAAGAGCAAAAAAGATTTATTGAGCAGTATGGCGATGATGAAGCAGAGGATTAATTACTTATCCCTATTTTGGCATTTCATTTTCTGAATAACTCAATTGTAATATGGGTTAAACCTATGAATCGGAACATGGTCTTTTAGCATAGGTATTCCTCACAAGCTCCTCACCAAGCTTTTCACGCTCCGGATATATATTATAATAACCGTTATTAGAACTGATAAAGGGGGAATCTTCCCCCCGATTCATATTTATTGAATTTGAATTAACGTGATATTTAAATACTTCCATATATTATGACCTCAACTGTCTACTTCGCAAAATGGATTTTACTTCCCTCAGGGGAATTTTTAACCAATGGTGCTTTGGTAGTGACTGGGGATACTATCACCTCTTTAGGTCCCAGAAGTTCAATCAAACGTACCTCAAAGGATCGCATCGTCAATCTTGGTAAACGCGTGTTGCTTCCCGGGTTTATCAATATGCATACCCATTTAGAGGATGGGATCATGCGGGGTGCTCTCGATTGGGACCACCTTACCTTTACCTCCTGGCTGCGACGTCGAGTTGCAATGGTGAAAAACGCCAGTACTGATGAGCTTCAAGCAACAGTAAGATTGGGAATCCGCGAATCATTAGCTAATGGCATAACCTCTCTTGTGGATACTACAAAACGAGGTGTTGCGCCCTCAATACTGAAGGATGAACCTGTTCGCTATTGGACATTTCATGAGGTAACTATGGAGCAGGAAGATGAGGAACAGCAGTTGGTTGCCGAGCTTGGTAAGCGATTGCATGCTGCGGATAATGGTACCTGTCCCGGTGTTGCTCCCTATGCACTCTTCTCTCTAACACCAAAAATGCACAAGATTGTCAATACCATTACCTCGCAAAACCAATACTTTTGGGGCTGCCACCTTGCAGAAAGCACCGAGGAACTCCAGGCCTTTACCGAACTCAGTGGTGATCTCTATTTCCATATTACCAGAAAAAGACCCTGGGCCTATGGTGCCACCCAACGGGGCTCCACCTATTATGCCATCACCAATAATATCATTCCCAATAATGCTATTCTCTATCACTGCAACTATGTCAGTAGTGAAGAGCTATCCATCCTGGCCGCAAAAAACGCATCAATTGTTCTTTGTGGTCACTATTCTCAAGGATTCGGGCATAAACCCTTTCCCATGGAAGCAGCACTTAACCGCGGTGTCAATATCTGCTTGGGAACCGAGGCGCCCTTTGGTCTTAATAGCATGAATCTCTTTGAGGAGATTTACCTCATGAAACGGCACTACCCACATATTCCTATTATACAGATGATTGATTGGGTAACAAAGAATCCTGCTCGAGCACTAAGGTGTTCATCAACCTTGGGTTCTTTAGAGGAGGGAAAGAAAGCCGATATCATTGGTGTCCGTGTGTCAAGTGATCCTCAAAAGGATCTTTTGGAGGAACTCTTATTAGAAGAGCCTCAGGTTGATTTTGTTATGGTTGATGGGGAAGAGGTTATTATCAGTCATTGAAGTGGGGTTATTTTAGAGTTTACAAGTATGTGCAGGAAAGTTATAACCGCTGGATAGATTAATGAACTAGGTTATACATTTTTGCGTGAATTAAGATCGTCGGGCTTCTGCCCGACAGCAGCCTTACTTTTCTTCTATAGCGAAGAAAAGTAAGCAAAAGACGCCACCCCGCAATCGCACTTTTTCGTCTCAGGTTCAGGCACTCGTTGAACTCGGCTTCGCCTCGGACAGCAACTCGTGCTTTTCTGAACCATTCCCCGGTGCGATTGAAGGGGGTAAAAATCATCTGAAAAGTAAACTTTTGTATCCTTTATCTAATTTTTTGTAATGCGTTAAAAATCAGATAATACACTATGAAATTGGGATGAAGTACATCAACCTAATGTGTTGAAGCGTATTACTTGCTATCCATCGTTCCACTTTGCAACAGATAAAAATTGATCAATGAGTTGTGGTGCAGCACAGATGATTCCCTTTGATTGTAAGGTCATTGCTGCGCCATCAATATTATGACACACACCACCGGCCTCTTTTATAATGAGAATACCAGCGGCAAAGTCCCAGGGACTCAGTTTATACTCAAAAAACGCATCATAACGGCTGCAGGCAACCCACACCAAATCTAAGGCTGCACTACCCATGCGACGAAGGCCTCGGATATTCCTTTTAAATAGAGCATGGACCGTGTTCAAGGTTTTCTCCATAATGGTGCCTCTATCGTAATAAAAGCCAGTACTTACAATTGATTGATCGAGACTTGTTTTTTTTGAAGCACTAATCGCACGATCATTTAATCGGGCCCCTTTACCCTTTATTGCGGAAAAAAGCTCTCTTCTATTGGGGTCATACACAACCCCACACAAAACTTCTCCCTGTTCTGCATAGGCAATTGATATGGAAAATTGAGGAATTCCATTGGCAAAGTTGTTTGTCCCATCCAGAGGATCAATAATCCAAAGGTGATCGCTGAGTACATCGGTATCATGGGCTGTCTCTTCGCAGAGGTAGGCGTGGTCCGGATAGTGGTTCTTGAGTATTTCGAGGATCTGTTTTTCTGCAGCAAGATCAGCCTGCGTTACAAGGTTCTGGGTCTCTTTGTAATCAATTTGTATATTGGAACTATGATCAAGTACAATGTTTCCAGCTTCTAAAGCAGCGGTTTTTGCTATTTCTAATTTTTTTGGCATTAACGTAAATACCTTTCTTGTATTGTAGTAGTACCGGAGCTGAAAAATAGTGTATACCAGAGTGATTGAATTGAAAATTATTCATTGGGTTGTATTATTGACAATGCTTCATTGCCAGGCATACAATTTTTCCATTATAGACAGATCGCCATTTTCCCTAAAACAATTTGGTAATACTTGGAAAAAACAAAATATTGTTCAGCGTGAAAAGGTGCAAGAGCGTCCCAACTCTTTTTTTGCGCTTGGTATTTTTTGTAGGAGCGCTACAACTGGTTAAAACCTCTTTGCAGTTTTTGGGAGAGCGTCTCAAATCAATTAAGGTTTAGCTTCCCAAAATGGAAATGCCGCCGCAACCCTTTGGGAGAGCCTGTCACTTTTTGCAATAAGGCTAACAACGGATATATAGGCTTCCCACTTTTTGCAAAGACGCCCCAATTGATTGAGAGGTCATTGCCACTTTTGGAGACACGGCATAAAGGATATTTTTATCGCTTTCCCCTTTTTGCCAAGAGCGCCACAGCTCTTTGGAACGGCTTCCCCTTTTTGGGAAAGCGTCACAACCAGTTGTGGCGCTCTTGCACAACGTTACCAAGGCAATTAATCAGTTTTTTGTCTCTTTGCTTTTTGTGACAATTGTGATTCAATCAATTGGATGGGTTCTCCCCAATTCTACCAATCATTTTTAAATGATTGTTCTATACTTACCAATTTAAACAATGTAAGAGTAAACAATTTGTTCAAAGTTTTAGTATTAAACAATTCAATAACAATTCCTTTGAAAGGTTATGCTCTATGGTACCAACTCAATTAATTCAGTGTAGAAGAGAGTGTTGTTTTGGGAAATGGGGTTCCATTACGTTAATGCATGGCTGCTTTTAATGAAGGGGATGATTTCATTAGTTATTGTTTAATAAGCGAAGAACACATCGTACTCATTTTGATTTCAAGGTCTATCCCTGCAAATGATGACATAATATGTTTACAAGAATCGCTATGAATTTTTGCGGCTATCTAAAAAGCTTTTTTAACTTCTTCTGCGCCTCTTTTTTAAGTTGCTTTGACTTATCTTCCAGAACCTTCTTCTGCTGTTGTACCTCTTTATTGACCTCCTTTTGTACAACCTTTTTCTGTTGTTGCACCACCTTTTTAACTTCCTTCTTTACTTCCTTGGTCTTCTCTTTAGCTACGTCTTTAGGGGTGGGAGATTTTTGTTGGTTCTTGGTAGAAGAGGTGCTACTTCTACCGGTTTTAAATTTAGCACTGGCAATTTTTGGCGCGCCTGCAGTTCCACCCAGTTTGTAAAGAGCTGTGACCCGCCCCTCTTTATCTTCCTGGATCATAGTTTTGTTAAGTTCCTTTGAGACAAGGCCACCCAAGGCTTTGCTTGCCTTAAGACTGATTACCTTACCAAGCTCCTTTTCACCCTGCTTAAGCAATCCAGTAGAGGAGCTGCGTAACTTATTTTGGACCTTGAGGATTTTTGAAGAGATCCCCTTGGGAAGTTTGTTTGCCAAATTAATTGCCAAAGCACCATCAAAACCGACTTTACCATCAATTTCCCAGTCTCCTATGGAGGAGGCACTGAGCGTGGAAGGATCAAAGATAACGAATTGATCGCGAAGGATGAGTTTCTGCTTATAGCTTCGAAATGAGAGGGTGCCTAACGTTAAAAAACCAAGTATGTTGGCACCGTTGGGAACATTTTTAATCACCGGCTCACTTACCCGCATAATCCCTCCAGCAGCTTTACCAATACTTTGGGTAATGGCGCCACCCTTGATTTCTCCATTGCTGATGCGCATGTTAATCACACCATCTAAGGAGTTGATCATATCCTGACTTGTTCTTCCTGCACACTTGATATCCGAGTCTAAAGAGAGTGTACCGGTAAGGGCGTTATCCATTTTCTTTACATCATTGAAAAGTGCCTTGTTTTCAGAAAGGAGGTTGTTAAAATTGGAGATAAATTCATTAACATCAATATTTGAAACATTGAATTTGTTGGATAGGGAAACATTGTTAATGTTCTTAGCATTGAGGCGTAAGTTGTTTGACATGCTTCCTTTGTAAATATTCGCCTTGGTGGCCACTGTCATCACATCTTTCACTGAACTAAGGTTGGTGTTAAAGTCTGTCATTGCAACATTCTCATAGACAAATTTCTTACAGGTAAAGGAGCCCTGCATGTCAACACCGGGAAGGGGCGCGGCCATGACCGGTGGTGGTGTTGAGCTTGTATTTGAAGGGGTGGAAGATTTTTCGGTGGAAGCTTGTTGGTTTTCCTTTAATAGGTCACTGAGATTGAGTAAGGTTGAGACCACAGAAAAGGTGATTTTTGGACGGGGTCCCTTTTTAGTAGAGTCCGAGACAATAAGCGTTTGATAATCGGAGACGTTGGAATTGATTTGAATATCCGAGGTGCCAACACCCAGGGCAAGCTTATTTTTGATCTGTCGGGGTGTTACATTGACGGTGCCATTAATATTTACTTCCTTTGCAAGCTCAGGTGTTTTTATCTTAAGGTTGGTAAGGGCGACAGTGCCATCGACCCAGAGTTGATCAGGGTTTTCTGGATCAAGCTTACCTTTGGCCTTGATATTTGATTGAATGATTCCAGAGAGTGCTGTGCCTTCGGGGAGTGGTACAAAGTCCTTAATGTCGGCCAGGTTAAAGGTTCCTTTAAAGGCGCCATCAATATTGGGTTGCTTAAAATCCCAAACCAGTGCCCTGAGCATAACGGGATTATTGCCAAAGGTAAATCCCAGTTTGGTGATTTCCAATCTATTGTGAGTAAAGTGGACATCGGCGTGGATGTTACTGATAGTTTTTGGCAGGTCTGCGTACTTGATGTGTCCCTTGCCCAGAGCGAGTGTTCCCTTTACATCAGGCATGCCCGTTGAATCGACCGTTCCCGCAAGATTGAGTGCCAGTTTTATGAATCCCTGGGCCTGTAGTTTTGCCACAATCGGGGCAAGTTCAACAGGAATCTCTTTGATGACATCGGCGATTAGAATTTTATCGGAGTTGACCGCGATGTTTATCTCTGGTTGCTCATTGAAGTTTTTTATATCACCGGTGAGATTTATAAAGATCTTTTGAAGCGAGAGTCGTATTGAGTTTACAGAAACTGATCCCTCTGTTACATTGACGCCAACATCATGACTAAGAGTAAAGGAGACATTTGAGAGAGGCTTAGGGATCTCGCCGGTTTTGACAGAAATACCACTAAGTACCAATTCGCCCGAGCTTTTTACATCTTCAAGCTTTTTGTCAATTGAAAAATCGACTTCCTGAGAAACGTCACCAAAGGTTATAAACCGATTAGCCTTATGGTCAAAGTATTTGATAGTTCCCTTGACAATTTTGAATTCTTCCAGTGTCAATGGTATGGGAAGGGCTGGCCCCTTTTTAGGCTTGTCCCTATCTTGCTCAACAGGTTCTTTGCCTTTTTTCTTTTCCTGTTGCATAAAGGCAAGGTCGTCGAAATTGAATCGGCCCTCCTTGTCAATTTCAATAAGGATCTCTGGCTTGTCAAATATAATCGAGGCAATTTCCAGTTTTCTTTTAAGGAGGGGAATGACCTTTATTTTAAGTAGGAAATTTTCAATCCGAAAGAAGGGGCCCTGTTCAAAGCCTTCCCGGCTTGTGTTTTCAACAGAGAGTCCCTTAAGTTTAATACCAAAGATTGGATAAAAGGTGAATCCAACTTTTTCTACGGCAACCTCACGACCAACACTTGTTTCCAGATAGGGGAGCGTCATGTCCTTGATTTTTACCGGTGGGAACATGATCATAAGGGTTATCGCCCCTCCTATAATAACTAGGAGAATTACCAAAAAGAGAATACCGATGATTTTTACTGGTTTGCCAATTGCCATAGTGTCTCCCTATGTGTTGTCTAAGGTAGAGTTAATTCCACTGTAACATAGTACCATTGATCCATCCATTTTGCACAGCCCTGTTAGGTGGTTATTTTGCTCATGCATTAATCACAGAGAATTATTGGTTTGGAAATGAGTATTTGTTCATTATGATACAGGGTTACAATGTACATCGCGCCAATACCATGATTATTCGTATATAGTATACTATTTGTAACTCCCTTGGGGATATGCTGTTCTCTTAGAAGTTGACCTTGGAGGGTATACACCCGGGCTAATACATCATATGGCAAAAGAGTTTTAAGAGTAATGGCACCCTTTGCACCTCTCTTGGTCGTGGCCAAAGAATTTATCGTGCGATCAATTTCTGTGTTATTTCGTATGGAGATTAGGTCCGGGTATCGAAGAGCTGTATAGGGCTCCCAATAAGGATCAGAAAGATCAGTGATCCGCTCTCGACACCCAAATACTGTTGAAGAGGCTTCCCAGATAACCATTTCTGAAGGCACGTCAGCTTCCACAACAAATACTGCATGAAAGCCATGGGAGGAGCTCGCCTTAACAAGACCATCACCAGTGCGAAGATCTTTCTTGTCAATTTTATTAAAGAGGGGGCTACTTAAGAGTCCTCGTGTTGACATGCGGGGAGCATTCCAGATATAGCAGAGGAAACCTGAGCAGTCTGTACCGGCGATAGTATCGCTGGGATCACCATACTCGTTATAATGACAGGAGTGGGAGCCAACTAAGAAACCCTGTTCAACTCGATCGCGGAAGAGATCCCAGGGATCTTCGCCACCATAGGAGTAAGCTACGCCTCGGTAGGTACGATCGGGTAAAAAGTCGCTATGGAGATAGATCGTGTCAGATCCAGTGCATTGGGTTCCATATTTAACATACCAGGCTGGGTTGGTATTTATTGAGTCTGGGGTCCAGGCGATAGAAACACTGCTATCACCGCGAGATAAGACACTGTCTATGGGCCAGCTATAAAGTGGATGTAACAAAGAGATGAAAAGCTGAGCTAAAACTATAAGCAGAGTATGTCTCTTCACTTTCGTACCTTCTCTAAGGGAGCTATGACTATACCTTTAAGGCTGATGGAAATACCATAGGGAATGGCATCTGCAACAAAGTACTGCTTGCCCTGAATAGGAATAGGGCTTTGGTATGCCCTAAAGAGAGATTGTTTGAACCGCAGGTTTGTCTCTTGCCCTGATTTTGTGATCCCCGGCAAATAGAGGTCGAAAGTACTGTCACCAGGAGGTCTTGTATCTTTATCAATAGGAGTACATTTTTTAGTTTGGATGTCAAATTCAAAGAGATGGTAGGCATTTCCCAGTACTAGATTATCTGCATCAATAAAGATTCGAGTAATTATTCTTTTTCGTCTTTTCCTCTCAAAGGAAAGAAAATCAGTTGGATAGGATACTGAATTTACTAAGGCACCAGATTTGAGGGAGAAGATTTCAATTCTCTTATCAACAGTGTTGAGGAAATAGGCCTTTCCCCTGTAAATGACAAAGTCATCTCCCACATAGGTTCGTCGTCCAATTGATGCTAAAGAGACCTTCGACATTAGGTTACCTGCAGAATTAAAAAGGGCAATTGTTCGGTTTGACAGATCGTAAAGATAGAGATTGTCTTTATCATAACATAAGGCCTGGATGGTTAAATAGTCACCAGAATAGGTTTTTATATAGTTGAATTCTTTTCCCCAGGAAATAGAAAAGTGCCAATTATCCTTATGTTCTGCAAAGTTTGTTGATATGAGGGAGAGAGCTAATATGAAGGCTGATAAGTGTTTCATAAGCAGATCCAGGGTAATTTTAACATATACCGTCTAACATTTAAAATAAATCAGTTAATGCAAAAAGTTTCCATTTATCGTAGCACTTACCTAGTTTCTGTTCGTCATTACTATTCAGAAGAACCTAGATTTGGAGATATATTATAGCCAGTGTAAGTACTAAACTATATAATGATTAAATATAGGATTATTATCCAGGTACAAAATCTAACAGAGATATTTATTATTAGTAACATTTGATGTATATTTTTGATAAGCTACAAAAACCGGTATTTACAGATAATTCAATAAAACAATAACTATAATATCTAAATACTTTTTTCATAGGAGGATGTATGAAAAAGCTCATTGCTTTACTCAGTGTTGGAATGCTAATTCCCATTTTAACCGGTTGTTTAGGTGATGATCCTGTAGGGGCAACATCAATCACCATTACTATTGAGAGTATTGGCGCTGTTGTTGTTGGTGGTGCTGCAGGGGCTGTTACCGGAGATATTAAGGCTGATGCAGATCTCACCAATGTTACCATGGCTGTGTTGGATGGAAGCGGCAATGATGTCACAACTACTTTTTCAGTGAATTACACCTCTGCATATACAGGGAAGAAAAAAGTGGACCTGAAGGATGATTTGAGTACCACTGTTGGTGCTAAAACTGGTGTTGCGGCAGGTACCTATAAATTACAGATAACTGCTGCTTCAGGTTCTTACGAGAGTGTCGCTTCAAAGGAATTTACCGTCACTGGTGGAGGTACACCAGTTGCAATAAATACAATTCAAGCCGGCGCTAACCAGAATGCTACAATTGGAAGTTCAATAGATTTGGATCAACCTAAGGTAATGCTTAAGGCAGAGGCAGATCAAAATGTATCTAAGATTGATGTGTGCTATGCTTATTCTGGTGTTGATAATATTGAAAAGCTCTTTTCGCCTCATCATGCTAAGGCCAGTAATTTTACCTTTGCCAAAGATTGGGCAAATCCAAATCAAACAAAGTTTTATGACACTAAGTTAACACCAGCTCAATTTACTGCCATTAAAACAAAGGAAGCCCTGGCGCAAATTTGGCAAGAGCCCTCAGAAGCAGCAACCTCAGTTGACTGTAAAAAGGATAATGTTTTTATTGCAAAGACCGATCAGGGTGCACTGGTTCTCATGCACATATCAGCACAGGTTGCCGGTGCAACTGGTACCATTGATATGAAGGTTGCTAAGTAGAGTTAGTTTACAGATTAATTATTTGTTTTATAAGTGGTTCTCAGAAATGGGGGCCACTTTTTTTTATGGTATAGCTATTTATTTAAGTAATGGATAAAAAAGAAAACGCTTCTTTCCTTTGGAAACACTAATAGAATCCCAAATCTTTTTGTCAAGAGAGACTCCATCTTTTCCAAGAGCTTCCGCTTCAATAGTATGGGTGCCTGGACTTACTGGAATGCGTGTTATGTGGATCGTTTTTGGGAAAAAGAGACAGAGACGGGTATCGGCCTTTTCCAATTGATCTGATAAAATATCGGTGCCAATATTGATCAATAGATTGGCCAGACCCGATTCGGTCTGCATCTCCTTTTTTGCCTTCTGTGCGGCGATGGTGCGTAGTACAACCCGCAGTGCTGTTCTGGAAACTGTTTTTAATTGGTTGTCTGCCATATCTCTTTTAAGCAGGAGATCTGTATCTGTCAAAGAGGTGCTTGTAAAGTTTTGTCCTGGAAGACTTGCAGTTGACAGGGAGAAGCGATTAACCAGTGATTGACGATTGACCAAGGTTGGAATGGCAAACTTTATATGGAAGGTTGAGCCGGAAACGGTTTTGCCCTGATTTTCCGATTCATTTTCTACTTCTGGAAGGGGAGGTGCAGGCATAGATGAGACAATGGTATCTCCCTCTGGTCCTCGATAGTGTAAAACAAGCATTCCGTCAACAACATAGGTACCCCAGAAAACACTCTCTTCTAAAATTGGACATTGTCCTGCATATCCTATAACAATTATTTCTGTTTGATCCTTTGCAGCACCAACAACTTCACTCTTTTGTTTCGAAGAGGCGAGTGCCAATTGTTTAATATCCGTTTCCCGCTCCTCTTCTACAAAGCGATGGTAGGCAACATTTTGAACCATCGCTGGTATTTGTATAGGACCATTTATGTACGCAGAGGCTGATTTATACAGGGAAATTACCGCATCGTCGATCTCATTTTGAGCATCATACACGATAGAGGATAAAAAATGAGACATACCGTCGTCATTGTATTTGTTGCGCTTTTTATCCTTGGATTTAAATCGGTCAAAGACCAACTGTACTTTTCTGCTTTCAACCAATGCTTCGTCAAACTCATTTTTAGCAAGGTAATTAAAGGCGAGAAATTGGTGCAGCAGAATCTGCTCATATCGCTTTGCTTTATAGGGACGGATATTATCATTGGTTGCGATACTAGCCGCTTCATTTAGCACAGACCGAGTATAGAGGTTGTCAAGTATCGTCTCAGCCTTTTGTAAACTTACAATACTCTCCTGGTACTCACCATTATAATGATGAAGCAAACCGAGATCAAGCCAGTAGAGAGATCGGTTAAGCTTACCATAGAGCTTGGTATTCTTCTTTACCGTCTCTATACCTTTTGTATAATCTTGCGAGGCCAGTGTGTTTTCAAAAAGCGTTACCCGCTTTGCACTTCGTGTGGTACAACCACTGAAGATACAAAGGCTAACAACGAGCCAGAGAGTGATACTTTTCAAAGTCATAGCAGCGCGTATTACAGTTTGGCTTTAGCGCGGGTGATGTACTTCTTGATCTTTTTTGTGCCAATCCAAAGTTTTCTGTTCGACTCGATCTCTATCAGCTCTAAATCAACCTGATAGTACATGACCTTTTTTCGTCCTTCCAAATCAGCGATGGTATTGACACTCCCCAAAAGCATAACATCGGCGCCGGACTCGTTGTACAGCTCCTTCTTGGTCTGATCTGAGGCGTTTTCCATTTGGTCGGCTTTCTCTTCGCGAATATCTTCCCGTTCACTTTTAGTGGCGACAAATTCTACCGTGCCGGAGTTGATAAGCACCCGTTCCATGTCCTTGGAGAAGGCTTGCGTATTGATGTGCTCATGACTACGGTTTTTTATACGTCCTACAATAATACGTGGCATCTCTTTATTCTGCTGAAGTTTCTCTTTCCAAGGTTTTGCCAGGCAGTCCTTTATCATCTCTTCGGCAACCATGCGCGAGTCTGCATCATTCCACTTACCGCTGAGATCAACAGTTGAGTTTGGATCTATGCGGGCCACCTTTTTCGTGCAACTGGAAAGGCATCCAAAAATTACCAGAAGAGCCATTAGTTTAGTTATATGAGATCTCATAGGATACTCCTTTTGATAAAGATAGGTATTGTGATATAGTTGTCGTTCTAAGGTAATGTAAATTTATAACATCCAAAGCAGGTAGTTATTCCCCTTGGTCGATTGTGCTTTCTTCATTATTTTGAGCATCCTTCTTTGATGCCTCTTCAGTAGGGGGTTGCTCAATGTCCTTTTTGCTATCCGGTTCCTCCTCCGAAAGGATCGCCTCGTCGCTGGTGTTGACAGAATCGGTTGGGGAAGGTGTTTTTATCGTGCCCTTTTTTAGGATCTTACGCTTTTTCTTTTTTTGTTTTTTCTTCTGCTTAAGAACTTTCAAGGTGTCTTCCACAATTTTTAATCGGGGTTGGATTTCGTTAATACATATATCCGACTCTGGATATTTATCACAGAGTTTTTTGTAAATGGTTAGTGCTTTTCTGTTCTTATTAAGAACATTGTCGCAAAGCCATCCTGCCATATAGAGGCTCTTAATAGCGATATCTTCAAGGTCGGGATACTTTTTTGCCACTTTGTAATAGGCATTGACCGCTTTAACAATCTCTTGCTCATCAAAGTAAAGCCGTTCTGCCTGGATCAATGCTAAGCGCGCTGAGTCTTCATAGGTTTTAACCGTGACGGGAATCCCAAGGTCCTGCTGGGATTTCTGGGCAGTGATTGACTGAGGGTATTTCTTTATGATTTTTTTATAAAGGCTGTCCGATGTAGTGGTGTCCTCTTTGATAAATCGCAGGATCCACGCTCGGGCATAGAGTGATTTTTCTAAGAGGGAAGAGTCGGCTGATGAATCTGTGGTTATCCGATTGTATTGGTTTAGGGCAGAATCAGGCTCATCTAAGTTGAGCCAATATACCTCTCCCAGTTTATAGTAAAGAGAAAAGAGACTCTCCGAAGAGTCGGCTGTATCCTTTTGGATCGAGCTATTTTTGATAAGATCAAGGTACTCATCACGGAGATGCATACCAGATATGCGCTTATCAGCTATTCTCTGAATCTCTTCATCATTACTGGTGGATTGAGCCTTCTCATAGCACTCCTTTGCCTTTTCGAAATCACCATATTCAAATTGATAGATTGAGGCAAGCTCAAGCCATGCCTTTGCTTGAATCTCTGGATCTCCGGTTCCTTTGGTGATCTCCTCCAAGGTCTCAATTGCCAGCTTAATTTGGTCTGTCAATTTTTGGATAATACCCTTTTCAAGGAGTATGTTGGATTTGTAGGCCACATAGTCATTGATTTTTAAGGCAATATTGATCAACGTCATTGCCTGTTCATATTGGGCTAGCTCTTTATGGCAGATGATGAGTTGGTAATCCATTTTATAGAGAAAGGTAGGAAAGTCTTTATTTCGCGGTGCTGTTGCTATCAGTTGGACTGCCTCTTCATACATTTGCATATCAATGTAAAGGCCACCAAGCTTTATTATTATATCCATCTTTTTTTCATCGGAGGTAACCGATTCAAGACTCTCCTTTAAAATCTGGATTGCCTGAGACTTTCCCTCCCGCTTCATGGCAACTTCAGCAAGGAGTAAGGTGATATCCTCGGCAGTGTTAAGCTTTGGGTATTTCTCTAAGATGTAATAAAAGGTCTCCTCTGCTTTCTGGAGATTATCATAGCCAAGATAGGCCTTGCCCAGGAGTAGATAGGTCTCAGGAATAAAGGGGCTTTCGGGAAATTCTTTGATCAATTGACGAGCTCGCTGAATTGCTAGGGAGTATTCTTTTTTATAGTAGGTAGCCTTTGCTTTTAGAAAAAGAGCATCGTCATGCCACTTTTTTCGTTTTGGATAGACACTAATTGTTTTTGCGCATTTTGCTATGGTTTTATCATACCCCTCTTTAATCTCTGCGGGTAATTGATCAGTGGTGTCTGCGCTTTTTTTAATAAGTTTTTGATGAGCCTTAAAGGCCTTATTAAAGGAAACCTTAGCATTGTAAAGGGTATTTAGATAAGCGCAACGAAAAAGAAGAGTCACACAAACAATGGTGATTCCAAGGATGAAGATAGATTTTTTCTGATTTTTCATCATGAGCTAAAGACCTAAGCTGTTATAGTATGGGTGCACAGGTTATTACAATAGTATATGTGCTGTATGAAAAACAAAGGAGTTGCTAAATACATTTGGTACTACCTGTGATAAAATAAATTAAAAAATGGTGCAGTAAAGAGAGGATCAAGTAAATACTATCATCAATTATAATTTATTTTATAAAGACTTATGAAAAATTATACCCTTATTACTATTATTACGACGCTTTTATTGTATGGGAAAAATTCTTTTTCCACAGCCCAATCCTTAGATACTACAAAAATAGTAGAAGATGACTCAACAACTGTTATTCATAAAGAAAAGGACTCGCTTCCTTCTATTAAAGAAAAAAAGGAAAACAGTCCACTTGCTGAAACAGAGATAGATTCTGCTCAGGTTGATTCATTGAAAAGAGTTGAAGCGCGTTTTCGGTATTTGCAGAATAATAGAAAACTACGGCACATGTATTTAAAGCATCCTCAAAACAGTGATTCTCTCTTTAATCCATCTAAGATTTATCCCTTTGGCATATTCCAAACCGATGGTATGCACCTCTCAGACATAATGCATAGGCATCCCCTTTATGTGTCCGCCCCGGTGACACTCTCTTCAAACATGAATCGTTTTCTGTTTTATGGACAACCGGCTCCACACCTCTCCATGCATCCGGGAAACAGTCTTTTTCGATTTCATACACAACCCAATGCGGGTGTAAATCTCTTTTCTGCAGCAGAGATGAAGACCATGCAACTCAAATCTCCCGGTACGATCTCTTTTGGTTTGCAGCCTAATAATCTTACTCGCCCAGAGACCAGTTTGCTCATTGAGATGGGAGTCTTTGATGAGAGTATCCTAAATCTTCGCTTTGCCCGCCCCATTACCCGTTCTTTACAGTTTGGGATTTTCTCAAATTTTCAATACTTTATCAGAAAGATCTATGATCATAATTCAGGGGATCTCTATAATTTTTATAAATCTATTTATGAGGGTTTGGGAATTGATACTACCAATGTTATGCACCATGGGACCAATCCGCTTTCTCGCGAACATGTTGTCGCAACAGCGCTCTCATGGACACCACAGGATAGCGCTTCACTTGATGTAACCTATCGTTATAGTGATTTGCATAATGATGTTGTTTCTCAACAAACAGTAGTTAATGGTGGGGTACCCTTGGTAACCCTTGCCCGGCAGGAGAGATCCCATTATAGTCATCATTTGTCCGCGCAACTGCAGAGGTTTGCTCTTTCCGAGAATCTGCGAGTAAATGGCGAGGCCTTTCTTCTTAAAGCCGTCAATAGATTGTCGCCAATTGTCAGAGATTCATCTGTTTTTCGTCGGGGAGAGAGTTTTAAAAGCGGCGGTGCCTTAGCACCATACATAGGATTTAAATCATTTGGTGGCACTGATTCACTGGCTCTATTGGGCAAAGTATATCGCTCTGCCTGTTCTCGATTTAATAAGCAAAGGTTAGTGACCCACCATACCGAAACACACTGTAGCTACACGAACCGTTTTATAATGGGTAAGATAGAGGGCGTCTTTTCTGGATTAGGTGGAGCCGCCTTTGTGAAATTGAATGGTGAGTTGGAATCGTTTCCTCTTTGGAAAGGATTTTTCTCAGCAAAGAGGGGAGTGGCAACAATCTCCCTCTATGGACAGCAGGAAGTTTTTCCACCCCACATGCCCTTTGATACAATATTGGATTCTCTCTACCCTATTACTCCAGGTGACTATGCTAATGCCTATCAGGTAATTGGCTGCGAGGCTCTATTTCGTATGAAGAAAGCCGGGCTTTTGATGGGCGCTATGTATGTAAATGATCTTCATGAAGAGGTTGACAGAGCTGTTCTTCGTAATTGGCAAGATGGCAGGCCACCCTATGATGAATCTCAGTGGGTTTTTACGGCTACTCCCTTTTTTGGTGCATGGAAAGGCTTAACTGGTTCCTCTCAATGGATGATATCTGAGAAGAAACCCTATTTTAAATCCAAAAGTCATCTATCCTATCATCTTAAAAGAGAAACAAAGACACTTCAGCTGATATTTGATCTTGGTTTGATTTACTGGAGTGAAAGAGATCCTATCCGCTATGGAGATATTTTAACGTGGAATAGAAAACTCTTTGATGTGAGTTTTAAAACCACTGCAGAGATCAAATCCTTTAGACTATTCTATAAAATTGACAATCTCTTCAATCAGAGAATTGCCTATGTTCCGGGTTATTATATGCCAGGCCTTACCTTTCGATGGGGATTCAACTGGCTTATTCAGGGGTGATATACAATTGTTTTCTTTTAGTGCCCATCAAATGCGTATGATTTACTAATTGCCTTGAGAATGTATCAATACTGAATTATTTTTCTTCAGGACTGACAAATGTTTTAAGGCTTTCTCAGGGAACGATTAATGGAAAAAATTATCGATGAGGTTCTAGAGGCCGAAAAAAGAGTCGCCCAGATTGTTGATGAAGCCAAAAAGAAGGCTGCTCAAATAAAGAGTGAGGTGGAGAACGAGGTCTCTGAGAAATTAAACAAGGCTCGCCTTGATGCTAAAGAGCTCCTGTTAAAAGCCTCTGAACGAGCACGGGAGGAGGCAAAAAAGGAGCGGGAGGAGAGAGTTGCCAAGACCGATGAGCAGGGAGTTCAATTCCGTACAATACATAAGAAAAACATTGAAGACGCGGTTCAGACAATTGTTACCATGGTGATCGACACCGATATGCCAAAGGAACAGGAATAATGGCAGGACCATTGACAAAATATGCCTTTGTCAATGCTACCTTACGTGCTCGAATTAGTAAACTCATTTCCGATGATATTTTTTTACAAATGGCTCATGCAGGATCTTTAGAAGAGGTTCTTACCTTATTACGAGAGACCTCTTTTAGTGATTTAGAGGAGCTCTATGAGAAGACCGGCGATCTTCTGGTTATCGAACAAAAAATGTTGATTGACGAGATTGCTCTCTATACATCGTTAGAGAAATATCTCCATAAAGAGACTGTTCAATTTGTAAAAACTCTATTGCTTCGCTTTGAGATTGACAATTTAAAGAATGCCCTTCGACTCTTTTTTGATAGGGTCTTTAGAAAACGGCCTGTTGAGAATCTGGTCCATTACCTCATCCATAGAACCATTTATTATGAAGTATCCCTTGATGTAATAGTTAATGCCAATGACTTTGGTGAAATTATTCAGGTCCTATCAAATACTCCCTATGGGGCAATAATTAAGGATAATCGATCTGTCGTCGAGGAGGAACAGACACTGTTTCGATTAGAAATTGCCCTGGATCACTTTTACTATAATCGTTTACAGGAGATGATACATAAGCTTTCAAAAAAAGATACTGCCCTGGCCTCACGGTTAATCGGTGTTGAAATAGATCTACAAAACATAAACTGGATTATTCGTTTTAGAAATTTCTACTCCCTCTCAATGGATGAAGCCATACCGCTACTTATACCCACTGGTAATACCGTGGATATAAAACACCTCAAGAGTATCTATGCTTCGCAGAATGTTTCATCCCAATTGGAGCACATTGTTAAAAAAGGTTACCCTGGAATGACCACCTTACTGACCGCACCGACATCCGATGCATCCTCTCGTTTTGTTCTCATCGAGCGAGTCCTCGATGAAATTATGAAACAGGAGGTGAAAAAGATTTTGAGCGGTTATCCCTTTACAATTGGTATTGTTCTTGCCTATTTTATTTTAAAGGGGAGTGAAATTCGACGTCTAAGGACCATAATGCACGCTAAACAGTATACTATTGCTCAAGAACGAATCGAGGGACTGCTGTAATGTTTACTACCGAAATGATCCGTCTTTTTGCTGTTGTATTAGAGCGTGATAATGAAGTTGTCACCGAAACTCTCTTGCGAGAGGGTGTTATCCAATTTATCAATGTCTCAAATATAGAGGGTGAGACTGGGGAAAAGTTGGATGATGTCAAGCGACAATCTCTGGTGAATGATCTAATCGAATTGCGTCGCAGTATTGAAGGATTGTTACACCCCCTGAAAATCTATCCTGATCATCCAAAAGAAATTGATCTAGAGAACCGATCTCCTATTGATATTTCAGCAGAGAGAAAAAAGCTTTCGGAGATTGCCAAAAAGAGAGAGACCTTTCGCGAGCGTCAACGACTCTTGCAACAGGAGATCCTCAAACTTGAAGACATCAAACGACAGGTCGATCTCTATGGTCTAAAGTTTTCCAATGTAAAACTCTCCTCCCAACACTCCTTTATTACCATGCAAATTGGCATTGTGGCAGCAGAAAAGAGAGATGAGATGGAGCGGTCTATGAAGGAATTACCTTCGGTTGTGCTTCCCATTGGCAATGAAGAGGGTATGGAGCATCTTTTACTGATCAGTATGAAGCGAGATGCTCGGACGGTTGAAGAAATACTACATAAGGTAGGATGGCATCCTGTAGAGCTTCCCAAAGAGATGCAAACCATTAAAAGCTCGATTGCACAGGATCTTACAAAAAAGATCGACAAGCTTACAGAAAATCAAAAGGCTTTGAGCGATTCAGCCAAAGAATTAGTTGTAAAAGAGGTAGAACGCCTTAAAGAGGTTTGGGTCAGCATTCGTGTGAATGAACTTTTCTATGCAGTTCAGAACTATTTTATGCGCTCTTCACGAACTATGATTTTCTCCGGGTGGCTTCCAATTGCCAAGCAGGAGCGCATAGAGAAGAAACTCTTAGCTGTAACCGATAATCGTTGCTATTTAGAATGGCTTTCTGCGCAAGAGTCTAAAGGGCAGGAGCATGAAATCCCAGTTCAGTTTACCAATCCTAAGGTATTTAAACCATTCCAGATGCTGGTTAAAAACTTTGGTGTCCCCCAGTATGGCACTATTGATCCAACCCCCTTTGTAATGCCGCTCTATTTGATCATGTTTGGACTCATGTTTGCCGATGTTGGTCAGGGAATAGTCCTATCCCTGCTTGGCTTTGGGCTTTCCAAAATAATGGCAAAGAAAAAAGACAGTGAGGGTGTGCTTACCTTTCTATCCCTGATAACCTGGTGTGGTTTCTCCTCTGCTTTTTTTGGGCTTTTATTTGGTTCCTATTTTGGTGCTCCCTGGTTTGATGCTCTTTGGTTTGATTTTCATGGGATAGTAGCGGGCCATGGTAGCGAAGCTTCTATGATAAGCAACATTTACGATATCCTGGCCATAACCATTTTCTTTGGGATTGCAGTGATTGTAATGGGATTATTGTTTAATTGGATTAATCTTATAAAACAGAGAAAATGGTTGGAGTTGCTCTTTGATAAAGGGGGGATCCTTGGTGGATGGATGTATGGTGGCGGTGTCTATGTGGGAAGCTATATGATTAGCCATGATTACAGCTTTCCCAATGCAACCATTATGACGTTACTCTTTGGTATTCCTGCAGCACTGCTTATTTTAAAGGAACCCCTACACTTGTTACTACATCCAGAATCACTCTCTGGAAAAGGCAACGTGTTTGCGGCGTTTTGTGCAAAATTGCCCGGTATGATAATGGAGTGGGGAGTAGAGTTGTTAGAAATCTTTAGTGGCTATTTGTCAAATACACTCTCATTTATGCGGGTTGCCGGGTTGGGCATTGCCCACGTAAGCCTTATGGTTGCCTTTTTCACTATGGCAGAGATGGCTGGAGGACGTGGAATCGGCCCCATACTTATTCTTATTCTCGGAAATATTCTGGTTATCTGTTTAGAAGGCCTTTCTGCAGGTATCCAGGCTTTACGTTTGAACTATTATGAATTTTTTACTAAATTTTTTCATGGTACGGGGAAACTTTATGCACCGGTTTCTTTGGACAGCCGTGACTATTAAAGGAGGAGTTATATGCGCACAGCAAAACAACGACTAAAAACGCAAATTACCCAGAGTGTGGTTATTCTCTGTACTGCCTTTGCAGTAATCAGCACTGTCTTTAGCGTTAAGATCTATGCTGAATCTCAAAACGAGAGTGGCATAACAGATGTGTTGACCGAAGAGAAAGCTTCGGTCATGAAATACGCCCTGATTGCAGCAAGTGTGGCCTTTGGTTTAGGTGCCATAGGTGCTGGTTTTGCCATATCCCATGTTGGAGCTGCTGCCATGGGTGCTGTTGCAGAAAAACCGGAGATTGCCATGCAGGCACTCATTTTTGTGGGGCTTGCCGAAGGTATTGTCGTATTTGGATTTATTACTGCTCTGATGATACTAGGAAAAATATAGGAACGATTGCGGTGAAGTATCTGGTTATAGGTGATGAGGATACCGTGCTTGGTCTTGGAATGGTAGGGGTTGAAGGACGGATTGTAAGAGAAAAAGACGATACCCTTAAGGCCTTTAAGGAGGCCCTTTCTGATAGAGAGGTGGGCATCGTCATCATTACCGAACGTATGGCATCACTTATCCGACCGACTGTAGACCGTTTCATCTTTTCCGAGGATTTTCCACTCATTGTTGAAATTCCCGACCGTAAAGGCCCCCTGCCTGGAAGAAAGGGTATTCGAGAAATGGTCAACGCAGCAATTGGGGTGAAGTTATAGGCTGGCCCATGGGATATTATTATAATGTATAGGACAAGACTATGAGATCAACAGAGCAGAATAAGGCCAGCCTCATTGAGAGTATTGAACGAGATGCTCAGGATGAGGCCCAGCGATTGGTTGATGAGGCAAACAAGATTGCTGCTGAACGACATAAATATGTTGACCAGCAGGTGGAATCAATTGTGCATGAAGCAAAGGAAAAAGCCAAGACTCAGGCAGCACAGATCAGGAAAAAAGTGTTGGCCGGTGTTGAGATTGAGGTAAAACGACATCGTATGCAATTACAGGATTCCCTTTACAAAGAGATTGTTTCGGCTGTAAGCGAACAACTTGAGTCGCTTGCCCAAGGGTCTGATTATAAGGACGTAGTTCGAGATTGGGTTGTTGAAGCCTCAATTGGTTTAGGATCAGACCGTGCAACTATTTTATGCTCTGACCGTGAAATGCAGCTAGTGGATGGGGAACTACTTCAAACTGCAGAAAATATGGTGTTCGAGTATACCGGAAAAAACATCACCCTATCCTTGGATACAACATCATCCAATGACATCCAAGGGATACAGCTTATAAATGAATCAGGGACCCTAGCATTTAATAATC
>JANQEN010000082.1 GCA_028278335.1 Chitinivibrionales bacterium | reverse complement strand
ATCTTGAATTTCTTTTGAGTTATACCGCTTCTCAATAATCTTGTCCTATGTTGTGTTGCGGTATAACTGTTTCTATAAGAGTTTTGTCAAAAATCATGGAACAAAACTTTTGAGAAACAGTATATATGGATTCTTTAGAATTATGCGAAGTGCTTTCACGGCACTCTGACCGCATGAGCCACTTCAAGCAAGCAAATTTCTAAAATCGCTTAGTGTTCTATATATTTTGCTCTCTTTTTAAAGAGAAGCTGATAGATTAAATCACAATAACGACTCATTTTAATCTTGCCTTCACCAGACACACTATGACGCCAAAAGCTGTAAAGGTTTGTGAGGGTAATCAATTTATTGCTATATAGCTTCCAGGTAAAATGTTCGCGAACCCTTTTAATACCTTGATCGGAGATCTCTTTCCAGTATTGTTTATTTTTTGCGCACTCCACAACAAATTCTTCAATTCTTTTTGCCATCAATTGCGGATTTCTTGGATTGATAAGAAAACCACATTCATTATCAATGATTATCTCAGAGGGGCCACCAAACTCGGTGGCAAAGGTAGGAAGTCCAGAAAGGAGTGCTTCTAAAATTGTCAAGCCAAAGGCTTCATACAAAGCAGGCTGCACAAATATACCGCCCCGATCAGCAATAATTCGATAGACTTCTGAAGTGTCTGCTTTATCAATACCCGGTAGCCAGCGAATCGACTGTTTAAGTTTGTACTTTTTAATCAACTGCTGAACCTTTCTAATCTCCTTTTGCTCCTCCTTGTCCTGAGAAAGACTAATATCCGTAACCCCAGCGGCAAAAACGAGATTGCACTCTCTCTGCAATAATTTACTCATACCAAAAGCCTCGATCAGACCGGTAATGTTCTTAATCTTATCGAGTCGTGCCATAGTAAAAATAGGGCGCTTTGACTGATCGCGAAGTGTACCAAAGGCACCATCATCTGTATCAAAAAAGAGCTTCTTCTCCCAAACAGTTTTGCGTTTCTTTGACCGCTTTTCTTCTTCAAAGTAAGGGTAGTAATCCTTCTCATTGACACCGGGGGGAATAATATTAAATTTTGGATGGAAGAGATTGATCCCACTTTGCACTTGCAAAAAACCGGGCATAGAGAAAAATTGATACTCCTCGTACTGTCCTACGTTTTCCGGTGTTCCAGCAATCTCTTGGGCAGTACTGGTAATAATAAAATTTGATTTGTTCATCGAGATCATATCGGCAACAAACTGAAGTGTAAAATGATAGTCCCGCTCATATTTTTTCCAATGTAAATCAGAGAAAAAGTATTTGGTTTTTTCTAAAGCATGAGCAATAGTACACTGAATAACGTTTAACTTATCGGCTAAAAGTGTAGCTACCAGATTCCCATCGGAATAATTTCCGATGATCAGATCGGGATTTGCTTTAAACTCCTGTAAAATTTCCTGCTGGCTATCTTCAGCAAAACGATCTAGGTAGGGCCATATTTTAAATCGAGAAATCCAGTTCTGTAATGTTTTACCATTGCTATCCTTGAAGGGAACCCGAAGGATCCAACAGTTCTCGGCACCGGTTATTTTTTCTAGCCGTTCATTGCAGGTAGTGTTTCCCGCATTGGGAATGAGTCTGGTTACTACCAATATTTTTGGTTTTAAAAAAACACCTGCCTTGGCAAAGCGTTCCCGTATATGTTTTTCTAAGGCTCGAACTTGGTCCAAAATATAGATAACCTGCCCACCGGTGTCAGGTCGTCCCCAGATATTTTTTTGACCAAACCATCCATGGGGTGATATTACGGCAATCTTTGACACCATGGGAATCCGGGAAATAAACTCCTCTAAAAGAGCACTGGCTGGTTCATTGACTAAGTCAACTAGTAACTGCATGGTTTCGATAATTCGATCTATCGTATTGCCCCATCCCACTTCAAATCCCATTTTCTTCATACGATTGGTAACGATATGCAAATTACGCCCCGAATTATAACTGGCAATATGCCGTTTTGATTGCAACCACTTGACCATCTTTTTAAGAGCCGCAAAAAAGCTTTCGAAATCCTTGAACACCCCTTCACGTATAAGAAGAGAGGCTCCGTTTAGTTTATGAATGGTGAGAAAATTGAAGAGGTTGACGTTACCCTTCTCTGGGTCCTGGAATAGGCTACTGGACATGTTATGATTGAGAAATTGCATGCCATTGCCAATCTTTTTTGAATCTCGAATAGATCGCGAGTAGTCATAAAAAGGAATAAAATCAATTTTCAGGGGATTTGTACTTACATCATCTCCAAGGATAGCCTTCTCTTTGAGTGTCAGATACTCGGGCATCTCAATTGTTTCTGATCTGCTGACATCCTTATCCACTCGGTAAATGAGATACTTTGCTTGAGAATAACGATAGAGAATGACAAAATCTCGCTCTTCAAATAAAATTTCTCGAATACTATTTAAGAATTTACGAATCAATGAGGAGGTGAGAAATTTTTTGCTCTTCTTATTCTTAGTGCAAAAGTCATCAAAATGCATCAAAATTTCATTGCGCTGCATGCACTCGCACTTGTCAATGTTTTTGTTGAGAAAAGAGACAAACTCTTTAAATACTGGCACGTTTTTACGTGTTATATGCTCGGCTATAATCTTTTCCATTTCTACCTCTCTAAGCCTCAAACCGGTGCTGAATTAGGGAATTGCAATCGGCTTAATCATATCTGTTGTTAGTATGTTTAGCAGGGCGTTTTTTCTAAGAATTTATAGTGAACAATGCCGTCAATTACACCATCGGCAAATTTTTTCCGTGAAAAGTAGATATTTTTAAGCCCCTTTAATTTCTCCATTTCGTTGCTATAGTTTGCTACCACAACACCTAAGGTCTCTCCACGAAGCATCTCTTCATCGTTCCCCGAGTCACCGGAGACCACGATCTTGTCAAGTGGGACACCCCATTTATAGCTAATATAGCGTATGGCCTTGCCCTTTGATGCACGATGGGGAAGAATGTCCAAAAATTGACCATGGGAGTATAATAAGTTATATCGACATTTACTTTTAACCAATTTGTGATGGATTTGAGCAATGCGATCTTTCTCATCCTCAAGGTAGTAACTGATCTTGTTCTTTCGTTGAGTCTCTTCCTCTTGATATTCTAAAAAGTCAAATTTGCTCAGTGCATTTCGAATCTTTTCTCGATCCCAATTATTGGTGATATGTGTTTCCCAGCCCGTGTCCAGCAATAGATCCTCACCATAATAAATTTCTGCTCCCACCGAAGAAATTATAATGTCCGGTATGGGAATATCGTACTCCTTTAATATGGTGAGGGTCGAGTCAATTGTTCGACCGGTGGCAACACCAAAACCGGTTTTATCTCTATTGGTATCTAAGAGCTTTAATAATGTTTCAATAGCCCGACTATTGCCATTACCGATGAGCGTATTATCAATATCGGTAAAAAGAAAACTCTCCAGCATGGTGAGTCGTTTACCTATGGGAACAGAGGCATATCGTTTTCTAAATCCGGTTTTGCCGATATGTGCCGCTAGCGAGGTTATTTCCGACATATACTTTTGAGCATGGGCCTGCCATGTGTATATACTCTTTGCCTGCATTCTCCCACTTTTTGAATAATTGACCCATTTGTCATGGTCGCTTATGATGGCCTTAATTGCTTTGGCAATCTCTTTTCGATTGTTGGGATCTACCAGTATACCATTTTTACAATTTTCAACAATATCCTGAGGACCACCGTTTTTCGTCGCCACAATGGGTAGGCCACAGGAGGAAGCCTCAATAAGAGTGATCCCAAAGGGTTCATTGAGAGCAGCGTTGACAAATACGCCACCACTGGCTGCGGCAATTCGATAGAGTTCAGGAACCATATGAAGAAAGTCATGCTTTTTGGGAATAGCCATTTTTCCATACAAATCATATTTGTCAAGCAAGAGCAGCATCTCAATGAGCACATCCTTCTCTGTTTCCTCTTTCTCTAAAATATCCTTTCGTATTCCTGCATAGATGGCAAGGTTGGCGATGGTCTGCAACTCCTTATCCTCTCCAAAGACGTGGATTAATCCGCTGATGTTCTTTCTCTTGTCTGGGCGACAGAGAGAGAGTATCAATGGTTTTTCGGGATGGATAAAAAAGCGATTTAAATCCTCCATAGCAAAGGCCTGGGCCTGCAATCCCTCCTCTTCCCTTGTAAAACTACTCACCTGGTTATGATAATAGGGATAGAAGGTATCGATATTTATTCCGGGAGGAATAACGCTATATTTGGCAATGGTATTGTTGGCATAGAGATTATATTGCTTTTTAATCTCCTGTTTTGTACTGGTGATGACTAAATTTGTGTTCTTTATGATTGTCTCTTCAATATGAATGCGGTGATTGATCTTTAATTTTTTATCAATCACCTCCTCTTTGAGTCCCTCATCAAGAAGTTTTTTCTTCTTATCAATTCCCAAGGAGTGTCCAGTAAAAATAAAGGGGGTGCCAAAGAATCGGGAGAGGTGCATCCCCACATAGCCACCATCGGCATAATGGCCATGAATGATATCGGGACTCCTTCCTTCTTTCTTAATGAATTGTACTGTTTTGTCAACAAATTCATCAAGGTAGGGCCATAAGAGCTCCTTCCGCATATATCGAGTACCACCACACTGAATACGGACAATCCGAAATTTATCATTAACCCGTTCGATTGGATTGGCATAATCCTCTGAAACACTCTTATCTCGAATACATCGGGTAAAGAGATCAACCCGTTTAACCTCTTCCCGCTTGCTCAACTCAAGCGCCTCTTCTAAAACATAAATTGTCTGTCCTCCAGTATCTGCATCCCTGCCAAGTTCGGGATTCTCATACCGTAACAGTCCATGAATGCTAAACATCTGGATATATAACCGTTTCTGTGGTTTACTCACCAATCCTCCAATGATTGTATGTAGAATAAAATGTGGGGTCCTGTGGGATTGCTCCCGTTGTACGACAAATATCTTTGGCAAATAGTGTTGCTCTCTTCATAACGGTTCGCAGAGGCCATTTTTTTAATAAGCCGATAGCCAGCACTGCAGTATAGGCATCACCGGCACCAACACTATCAGCAGATCGTACCTTAGGAGCAGCAACTGAGTATTCATCAGCATGAGTATAAATAGTGCTGCCATCAGCTCCTTTAGTCAAGCAGATCATCTCTAAGGCAAAGGTGGTAAAAAGATGGGAAAGAAATGATTGATCATTTCCAATATAACCTAACATGGTCTTTACAGTCTGCAACTCATCAGTATTAATTTTTAAAACAGTGGCCCTTTCAAGAGAGTGGGTAATCACTTCTCGGGAGTAACAATTTTTTCTCAGGTTAATGTCGTATATTTTTATCGCTTGTTCGGGTAAGGTATCCAGTGCTTTCTTGATGGTCTCTCTGCTCTTAGATGAGCGTTGAATAAGAGTACCAAAATAGAACAGATCCACCTTATCTGTAAGGAGGCTTGCTATCTCCTTGGACCAAGCAATATGATCATAGGCTCTATTGGTAACAATATCGTACTGAGGATCTAAGGGGTTGCTCACATCAATAAGCACCTCGCCGGTTCCATGCTTTGCATCTATCTGGATGCCTTGGTTAGAAAATTTCCACGCATTAAGGCTATGGAGGATAGATTCCCCATTTTTATCCTTGCCAATCCTGCTCACAAATTGAACAGGAAGGCCAAATGAATTTATATGAAAGGCAAAATTAAAAGGGGCTCCTCCCAAGCGTTTATACTTGGGAAAGATATCATATAATATTTCACCGATAGCAAAAACCATGATGCCTAAACAAGAAAAGGGTGCCTAATGTCAAGTTTATTTCGTGCAATATGAATAAATAGGTATTAATAAATTAGAATATAAATCTATTTTCACGCACTGTAGGGATTTGTGCTAGTAAAGATAACAAATTTATTATCATTCCCTATTCATATCACCAATGGATACCCCTCTTTGTAAAAAGAGGTATCCCCCTTAATTTTACGGTTTTGACATACATAATAAAAGTTTTTCTCTATTTTCCTTTAAAGAAATGATGAAATTGAACTAATTTTTATGTGATTCCTAAAAATTTTTACCCTCTATCAGCTCCTTTCTTTCTCGTAGAATAGGATAATATTAACGAATGATAGGATTTTTCACCAAGGAGTAAAAATTATGTAAAGAATTACGGATGCCTTAATTAATCTGACACAAAACAATAATAGGTGTAAAGATAAACATACTCAACATTTTAAATGTCTATGTGCATGCTCTTCATTTATAGGTGATTGAGTGATACTTCTTGCTCAAAAACCTCCGTGTCTAGTATTTTTTGTCTCTGGTATAACGTACTTATTTTTAGATCATAAATTAAACTTTCTACTAAATTTTAACCCGAGTTTTTTGAAACTCAACAGGGAGAATTATGTTATTAGAACTTAAAAAGGGACAGGATATCCTTTCGGGTATTGGAGGAATTTCTTCAATTGCAGAAGCACAAAAACTTTTCGATGAAAAATGTGACCAGGAAAACCGTGAAAAGATTGCATCCATAACTAATGAAGAGGCTTTGGTAAAAATTGCCAATGCAATTTCTCTTTTAAAGCCCGAATCAGTTTGGATTAATTCGGCAAACGAAAAAGACCTTGCCCATGCAAAAGCAATGGCTCAACAAAATGGTGAAGAGTTTGCACTGAAACTTGACGAGCACACTTGCCACTTCGACCTCCCAGAAGACCAAGCCCGTTTAGTTAAACAAACTTTCTATATTGTCAATGAAGATGAAGATATCTCTGTGTTAGCAAAAAAGATGATTCGTTCTGAGGCCTATGACTATATCGAGAATACCATGGGTGGTATCATGCAGGGAAAAACCATGTTAGTCTCCTTTTGGAACCGTGGCCCTGTGGGTGCAAAGGCTTCAATTCCTGCGATCATGATCACAGACTCCTTTTATGTTGTTCACTCTGGAAACATACTCTACCCCACCGTATTCAAGAGCTTCGATGACGAAGTAAAACGGGCCGGTGTCTTTTTTACCAACACCCATAGCATGGGCACTTTTAAAAGTGAAGATGTACCAAAGGCACGCATCTTTATGGACAGAAGTTGGCAGACAACCTTTTCCATGTACTGTACCTATGCGGGAAACACCCTGATGTTGAAAAAGGGAAACCATCGCTTTGCCGTTGATTTAGCCACCTACTACCGCAAGGAAGAGCAGCTCTCCGAGCATATGTTCGTTACCGGTTTAACCGGTCCCGATGGTCGAAAAACCTTCTTTGCCGGTGCCGCACCTTCCGGTTGTGGAAAAACAACCACTGCAATGGTTGGTACCGACTTTATCGGTGATGATCTTGCCCAGATTTGGATTGAAGATGATGGCACCATGCGTGCAGTCAATCCGGAAGTCGGCATTTTTGGTATTGTGAGAGATGTAAATCGCGAGAGTGATCCCTACTTGATGAAATGTCTTCGGGGTGATAAGACGGCCGAGGTTATTTGGTCAAATGTCTGTATTGATGAAGACGGTGTTCCTCACTGGGTTGGCAGTGGTGAAGAACCTCCTGCAAAGGGTAAAAACTTTCAGGGAGAGTGGACTCCAGATAAAAAAGATGCCTCCGGCAAAAGCATTCCTGTTTCTCATCCCAATTCACGGGTCACACTAAATTGTGCCGACATAGACAACTACAACAAAGAGCTAGGAACCGATCCTGCTGGTGTGCCGATTAAAGTTATTACCTATTCTGGCCGCGACAGCAATACTATGCCTCCAGTATGGGTTGGAAAAACAGCTGACCAGGGTGTAGTTATTGGAGCCTCAATCCTCTCTGCTGCGACCGCAACAGAAATTGGCGCCACCGGTGTCAACCGTCAACCTTGGGCAAACGCTCCCTTTACACCGGGTCCCTTAGCCGATTATATGGAAGCACAGTTTAGCTTTTTTAATAGTGATAAGTTATCACAAAAGCCAATTATGGCAGGATTGAACTATTTCCTTACCCACGGTGCTCGCGGTGGTGATGCAGAAGACACTCGACTGCTTGGTGAAAAAAGAGATGTTATTGCTTGGCTCACCTGGCTTGAAAGAAGAGCCCATAATGAAGTAAAAGCAATCGACACTCCTATCGGATATGTTCCTCTCTATGAGGACCTTAAAAAAGTGTTTGATGAAACCATTGGTAAGGAATATACCAAAGAGCTTTACGATAGACAATTCTCCTTTTACATTGACAACATCGTTAGTCGTATTGATTTACAAAAAGAGGCCTATGGCAAAGAAAAAGATTGCCCCAGCCGAATTTTTGATGTCTACAATAAGCAGCGCGAAGGATTGGAGTCGCTTAAGACTAGCTATGGTTCGATCGTCTCTCCAGAGCAGTTGATCGAAGCTGGTGGTCTTAAATAAGTATAGACACCTAATTTCCACATTGTTAATAAAACAGGGATTTGAGCAAACTCAAATCCCTGTTTTATTTCATTACTTCAACAGAGTATGCATTGACACCATGCAAATATCATCGTTAAATTCAGAGTCTCTGTTAAAATTTTTAACTTCATTAAGGATTCTACTTAAAAGCATATCTGGATGTATATCGACGTTTCTCTGTATAAATTCACATAACCGATCTAGTCCATACATATTTCCCTCTTTATCCATTACCTCATAGAGGCCATCGGTATAAAAAAGAAAGACGTCATTGGGAACCATTTCCCCTTCTGTTATTGAATAATTATAGGAATTAAAAATGCCTAAGGGTGGATCGACACTGTCTATATTTTTACACAGTCGCTCAATTGATCGGTTTTCTCGTTTAAGAATCATAGGAGTGGGGTGGCCAGCATTGGTAAACTCAATATGGCCAGAGATCGTATCAGCGACAAGATAGAAGGCTGTTATAAAAGTCCCTGCAAAGTGCTGGGAAACAACAGTATGAACATTCATGTTCAATTTTTCCATAAAGAGTTTGGGGTCCCCTGAAAGAGGGAGCAGTTTTTCTAAAATGCCATGTAGATAGGCAGTAAGAAGCGAGGCCCGTACACCATGCCCTGCTACATCATAAATTAACACGCCCACCTTCTGATCTGAGATAGGGATTATCTCGAAAAAATCACCGGCCAGTGCGCTGGCTGGAATATAGCGATGATAAAATTGAATTGTCTGCTGTCTTTTAGAAGGATGCTCAGGAAAATGATCCAGGGCATTGTGAGAGAGCAATACCAACTGTAATTCCCGTGCCATAAAGAGATCCTTTTCAGTCTCCTCTTTCTTTGCACGAAGCTGCTCTTCCACAAGCTTTCTCTCGGTAATATCGAAAAATATCCCCAGACAGCCATAGGGCTGGCCATTTTCATCATGCAAGGCAGTAGCCATGTCCATGATCCATCGTGACTCTCCAGATTTTGTTTTTATCTGGGCATCGGAGTACCAGTAATTTATTTGTCCTTCCTTTAAAAGTGCCAGGGTTTCGTCAAAGGAGAGCCCTGAAAGTTTTCCCCTATTATGAAGATTGACAATGATACTACTCCAGCTTGAGGGCCGTAATTCACTAATATCATAACCGGTAATATCGGTAATGCTACTACTCATAAATTCATAGACATCTCTTCGATAGTTACTACGATATACTGCTGCATGCCCTTGACTTAAGGCCTTACTAAAAATCTCTGTGACACGACTACGCTCTCGTTCCTCTCGTTTTCGCTTTAATCGAATTAACAAATAGGCATACAGCATAACAATAGCAACCAGAGCGCCAAGAGCACATACTGAATAGAACCACCATTTTTGCCAGAACGGTGGAGTAATCGTTATTTGAACAGCGGTACCAACCTCGTTCCACACCCCATCACTATTGGCCCCTTTTACCTTAAACACATATCGACCAGGCGCAAGGGAGGTGTAGGTAGCAAATCGTCGACTACCCACATAACTCCATTCAGTATCGAAGCCCTCCATTTTAAAAGCATACCGGTTGCGTTGTGGGAACACATAGTGAAGAGCGCTAAACTCGAAGGAGAAGACTTTATCTTTATAGGAAAGAGTAATCAAATCAGTCTCACAGATTGACCTCTCTAAAACAATCCTTCCACTCTCCATGGGACCAACCGGAACAGACTTGTTATATAGTTGAAAATCGGTAATCACCAAGGTTGGCGCATAGATATTATCATTAATCATGTGAGGAAAAAATGAGTTAATCCCATTTATTCCTCCTAAAAACATCTCATTGTCTTTGCTCACAAAGCCAGTGCCAGTGTTAAATTCATTACTCTGCAAGCCGTCCTTTACATCATAGCCGGTGACAGAGAGGTTGTGGGGATTGAATCGTACAATACCCTTATTAGTGCTTAACCAGAGGTTTCCCTTGAGATCTTCTAAAATATCGTAAATCGTATTATCGGGTAAGCCATTTTCTGTTGTATAATGAACAAAGGATTCATTATTCCGATCAAACTTACTCAATCCTCCTGTCATTTTCCCAACCCAGAGGTCACCGGTGTTACTTTCATAGATTGACAGGATAAAATTATCATTTATTGATGATGCCCTTTGAGGCTCTATTTGATACCGTACAAATCGATTGTGTTTTTCATCAAATTTATTCAAGCCACCGCCAAATGTTCCAATCCACAAAATACCCTGACGATCTCGCAAGAGCCGAAAAACCCGATCGTGTCCTAAGCTAAGCGAATCCTTTGTATTAAATCGATATCGAACAAATCGCCCACTCTTTTTATCAAAGCGATTCAATCCGCCTCCGACAGTTCCTATCCAAAGCTCATTCTCATCGCCGCCAACCACAGAGCGAATATGATTGTTACTTAAGCTGCTGCTATCCCTTGGGTTATGTTTAAAATGAAGACATCGGCCTGTACTCTTATCAAACTTGTTCAACCCCCCACCATTGGTACCGATCCATAGAAACTGTTCGTTCTCTTTACATATTGAGAATATTCTATTATTACTGATACTTGTGGTATTTTGTGGATTGTGGGTAAAATGCTTAAAGGTATTGTTTCTTCTATCAAGTTTATTGACGCCCCCCCCATCGGTTCCAATCCAAACGTGACCGACATCATCAACATAGCATGATCGAATTCTATTGCTATTGAGACTGTTTTTTTGATAGGGTATGGTTTTATAGTGGACAAAGCGTTGCATCTCTTTACAGTATAAGTTTGCCCCATGATTAAAGGTACCAATCCACAACTCGCCATTTTTGCCCTTGTAAAGAGTTGAAATTCTATCTCCATTGAGGCTACCGGGAAAATAAGGATTTGACTGATACCGCAAAAAGCTGTTTGATGCTCGTTCAAAATAGTTGAGGCCCCCATTGTAGGTACCCACCCAGAGACAACCCGATTCGTCTGGTAATAGAGCCGAAATATGATTGCTACTTAAACTTGAGTTTTTTTTCTTTTGAGAATAATAGGAGGTTACACTCCTCCGTTTAGGATCTAATTTATTGAGGCCATTGGTCGTACCAACCCAGAGAGAACCATAGGAATCTTCACAGAGCGCAGTGATATCAAGGCTACTCAGCCCATGGTGATGTTCAGTTTTTACACTAAAGTAGTGAAAACGATCAGTTAAGTAGTCATATTTGTAAAGGCCAACACCACGGACACCAACCCATAGTGCACCAACACGGGTTAAACAGAGTGCTGAGACTGGTACATGCTCGAAGGGGATGTACCCATTAAAAGCTTCGATCGAATATCGTTTTATTTTCTCACTCTTTCTATGAAAGCGATCAATCCCACGATCAGTAACAATCCATATATTTTCTTTACCATCCTCTCCCAGCATCAAAATTCTGTTACTCGAAAGTGTTTGCTCATTAAAAGCACTATGGTAATAGCGTTTAAAGTTTTCCTTCTCAAAATTATACCGATTTAGCCCCATCTCTGTACCAATCCAAAAATCCTTTGACCTATCAACAAAAAGCGCATTGATAAGCGCATGGCTTATTGAGGTGGAATCCTTATCATCAACATTAAAGACCTTAATGGAGTATCCATCGAATCGATTGACTCCAGACATGGTACCAAACCAAATAAAACCCCTATGGTCTTGGGCAATCCCCAAAATTGAAGATTGAGAAAGACCATCTTCCAAAGTGATATGACGAAACTTTACTCCCTGGGGATAAGAAAAGAGTGCGATCCACATGACAAGAAGCATCAGTGTCAAACTTTGTAAGATCCTATCTTCTCCTTTACTTCTCATCGTTTAAGTATTAATCCTATTGCGTTGGATATGTTTGACGTTGTTCTTTCGCTGTACGAGGAATCCGAAAATAGGATTAGCCTCTGCAGCACAATTACTATATTTAAATTCTATATATTATTTGCACTTACTAATTTTAGCGTACTTTTACGCAAATTACAATGATATTACCCTGTTACTTGGCTAGTGTTTCAACTTAAATCTCATGCAATAAGTTTGTTCATAGACAAACCTTTTATGTATTAGCAAAGAAGTATTGTGGAACAGATATTCACTGCGCAACCATACCTGAAAAAACTAAAAGTGCTTCTCTATTCACTTTCATACTATTCTTTGGTATGTGGGTGGATCATTGCCTTTCTTTTTAGTATTGAGCTTCCCCTTTTCTACTCTCAATTCATTCGATTGGCACTCTACATCAGTATTACCATTCTTCTTTGTGCGCAGCTAGTTGACATCGTGATAACTCAAGTCTTAAGAGCAGTATATGTCCTCAACGAAAAGGGGATTGGCAAAAAAACTCCCCGGCGAACAGTCGTACTTCCCTATGATGAAATACGCTCCTGTCAGTTTATTTGGCTCTTACCAGGTATTGGCTTTGGCAGGGTTGCAACGAAAGACACTATTCTACGCATTCCACTCTATCTTAAAAATTGTTCAACCCTGATTGACATACTCAAACAACAGTTGGTTGCCCATGGTAAAAAAGATCTTTTAAACACAAATAAATTGGAACACTTTAAGACTAAGGCCTATATAAAGGAACAGACAAAAGAGAAAACATTTTTCTTGCTTCCCTATTTAGGGTACTCAATTATCATTATGGCTTTAGTAAACGCCGTGGTAGCACTTACCATCTGGGAGCTCTCGCCAATTACCACCTTTGCCTGGCTTGTTGTTTCAATTTCATTTCCCCTGTTAAATGATGGGATTACTCGACTCTTCTTTTTTATTATCCTTACAATAAAAAGCGACTCTTCTGTTTATCAATATCCCAACATAGACCTTAAAGGAATTTATGGGATTACCTCATTGTGTAGTCTTATTGTTTTTCTCTTTTGCGGGATAATTTATAAGAATTTTTTCATATAAAAACATAATTATATCCTGATGTTAGGTGGGGTTGACACCCCTCGCTTCAAACCTGTACCTCCCTGCTCGTTTTGCTGTAACGAGAAATGGGTATGCACTAGACGCTTATCCCCATTTCTCTAACAGCAATATCTCACACTGCGGTACATCTTTTCCGCTACCCCGCTGGGTTAACTCTTAATGTGATTTTGTAAATGATGAGCAACTGATGATGTTTATTAATAAAAGGGTTCCCTTCTATAATGCAATTCCTTTCACCTAAAGTTTTTTAATTTTTTTTCGCGTTATAGTGCAATTTATTATTATTTCTATGAGTATGATTAAACCAATAACAAATCTCTCGATTCTCCTGTTCTGTATCTGTTCATTTACCTTTGCTCAAGATTGGACCCTTGTTTGGTCCGATGAGTTTGATTATACGGGTGTGCCTGATTCAACAAAGTGGAGCTTTGATGTTGAAGGAAACGCCTGGGATTGGGGTAACAAGGAACTACAGAATTATACCCCCGCCGAAAAGAGAAACGCCTGGGTTGAGCAGGGCCACCTTATTATCGAAGCACGAAAAGAGAAATGGTCCTACCCCGGTGATGGGCAAGAACGAAACTTTACCTCCGCCCGTCTCAGGACCATCCACAAAGGCGATTGGCGTTACTGCAAGGTAGAGGTCAAAGCAAAACTCCCCGGTGGTAGGGGTACTTGGCCGGCAATCTGGATGCTTCCCACGGATAATGCTTACGGCATTTGGCCCAAAAGCGGGGAACTTGACATTATGGAACACGTTGGCTACGATCCGGGGCGCGTGCACTTTTGCGTACATACAGAAGCCTACAACCATATGCATGGTACCCAGCAGGGAGCAAATAAAGTCCTTAACAATCCCTTACAAAACTTTTTTATCTATTCAATGGAGTGGCAAGAGGATCGCGCTGAGTTCTATGCCAATAGTGAAAAGATATTTACCTTTGCAAATGCGGGTGCCGGATATACAAAATGGCCCTTTGACAAACGGTTTCACCTACTCCTCAACATTGCCGTGGGTGGAAGTTGGGGCGGACAACAGGGTGTTGACACCACCATTTTCCCCGTACGCATGCACATTGATTATGTTCGAGTGTATCAAAAAAATGTACCCATCCAAGAGAACCACTTAAAAAATGAAAACAACAACTATAATGTAAACATTATCTGCACCCCCCACAAAAGAAGCGTGAGCCTAAGCTTTTTCATTCCCCGCGCTGATGCTGTTTCAGCTACACTGTATACCATAACAGGAAAAAAGATTTCTCAGAAGGCCACATCCTTTAGCAAAGCAGGCCAGCACTCACTAGTGCTATCAAAGGGCAGTCAAAGCATGTCCACAGGAATCTATGCTCTGCTATTTCAGGTTGGTAACGAGGCTATTATGAGAAGGTTTTATCTCAAATAGTCTTTTTATTTATTGTTTATTTTTATGTTTCTGGGTGGGGTTGACACCCCTCGCTTCAAACCTTTACCAGCGCCAGTTCCGAGGTGTGTCGCTGAGCTCGAAATGATTCTATTAAAATAGCAAAAAGATATTTAAGATCGCCAGTTCGCGCACTGGCAAGCGCCTCACCTTTTTTCTGCAGCAAAAAAAGGTGAGCCAAAAATGCCGCCCCGCAATCGCCCTTATCGTATAGCTATTTGGTCGCTCGATAACTCGCCCTTTGGGCTCGAACAGATCTTCGCGTTTCCCAAATATCTATACGGTGCGATTGAAGGGGTTGAAAAACCTCCTTGATCTTTCGAAATTTGATTTTGGACTATTCTTAATTTTTTTGCGTTAGCCAGGTGGAAGGTGGCCATAGGCCAGTCCGAGCAGAGCGAGGACCGACCAGGGGAAAGCCTTGTTGGTACTATAAAACTGATAAATTCAAATCCCGATTTATCGGGAAACCACGGCGACCCCACAGAGCAGGGTAACGCCCAATTTTTTTTATTTCTAACATACCAATGAGATTTATAGGCATCTTGATGTTAAGCACACCCAACCATGCGTCAAACACACCTATCCCTCCGTCAAATACGGCCATCCTCGCGTCATGCACAGCTAAACTGGCGTCAAATATGGCCTCCACCCCGTCATGCACAGCTATCCCCCAAACAGGCACAGGCACCAGTTGCTCATGCACATAATTACCTGCGCAATTTACAGGCTTTAGCCTAATTACATTCGTTTTTAAGCTAACATCTCTTTCATTTTGTTAATTGATGACCTCATTAAAATACAGAATAAGCATGATAGATTAGGACGAACTGCTTCCACTTATGAATCTTTTAAACTCTAGCCTTTTAGCCCCAAAGTTAATAAGCAAGCCAATTTCAAGATTAAATGCTTCAAGGTAATTAATGGCTTGTGCCCAATGAACCTCTTCAAGTTTTACTAATGCCTTTAATTCAACCATCACAACTTTTTCAATGAGAAAATCCACTCGTCGAGTCCCTATTTCATAGTTATCATAAAATATTGGCATCTCCTGCTCACGTTGAAATGTCATTCCTGCTTTTTTTAATTCTAAGGCGAGAGCACGTTGATAGATGACTTCTTGAAATCCATTACCAAGAGTATTGTGAACCCTCATTGAGCAGCCAATAATGGTGTGGGTAAGGTCGGAGTATTTATACACAGCCATAGACAGTTGTACCTGCGAAAAACAGTATCTGAACCACAGATTATCTCAGATTATATGATGACACAGATTAAATATACATTCTTCACACTACCAATCTGTGAAATCCAATTATCAGTATATACCTGCAATCCTACTTTTCTACCATATATTTTTTTTGATTATTATGCTGATTATATAGTGATTTTGATCAGGTAATTATTCTTCACCTTATCAATCTGTGGAATCCAAACATCTGTGTACATCTGCGGTTCTGATTTTATACCACCTATCTTTTATTAGTAATTTCACTGATCATTTGGTGATATTAATTAAGTCCACATTCTCTACCTTTTCAATCTGTGAAATCCAATCATCTGTGTACATCTGCGGTTCTGATTTTAGACTGATTAATTTCTAACAAAAAAGCACCAAAACCTTATAAAGGTTCTGGTGCTCCTTCACGATACCCTGTGAAGCAAAATAATTTTAATCTATTGAAACACCTTTTCTATTCGTGCAAAGACTTCGTCAATGGTACCAATACCATCAATGTTTCTTAAAGTTCCCTGCTCTTCATAAAAACCAAGACAGGGCTCACTCTGACTTTTGTAGGTGTCAATTCTATTTTGAATCACAGCAGGATCTGCATCATCGGCACGACCTTCAATAGAGGCTCTTTTTGCTAAGCGTGATCTAATTTCATCATCGGAAACTGAGATATTTACCACATGATCCAAGGGCATGCCATACTCCTGCAACATACCATTGAGGGCCTCGGCTTGCGGCACACTGCGGGGGAACCCATCAAGCATAAAACCACCCTTCACATCATCCCGTCCCAAACGCTCCTTTACCATGGCAATAGTAACATCATCGGGAACAAGTTTTCCCTGGTTTGAGTACTCCTGAGCGGTCTTCCCAAGGTCTGTGCCATTTTTAATATGATAGCGAAACATGTCACCGGTTGAGATATGAGGAACTGAAATGAGTTCTACCAATCGAGCTGCCTGAGTTCCTTTTCCCGCACCGGGAGGGCCAAACATCACCACGTTTTTTCCTGCCATTATTACTCCTTTTTGTTAATTAAAAAACAGTATTAAAAAATAGTACCTAAACAGAAGTTTTTCCAAAGAGTATTTTATTAAATTATAGCCCTGTGAAACAGGACTTATTCTATAATCGAGATACTCAATTTTCACTCAATCGCGTCAGAAACAGATCAATGGAGCCTTCTCAAACAAAACGAATAAACACACCCTACATTTGGACCTTCACCACCTATTTTACCGAAGGTTTTCCCTATACGATTATTCGCCAGATTTCCTCACTTTTTTTGCGTGACCTGGGACTTCGCTTAGAGTCGATTGGATTAACTTCTCTCTTTGGTCTCCCCTGGATCCTGAAGTTTCTCTGGAGTCCCCACATTGACCGATTCGGCACAAAACGATACTGGCTCTTGCAGATGCAGGGTATCCTTATTGGTGTCATGCTTCTTGCCGGTCTCTTTGCACCGCTCTCCTGGGGTCCCCAGGCAATCGGTATACTATTCTTTATTGGATCATTCTTTGCCGCAACCCATGACACTGCTATTGATGGTTTTTATATGGAAGCCTTAGACACCGAAGGTCAGGCAAAGTTTGTTGGTTATCGGGTCATGGCCTACAGAATAGCCATGATTACTGGCACCGGCCTTATTGCCACTATTGGCACGACAACCTCTTGGGCGCTTGCCTTTTTTGTGGCTGCCATAATTTTTGGGCTTTTCTTTGTGTATCACACACTTTTTTTGCCAAACCCTGAGCAACAGAGGTTCTCTCCTAAAGGTATGCTGGGTCTCTTTAAAAATAGGATTGTATTGCTTGGAACCACCGGTTTGGCTCTCCTCATCGTTGCTATTCGACTATTCTACCAATCAGCCTTTTATAAATCTTTAGTAGCGCAAACCCCTATTTTAAAAAAGATTTGGTTTTCCCATTGGATCGCTGCTCTCCTTTTTCTATCACTGGCACTGCTCATTGTATTTAGAGATCTTATAAAAAAAGCCATTGCAAAAAATCCAGACTCCTTCTATTCAAAGGCCTTTTTCACCTTTATTGACAGAGAAAAGATCGGCGTAATTCTCTTTGTTATCATTTTTATGCGGACAGGAGAGTTTATGCTCTCCACAATGGTAGCACCCTTTTTTGTGGATCTTGGTATTAAAGTTCACTATGGTTGGCTCTCCTCTGCTGTTGGGCTGCCTTGCTCTATTGGTGGCGCTATGCTCGGTGGTTGGATGATCTCACGATACTCTTTGCGAAGGGTTATTTGGCCCTTCTTGCTTTTACAAAACCTGACCAATGTGCTCTATATGATTGTAGCGCTCTATTTGAACCAATTTACTCAGCAAAACACCGGTGTTTCATCGCCGCAATCCATTGGCGTTGAGAATTTACTTGTTATTGCCGGTGTGCACGGCTTTGATCAATTTGCCGGGGGCTTGGGAACTGCTGTACTCATGACCTTTTTAATGCGACTCTGCCTGAAGCAGTTTAAGGCTGCCCACTATGCAATTGGTACCGGCCTTATGAATATCAGTGGTGTGTTTGTCGGTGTGCTAGGTGGATTTCTTTGCAGCTGGTTTGGTTATGGCTACTATTTTGGCTTTAGCTTTCTTATCTCCCTTCCAGGGATGGTGGCAATCTTCTTTCTTCCAAACTTTATCTATGAGAAGAAAAGTAATTAATCAATTCCATATATTTATTTTTTACACCAAAATTATATTTTTAACATAGAATATCTTAGTTTAGTAGATAAATGCAATACATAACAACCCATTCTACAAACAAAACGTTTATAAAGAGAGGAATGGTTTCTATGCAACAACGGTCTCTTTTTTCATTGGTGATTTTACTTACAGTGTTAGTTACTGCAATTAGTGCGATTGACTCATCAAGCATTCAGGTGGGCGGCATTTACAAAATGGAGCTCTACACGGGTGATCTCTTAGAGGGTATTATTGAGTCAAAAACCGACACCTCGCTCATTATTGACTGTGCAGGAAAACCATACACCTTTAACTTTAGTCTTATTAGCAGATACACCATGCTCTCAGCCCCAAAACCAAAAATGACTAAGAAAACGACCAAATCCAGTGGTCCCCAGGTTCTTACCTTTTTAGAGCTGCTCCATCGCGGGCAATCGGTTGACACAATTATAGTACAAATAACCAGTGGTACCAAGTTTAAGGGAGTGGTCTCTGCGATTGACACCGAGACGGTACAACTCAATGTGACCGGTTCTGTAATCCCTATTTCAAAGGATATCATCACCACCATCACAACCCATGTTGCTAAGAAAAAGAAACCGAAGGTTACAAAAAGTGTTCCCATGGGTCCCTTTGACTCAATATATGTAAACAACTCAGAGACCGGTGAGTATGGCCAAAAACTCCCTCCCCTGCTTACCATAGGTACAATTATCAGCGACTCGCCAGAGAGTATCAAAGTGAGAACACTCAATAATCTAGTTCAGGAAATCGAACGAAGAAATATTTCCCAGATTCGCAGACATTCGGCAGACGAATATCAACGCAATATTGCTACCTATGCAAAACCTCTTTTTTGTCGAGGCCAAATGATCCTTATTGATCTACCTCCTGGTCAAGATACCAGGCCATTTTTCAAAGTCTGTATTGACAAGTATGAATATCCCAATAAAAAGGATCAGATGCCGCAACGTAATGTATCCTTCAAAGAGGCGCAGACCCTTTGCAAGCAGCAGGGGAAACGGCTCTGCACGGTAGAGGAGTGGCAGTGGGCCTGCAGCGGCTTGGAAAACTACCCCTACCCCTACGGATTTAATCTTCAAAAGGAGACCTGCAATCGCGAGGGTATAAAGAGGCCCGAGCCTTCTGGTGCTCGTTACAAATGTGTGGGCAAGTTTGGAGTCTACGATATGGTCGGTAATATGTTCGAGTGGGTGGTTGGCAAACAGGGTGAGCCTTATCTTATGGGTGGACCACTCTCCAAGTGTCAAACAATTTCGCCAGGACTCAGTGGAACAGCAAAGCCGCAGGTCGGTCTTCGCTGCTGTGCCAGCAATTAAAGCACATATACCAACCACAAAGAGCGATTAAATGGCGTTCATGGTTTCCAGGGATAAATCCTCACCAAAAAACTCAATCGCTTTACAAAAATCCTCAGGATAGGGTGCAGAAATAGTGACATCCTCCTGAGTAACTGGATGGATAAAATTGATCTTTCGTGCATGCAGAGCCTGGTGGGGAAAGCACTTTAGAATCTTGTAGGCAAAGGGTCTCTCCAAGGGCTCAATGGTAAGAGCCTTCTTTTTATCACCCCCATAGGGTATATCCTTGGCAATAGGAAATCCGCAATAGCTGCAATGCACCCGGATTTGATGGGTTCTGCCCGTTTTGGGATGAAGCTTTAATACTGAGATACCACATTTATGGGCAACAAGGTCGTATTCGGTGATGGCATCTTTTCCATCAGCTCGCACACAACAGCGAATGGGATCGTTTTTACATCTACCCATGGGCTCATTAATAACACCACTCTGAGATGGGCGTTGACCAATGCAAATAGCCACATAGGTTTTTTGAATGAGTCGCCTATAAAACATCTCGCCAAAGGCATCATGGACACTATCGGTTTTAGCCACTAAAATGACTCCCGTTGTATACTTATCCAATCGATGCACAATACCGGGACGGTGTTCATCACCACCCTTGGATAATTTTTTAAAGTGATAGACCAGCGCATTGACCAGGGTTCCCGTATATTTGCCATTACCCGGGTGGACAATAACCCCGGAGGGTTTATTAATAGCAACAAAATGCTCATCCTCATAGAGAACTTCAAGATCAAGGTCCCAAGGTTCAAGCCCTCTACCAGTTTCCATTTTTAGTACTGATTCATCAACCTCAACCTGATCACCCTTTTTAAGAAGAGCCCTTTTTTTAACCTTCTCATTGTTTACGAGAATGTGTCCTCGATTAATATAGAGTTGGGTTTTGGTCCGCGAAAAGAGCGGGTAATTTTCTCTTACAAAAATATCTAGTCGAAAACCCTCGGCACTTTCATCGATGATATAGGTTTTTAACTGCGGCTCCTTTTCTTTACCCTCCATCATGAAGCGCTTCCTGTCTCTGTTGATGGTTTGTCCTCTCCTATTTCATCGGATTCGGTTTTTTGGACAACCGCAACGATCTGCGCCTTTTTCCTTTTACCCTCTAAAAAGAGCATATCAAAGAGCATAAGCCCCACACCAACAGAGATGTAAATGTCGGCCATGTTAAAAATGGGCCACGGATTAAAAGGGGGGAAATTCAAATCAACCTTAATAAAATCAACAACCCCTTGGCCGGGTCGTACAATACGATCAAACATATTGCCCAAGGCACCGGGCATGATAATGGCAATTGCCCAATAGGCTGCTTTCGCTTGAGTTTCAATATTTATGTAGTAGACAATGAGAAGAACCATAGCACAGGCAGAGAGAATGACAAAGATCACATTAACGGGAAAACTGGGAAAAATATTCTGCGGATTGAGCCCAAAGATGAAGCCCTTGTTATAGGTCAATTGAAACTGCAGCAGGTCCCCAATAACGGTGAAAGGGATATACTTTTGCAAGTTAACTGCAGCAAGGTGCTTGGTGAGAATATCAACACCCAAGCCAATAGTGCTTATTATTATCAGAAGTTTCCACTTATGCTTACTAATATCGATCATTGAATCCTCTCTAAACTATTTTATTACATTATTGAAACTATAAATTGGCAAAATAAAATACGATTGTGAATACAATTTTTCATAATCTAAGACCAATTAAACTGTATTCAAATCTATAATTAAAAACAAAATTCCCTGTTTCTATGAAAAAAAAGATCCTCGCCTATGTCGCGATAACCCGACCACAAAATGCCCTCTTAGCCTCAATTGGTGTTGCCTTGGGGTTTTGGCTGACAAAAGTCTCCATCCCCCTTATATACCTGCCTTTGTTGCTTTTTGCTGCAATAGGATCGCTTGGATTTGGAAATATAATCAATGACATCAAGGATGTCACTGGTGATCGCATTAACCACCCAGAACGCCCTTTGCCGCAGGGAGTGATCACAAAAAGGGAAGCGCAAATATTTGCCACAATTCTCGCGATATTGGCCCTCTTTACCGGAGGTGTGGTATCTTGGAATCACTTAATTGGTGTGACTGTGCCACTCATATTGCTTACGGTCTATACGCTCACCCTTAAAGGAACGCCCTTGGTGGGGAACATTGTGGTAAGTCTTTTGGTTGCCTACACACTTATTTTTGGCAGCCTCTCATCAGAGAGTATAGAGATTGTGATCATTCCTTCGGTGTTAGCCTTTCTTTTAAATCTCTGTCGAGAAATCATTAAAGATGTCCAGGACTATGAAGGAGATACCTCAAGTGGTGTTCGAACAACCGCATCGCTTCCAAATAATTTGATAAAGGGATTGATGGGGCTATTGGGTGTAGTCTATCTGTTATTGGTAGGTCTCCCCTATCTATTAGGACACTTTAAATTAATATACCTTCTCATCTGTCTTGTTATTGCACTTCCCATCCATTTATACTGGCTCGGCTTTTTAGTACTTAAGCAGAATATGGCCAATCCAAAAAAGATATCAGGACTGATAAAAATAGAGATGCTTATAGGACTGAGTGCCTTAGCTTTTGATGCGCTTATTGTGGGGTAAATTTTAAATTTGAAGGCATTTGATAATGATAGTGTTCATTAGTTTTTATGAAGTGTTCAAATACATCCTTATTTTCTTTAATAATTCTTTCTATACTTACCAACATGTTCGTATAACAATTGGAAAGTAAAAGCATCATTATTCAGAGCAAATAGCTTTTATTTTTTGCTAACAAAATCTATTCAATTTTGTATACAAATTCTTTCTATTTTTGCTTACAAGTTGGTTCTTAATTTGTATACAAAATGGGTCTAAATTTGTATACAAGTGGGGGTACAACTTGTATACAAAATGAGTTGCAACTTGTTAGCAAAAACGACAGGTTTTTGTATACATTTTTTTAGAGATTTTTGTATACAAAACATAAAAATAATTGAAAATAAACTGGGTTTAAAAAAAGCAAAAGGTATTGCTACAGATTCACTATTTTGCTTTTGCGATAGGGATGCGAAAGGTGCAATGCAGTATTTTTGCGAAGCAAAAATACCGGAGCGATAGCGCAGCCTGAAGCAAGCCCGGCCTGAGCAAAGCGAAGGATCGCCCAGATACTCTTTACTTTTATAGAGTATGAATGCTTTTTAAATCTTTAGGTAACCTCTAAAAATTCATTTCCTACTATGGCTGGCTGCAAAACACTTTGGATTTCGTTACATTCAATCGACGAATCGCTGTGGGTTCGCCTCTTTCATGTGCCTCATCCAAAGGTTTTTCGCTCAGCCTCGAAACAAAACTGAATTATTAGAGGTCACCTTTAACTAAAACGCAGATATTAATTAACATGATGACACCCAACACAAAACTCTGGAGTTTTATCCTTCTTTGCCATCTCACGAAAGGCTTGAAGCTTTTTATCATTGACACAGGCCATTAATCCCCGTTCAAAGACATTTCCAAAGTGAAGTTCCTTCCAAAATGGCTTTGCGCAACAGGGCACCAAATATCCATCCCAGGAGATTGAATAATTCCCCCAGGGAAAGGGACAAGTGCTAAAGGAATTCCTTTGGCCGATGTTCGGATGTACCACGGCTATACCAAACTGCTGTGCTAGCGCATGGACATGTTTGAGTTCCTTGGTAAAGGCCGGAGTACTATAAAAAGAGTAATCAGGAACAGTGGTGCCCAAGGCGACATGGTTGAGACTGTTTATAGAGACCTCCTGAATTCCCAGCTCCTTTGAAAGGGTGATCACCCTTCGCATCTCGCGAAAGTTCTCTTTAAAGACCACCATATTAAATTTTACCTCAAATGTATGCTGTTCAGAGAGGGCAACCAGGTCTCGACAATTATTTGTAAAGGCAACAAAGTCAGCTTTTTCTCGTATAGTCTCAAACACCATACCAGTGCCGTCAATGGATATTTGCAGTGTGTCAATTGACGGTGCAATGGTAGAAACAATCTCCTTAGTTTTTGGCAGCTGAGCATTGGTCGACAAAAAGATCAACAAACCAGGATTAACAGACTTGATAAATGCGACCAATTCCTGAAGGTGAGGATACAGAAGAGGCTCACCAAGGCCAGTCAAAGCAATCTTATCAAGATAGAGATGATTTTGGGAGATAATTTTTTTTGCCTCATCTAGCTCCATATGGCCCACATCCATGGCATGGCCAAAGTGATACTGCCTAGCACAGGTAGTACAACGAAGCTGGCATCGGTTGGTGACCTCTAACATGAGGAAGTTTGGATGTGGCTGTTTGAGCAGTCGCATTCGCTTGGCACCAAGTAATGCTAAGGCATTCAGCCCGTACTGAATGGAGCCGGGAAAGCGAGGTAAATTAAGCAGTCGTTTTATAATTTGTTTTGTTTTTCTCTGTTTCAAAATTGGGGTATTCTCTTTTTTGTTAAGAAATAACTAAGGAGGGTATTATAGAGAGGGTGCAACAACAGTAACTTATTCAATATTAAATTTTTCTTCGAACATCTGTGCAATGGTAGTGATAGCCAACTCTTCATCAGGGCCATCAGCTAATACCGTGATTTTGGAATTACAGGCAGCTGCCAAGATGGTGATCTCTAACACGCTCTTTGCATTGGCTTCGACATCATCTTTTCTCAATTTAATGTTCGAAGCATATTTCATGGCCTCCTGCACTAACATTGAAGCCGGACGGGCATGCAATCCCTGTTTATTGCGTACGGTAATCTCTTTGGTTAACATACCTATTCGTCATTCTCGTTATCTTTAAAATATTTTTTATTGCCAAAAACCTTGATACGGAGCTTAAGGGCATCTTCCTGCACCTCTTTTACCAGTGCATCCAAATTCTTCATTGTCTCTTTCAGATCCTTAACAATGGTTTCATCCTGTAAAAGAACACCCACCGATCCCTTTCCCGACTCCACATCAGTTATGATTGATTGTATTGACAGGGTTATCGTATCGAGTCGGTTGGCAATCCCTAAAGCAGCACCAGTAAGCTTGGTGCCATCATCCATGATAGAATTGATGTTTCCACTATTATTATTAATCAGCGTTTTTGCATTCTCTGTAATTTCGACAACATTATCAATGGCAAGGTCTATCTCCTTAGTATTGGTAGCGACCAAATTATCAACCAAGAGTACTATAGTGTCAAGCCGCTTGACAATGGTGTTAAAAAAGAGAATAAATTCGTCATTGCCAACAGTCTCTCTAATAACAGTGGAGACCGTATCAAGTAGTACTTCAACATCTCCGAGTACCTTACCCAGCATGCCCATGGCTTCGGCTATGCCACTATCAAACTCACCCATTATAAGGTTTACCGTCTCTTTGGTATCCGGCGGATAGGGCGTTCCCTTGTTTGAAAGTTGAATACCCACCATCCGCTCTCCCATAAGACCGATATTTTTTATAGCAACGATACTGGAATCAGTAAAGCGGATCGTTTTATCCAACTTTATTTCTACGGCAACCTTGTTAGAGGAGTGCATGTAAATCTTTGACACCTGGCCACATTTAACACCATTTGCCTTAACCGGGTTTCCCGGTACTAGCTCACCCACATTGGGAAAGAGGATTGTGTATTGGACCAGTTTTCTCGAAATGCTGATCTCTTTAAGCCATAACACACCGGCAATCAATATAAAGAGAGAGATAAAAATTACTCCCCCAACAATAAGATCGGTGTTGCTTCTTTTCACAAAAGTTTCCTTTTGCTGATTAATTTTTTAAAAGCAGATCAGCGTGTAACGAGAATTTAAAGGCAGCCACTGATAAGGATTATGCCTCAATCCTCAAAAGTGACTACCATATTATACTATTTGTAACTGGTAAAGTAAAATTATGCCGGTACCTCTCGCACCTTTTTATGTCCTTTAATTTTCTCATTTGTCTTTTTTAACTGACGAATTACTTTATTTAATGCCATGTCCACGGATTTACCAAAGTTTTCCGACTTAGCCTTGGCATTGATGGTGCTACCCTGAATATTGAGGACAATCTCCACAATCTTAAGGATATTTTCAGAATCGATTATCACATGACCGGAGGTGATCTTGTCATAATACTTGTCGAGGCTGTTTAGTTCATTTTTTAAGTAGGCCTGGGTATCCTGAGAAACTTTAGAGTGACGCGAAGTTATCTGGATATTCATATAAACCAACCTCCTGTTAGAGTAAAAAACTGTTTATGTAATTAGTACGACAATAAGTATTGCTTTCTGTTATGACTGTGTAAACACAGAGGCCGCATTGTAGGAACTTCGAACATAGGGTGCCGAAAAAACTTTTGAAAATCCCATGTGTAACGCTACCTCTTTATATCTTTCAAACTGCTTTGGTGATACAAATTCTTTGATTGCCGCTTGCTCCTTTGAGGGTCGTAGATATTGACCAATAGTAACAATCGATACCTGCGTACGATATAAATCCTCTAAAAGACCAGTCACCTCCTCTTCAGATTCACCAAGGCCAACCATAAATCCCGATTTGGTAGGCATGGCCCTTTGGTGGGCAGCAGCATATCGCAACACCTCTAAAGAGAGATCATAATTTGCTTCTGGTCTAATATGAGGAAAGATTGATTTTACTGTCTCAATGTTATGGTTAAACACATCTGGTTTTGCATCTAATACGGTTGCGATTGCACTTTTATTGCCTTGAAAATCGGGAACCAACACTTCCACGTTAATCTGGGGGTTTTGTTCTTTGAGCATACGTACGGTTTGAGCAATATGAGCGGCTCCTCCGTCAGGAAGGTCGTCTCTGGTTACCGAGGTTAAGACCACATACGTAAGACCCATTGTAGCAACAGCTTCACAGATATGATGGGGTTCTTGACTGGGTAATGGTGTGGGAGTTCCTTTGGATACGCTACAAAAGAGACAATGCCTTGTGCACACATCTCCCATCAGAAGAAAGGTGGCTGTACCCTGAGAAAAGCACTCCATACGATTGGGACATCGTGCCTCTTTACAGACTGTGTGCAACTCTCCCTTGTCCAAGCAAGACTGAGTCATCTCCTTTTTTCCAACCTTTGGGATATCCCTTTTTAACCATTGGGGAAAAGCCATGCGAGGAAAAGTCTTTTTGACTTTACACGTTGGTGCATGTTCCACTGTTGCAGTATTACTATTCACCTGATCTGTATTAATCATATCGTTGACGTAGGCGCGCAGGTAGAATGCTTGCTTGTTCCCGATACTTGGCAACTGTCCTGCGTGCTACATTAAGTCCTTCTCGTGTTAAAATCTCAGATAGCTTCTGGTCTGAAAGCGGCTTCTTTGTATCTTCCTCTTCAACAAGCTCCTTTAAGCGAGTTTTAATTCTCATTGTTGATATATCGGAACCACCCTGTTTCTGGCCAACCGCTTCAGTAAAAAAGTATTTCAACTCAAAAATACCATGTAAGGTCTGTACATATTTATTACTGGTCACACGACTCACTGTTGAGATATGCATCTCAATCATGTCTGCAATATCCTGTAATTTTAGTGGATTTAAGTTAGGAGGTCCCTTTTCAAAAAACTCCGGTTGTCGCTCAATAATGGCATACATGACTTTGAGCATGGTAGATTTTCGTTGCTCAATTGAACGAATTAACCAGGTGGCGCTATTAAACTTTTCACGGATATAATTTTTAACCTCTTTCTTAACGGTACTGCCTCGTTTAAGCATATCTGCATAGGCACGGTTCACATGGAGAGAGGGAATTGAGCGATCATTAATAAACACCACGAATTTACCATCCATTTTATCAACTATTAAGTCGGGTACAATGGGAGATGACTTTTCTGGTACAACTAAGTACCCAGGCTTTGGATTGAGTTTTTTAACCTCCTCCAAAGCATTTTGCACGTCCACAGGATCTACATTGAGATTTCTTGCAATATCACGAATCTTGACCTTTTCAAAGAGGTCCCATTGTTCTGTAATAATCTTTAGTGCCAGAGAGTCATGCAAGCCCCTTCGTGCCAGCTGCAATGAGAGACACTCCTTAAGCGAGCGTGCACCCAAACCTGCCGGTTCCATGTTCCAAATGACATTGAGCGCCTCTTCTATTTCAAATTCGGTGGTTTGGGTAAACTCAGCAATGTGATCAATGGAAACTCGTAAATACCCATCGGCATCTAAGCTACCAATAAGAAACTGTGCTAGTAATCGTTGACGTTCGGGGATCTTCTTTTCTGCAAGCTGATTGGAGAGGTGCTCCTCTAAAGAAGCTTGATGCACGGCTGTAGGTTCATATCGATCACGATCATGCTCGTACTCTTCGCTTTTACTGTATCCAAGATCGAACCCTTCCTCAAGATACTCTTCCCAATCGATTTCATCCTCTTTAACCTCTAACTCCTGCTCCTCCTCATCGCTCTTTTCATCCTTCTCTTGCGGCTCTTCCTCTTTCTGCTCCATCTCTTCTACCGCATCCAAAACAGGATTCATTTCAATTTCGGTTTTCAACAGCTGCTCTAATTGTAGTGTATTAACCTGAAGAAGCTTGAGAGATTGGATCATCTGAAAGGAGAGCTTCTGTTGCAATTTCAAAGATAGATCAAGAGCGAGATTCAAGATGTCTTTCCTTTTAAGATTGGTCGTTAATGAGCGCTTGTAATCCCTTCTAAAAAGTGTACAATATTATAATAATACTTACAAGCAAAAATGGAGCCGAAATCATCAGCTGTTCCTTAGTAATATACTTTTTTAAACAGCTCTGTCAAATACAAAACATTGGCCTCTATGTGGATAGCTACATTGACGATGTTTCTAAAAAGCGAAGCCAAATTCTGGGCTAATCAAGCTTAAAGTTTCTTCCCAGGTAAATCTTTCGTGCCTCTGGATTCTCTGCAAGCTCCTGTGCTGTTCCAGTAATAAGTATTTTGCCTTCAGCCATGATATACGCCCGATCGGTGATACGAAGTGTTTCGCGGACACTGTGGTCGGTGATGAGGATTCCCAATCCCTTTTCCCGCAACTCATGTATGATGCTTTGAATATCTTCAACAGCAATGGGATCAACGCCGGCAAAGGGCTCATCTAAAAGCATGAAGTCGGGACTTATAGCAAGGGCTCGAGCAATCTCCACTCGTCGTCGCTCTCCTCCGGAAAGGGTATAGCCCAAGTTCTTTTCCAGATGGGCAACGTTGAGTTCTTCCAAAAGCTCTCGCATTCTGGTTTTACGCTCTTTACCACTCATCTTTTGCGTCTCTAATATGGCCATGACATTCTCACCAACTGTCAATTTACGAAAAATAGAGGCCTCTTGAGGAAGATACCCAATTCCCATACGGGATCGTTTGTACATAGCCTTTTTTGTAACATTGGTATCATCTAAAAAGATCTTACCCATGTTTGGTTTGATCATTCCTACAATCATATAAAAGGTGGTTGTCTTTCCTGCGCCATTGGGACCTAAAAGCCCAACAACTTCACCCTGGTGTACTGAAATGGAGACCTGATTGACCACTTTTCTTTTACTGTACACTTTTACCAGATTATCGGTTTTTATTTCGCGCTGATTTTCCACAGTCATTGTTACATACTCTTGTATGGGTAAAAAAGGTTATTCTCTTGATTGATATAGGATTACCTCTGTAAAAATATATCATTGTTGGGTTTCAGCATAATAAGTACCACGAACATCTCCTCGAAGCTTGATGTAGGTTGCCTTCCCATTGTCAAAGCTTATGGCAATCTTATCGCCGGTTGCCTCATTGCGACCATTCTCTTTTTCATCATCCATAAAGTATATACACTCGGCATTACCGGAAATACTAAGCGTGCCTGTTGTGCCATGATAGAACTCCAATAAAATCACCTTTCCATGGGCTTCATTAATATCCTGGCGGTTCTCTGAAGAGTAATAGAGAGTCGTTGCATCTTCATAGGTCCATATCTTTTCTACGGTACCACTATCGGAGATTGCCATATAAATACTATCACCGGTCACCCGGGTATAAATAGTATCCTTTACGGTAATATCCTTATGAAGTCCCTTGGCATTGCGCATGACAGCAACTCCCTCCAAAGCCTCATCCTTAAAAAAGAGGTCAACAGAGTCGCCGGTTAGATCGTGGACATCATAGTAAATCCATGGTTTTTCTCGAAGCTTTGCTACACCAGTTTCATTGTAGAAAAAAGCCTGTTGACAGGTGGAACGAAGCTGTCCTTTGGTTATAGAAACATTATCAATCCCTGTAGCAATCTGTAAGGAATCATCATATTCCATGACATCACAGACAATGGATAAGGTCTCTGCAGCAGTGGTATCATATTTAAAAAGCTGTGGATCTTTGTTTAGTACTATATGTTTAGTGTCTAAATTGTACTCAGCCTTTTGAGCGACAATTCGTATTTGATCATTTTTGTCAAAGAAGTTGATGTTTCTTCGAACGATCAAGCTGTTCATATTCCGGTTGTAGTTCATATGATCACAGGTAAGCTCCTGCATCTCAGTCCAGACACGCACGTTTCCATTAAAGTCAACCTTACCACTTCCCCGATACCAGGTTGCCTCATCTGCTCGAATATAGGTATCGTCATAAAGAAATCGTACATTGCCTTGAAGGACACTCACTAACTTTCCATTGACCAAAGAGTTTCTATTATAGTCTGCATTTTTTAATAAAAGTGTGGTAGCGTGCACTTGGAGAACGACAAAACAGGCAAGAAGAGTAAAGAGTTTAATCAAAACACTAAAGCTCTTCATCAGACTCCATCCTATTCTTGAAGTTAGGAAACTCCCCACTGACACTTTTACGAAGTGTCCACCAAGAAAAAGATTCCGATGCATCAAGTCCTTTACCGCGTAACACATCCCCATTGGGGGTGGTTATTTTCACAAACTCATCGGATCCAATGAGTGCGCTTTTTTTATTCCACCACAAGGATTGGCTCTCAATAATAAGTCCGTCCCAATTTTTTACATAGACATTGCCCCAGATAAAAAATTTCTCCAACGTCTTGGTTGTGGTTCCCGAGTCAGAGAGAATACGGGTGCTCTTCTTTCCTAATGTATCGTACACCATAAGTCGAACTGGTACCACGAGCATGGCCGAATCTTCGTGTAAGGTTTTCCGTGAGTAATCCGAATTGAGACGCCAGACAAGATGTTCTCCCCGATAACAATACAGGGTAGATTCACCGACTTCTTGACAGGGTTCAACAAGGGTGTCACTTATCTGTGGCAGTGCCTCTTTTTTATTACTGCAACTATTTCCAGAAAGGAGCAGAAATAAAAACAGGATAATACTAAATAGTGTAAACAGTTCTGTTTTTTTATACATTGATTTCATTATTAACCATAGGTTTAAAACAATATTTTGCACCACAAAAATAGTTACAAACCACTAAAATCATCTATGCTACTTTTTAAAATTATAGCTCATAGTCACTGAAAGCAGATATCCCCGATCAACTGCACCATAAGGATTTTGCCATTTGGCATAGGATCCATAAAGGTGATCCCTATCTTTGGCAGTATAGGAAAATGTTGAAGAGAGGGTGAGATAATTTTCAATAAATAAATTGGCGGTAATATAGGAGGTATGCGGTTGTTTACGCGGTACAAAACACCAGGTCGGCATGTTCTTCACCCCAATCTTTATCATCAATGCATTTACTCGCCAAAACAGAGCATACATATCCCATCGAATATCCAGCACCTCATCCCAAAAAATTTCATGGTTATCATAGTAATCTTTAATTCGTTTATCACTGGCAAAAAGGTGTCTATAACCAGAAATATTTAGATACATAAATTTTTTTACAGGAATTCCCAGATCCAGTCGCATTCCCAATGCCTGTCGATAGGTAAAGGATTTACAGAAACCTTGGGTATCCACATAATCGGAATCGCCAACACCAATTGCATCATGAGGAAAGGAGGTGTCACTCCAATGAAGTCCTGTGGAAAGACGATTCTTTGAGTAAATGGTAAATTTAGGTCCTTTAAAAAGATAGGGACTTTTATAGAGCAACGCCCGGTTAATCCGTAAGGGAGAAACATAGCGTAGACTTTGCTCTGTAATTGCAGAGTCTTGAATTATTACACTGTCCAACTCTTTTTTAAAGGTTTGTACAGCTTGGTGCCCTTTACTTTTATATGAATTTGTCTGGGCAAGCAATCGAGCAATGGCATGAATAGTTTCATCGGATAAATCCCTTTGAATCACATTGTCCCGCTTTAATATACCCTCAAGCTTCAATGCTTGATAGAGTGGAGCAACGTAGGTATGCTTTCCCAATCCACAGCCAAGGATCAAATCGGAATTGAGTTTTACCTGCTGATCTCTAATGGTGCTAAAATCCTCTCGCAATGAATCGATCCCCAAAGCTTCAAGCCCTGGCTCAAATCCCTTTCGCTTTTGATGGGAGACCAGGGCCTCTGAATGGGAGAGACACTGTAAAAAGGGATCACTTTTCCATGGCACGATATCATATCGCTCAATACCTTTTCGAAAATGAGCGCCAGCCTTAATGGAGTGGGTTGTTGTATCATAAAAATTCACAACCCTATTTAGGGTGTTCTCTCGGTTTAATGAGAAGTATCGAAGATACCCAAGGATTGCGGTGGTTATATCCTTATGTTTTCTACCCAAGATTTTTTGATTATGATACTCTGTGGCAACATAGTTCTTTTCGAAACGATATACACCAGTATCTACTTGGCTGTGATCAATTAAAGTATCTTTTTCATCATCCCACAATCGTTTGTACTGAAATAGCACATCGGCATAATCATAGGTGTAGGTGTCATTGCTATATGATGCTATGATTCGATGGAATCGTGACTCTTTAGCTTCAATTTGAAAAAAACAAAAAAAAAGGGATAAAAGAAGTAGTAACTTATTCATTCATTATCGTTTTTCTTGAAAGTCTTACAAGCTCCCATTCGCATTTCTTAAGAAACTGTAATCTGTCGGTGACTCGAGAATTTGTATCGCGCTTCACAAAATTTTTCCTCATTCTTTTAAGAACACCTTTAATAACACTTTTAGGGAGCGTATCAGAGAAATAGGCTATCAAATCTCTCTGTGAGGTGAATGAATAGAGTTTTGTTCGATTATCCTTCATAATTGTAATCAACTACTCCAATACGGCGTTTCTCTATTAATATAATATAGAAAGAAAAAATACCAATGCCAAATTTCCTCTTTTCTCGTACAATTCACTCGCTTTCTTAAACACCTTTGCTTTTTTTGAATTATAATTACTTTTTTTGATCATTTCCCAAACTTATATCGCTTCATCAAAACAGAATTCTGTCACAAGTTAAAATTATTAGTTCATTTTTATACAAATTTGCGATTTTTAACTTTTTTATAAATCAATCACTTATATCTATATTCACTTATGGTATTATTAAATGCCTATTTTTAATATATTTATATATCATAATTTTTAACATAGAATGCAAAAAAATTGATACAAATTTCAATCTTTGTAGTATATTAAGAAGAATATTTAAACACTCCATAACATCAAATCGACATTTTCTTTCCAAGGAGAGAAATGTAAACCGATCTCTACCTCACTCAAAATCACCTAGTTAAAGATAAAAGCTGTATTTCTACGGTTTAAAAAAAATTTGACTTAGGAATTGGATTTTTATTAGTTTAACATCACATTTTTAATGAATACTAAAATTCGGGGTTAGTGCCATTCATTAAAAATTGTAAGAAGGGGTGGTAAAGGTTTACCAAAAAAGCATTCACCACCGGGGGCATGGAAAGGCAACATATATGTCGAGTATTCCCTTTAAATTTTAAGGTTCACGGGCCATCAATAGTTTTGATTTGTCCACTCACAAGAGTGATGATATTTTCTCATGTTGTTTTGAGAAGGTAATAAATTAGACAGAAAAAAATTAAAGGGATCGAACTGTATCACAGGCATAATACAGTTTAATCCCATAAAAAAATAAGGCACAGTTAACATTGCTCTAACAATGTTTTGGTATTAGTTAATTATATTTTTATGGCAGACAGATTTCACTACTATTTTCAAAAAACCGGCATCGGCACAATTTTTGTGCATCATGCTCCGGCTAATCTAGTGGTCCATGTTTTTGCTATAACTGTGCGAATATATATGCAAAAGGTATAAAACCTTTTTAAAAGTAAAGAGTAACTCTCTTTACTTTTAAAAAGTGGCACGATAGCTGCTACACAAGTCATGTTGCGCGAAAACAGAGTACCGCCCACGGGGGAAAGGTGTATCTGAAAAAGATAACAAAAACGATTGCATAAGTAAACAAATGAATATGAAAATACTATCAACCCTTTTAATTTTCTTTCTACTATTTACCATTAAGTGTGGTGAAAAGTTAACTGCAGATGAGGCCTTTTCAAAAGGTAAGGGATTTTATGAGAATAAAGATTATGCGTTGGCCTATAAATACTTTAAAAAGGCAACCGAGCAATCACCGGAAAATCCCCAGTATCACTGGGCTGCAGCTCGAACAGCTCCTGATGACAATCTTGCCTTAATCCATGCAAAAACAACATGGGAAAATGAGCTAAAGACATTTGAGGTACTTCTTTTCTTAACAAAACTATCTTTTTATAGTGACAAAGCGGGAAGACTCGAATATGCCCTTTCTCTTTTCGAAGAGTTGCCAGAAAATAGTCAGATAGAAGAACTCAAAGGAGAACTGTTCAATCGTTTTGAAGAGTATGATTCTACCTTAGCAATCTGGACAAAAATTTACAATCAGAACCCTCGACCGGACCTTGCCAATAAAATTGCTTTAGCTTACGGTAAAAAGGGCGATAAAGACAAGGCACTCTCCTTTCTAAAGAAGTGCCAGCGAGAAAAACGACTCGACAGCCAGGGATACATCACGTTAGCCTACCTGATGGCATTTGAGACTTCCTATAATAGTATATATACATTATTTAAAGAAGCTAAGAAGCAGGATCTCTATGATGAAAAAGTTCAATTAGAGCATGCCGGTTTTCTAATTCTTGACAGAAAGATATCAGAGGCTGAAAAACTGCTTAAGACAATCGTGGCCTTAGGTGAGAATTACAATAGGGAAAAAAGAAACCAACAGGCCCGGATCATGCTAGGGTATATCTACTTGGCTGAGCAGGACACAGCGAAACTCAATAAAATCAGTCGCCTCTGTCAAAAAATAAAGCAGGTTGAAACTGAGGCCGAGCTTCAATACTATGATGCTCTCAAAGGAATTGTTCAAGAAAAGGATCAATCACTTGAAGAGCTAATTCAGTTGCGTCAAGACCTGCCAAAGATCCCACTTATCGACTTGACATTAGCTAGAGAGTTAGCCCACCGTAATGATTTAACAAGGGCAGTCTCCTACTATAAGGCGCTCCCTGACCTCTATCTACACACCCCAAGAATCACCGTTGAATATGCAACAGCTCTTTCACGGTTGCATAAGTATGAAAAGGCTTTAGCTGTACTTAACCTCCTCCATAAAAAGAAGCTCTATACAAAGAATTCATTAGAATTGTTTAGAGATATCACACTAAAAATGAATCTCATTGACAAAAGCATGGAAGCACAGAGTGTCTTGGAGAAATCTTTTAAAGATGACGCCTCTGTCTACTATGCCAAGGCATTGCTCCTCTTAAAGGGCGGCAATGTCCAGGGTGCACGAAAAATACTTTCTAACCTTTTAGAAAAACATCCGGAGGATAACCGATTTAGACTTGCTCATATTAAAACCTTTCTGTTAAGTGAGGAATATGAGCAAACCCTTACATTGTGTGGAGCCAGCAAACTTGATCCTAGACTGACAGCCCCCTTGATGATCCAAGCCTATGCCAAACTTAACAAGTGGGATTTAGCAGAGAAAAAGTTTCAGGAGACTCAATCCAAAGAAAACAGCCTTTCTCTCATGCTTCTCTATGCACAGGAGTTGTCCAATGCCCAACGATATGATCATGCCAAGGGTATCTACAATTCGATTATTCTTGAACATGGAGAAAAACTTCAAAAGGACAGTGTTGGCTATGCACTGTTATTAAATAATTATGCCTGGGCTCACGTTTCCTCAAAAAATCGTGATGAAAAAGAGACGCTCAGAATTGCGAAAAAAGCACATCTTCAAGCGCCAGATAATATAAATGTTATTGATACCTATGCACATATATTGGTTTCACTCCGCAAATATAAAGAGAGTATACGACTACTGCGACGTAAGCAGTACATTGAATTACTAAATAAAGAACCAAAACTTCAATTTCATTTAGCACAGGCCTATGAAAAAGTGAATGAAAGGAATAGGGCCTTGCGAGCTTATCAGGAGATCATTTCACTGTTGAATTCAAAGGATGTCGATTCCAAGCTGGCGTTTACTGTCAAAAAGGATACCATTCAAAAACGAATCCAAGAACTCTCATCAGTGAGATAAATTGCAATGCTTACTATGACACATAAAAAATTTGAACAATGCTTAATACTTACGGTTACAAGAATAATTGAATCGAAAGGGTACTCACTATGATTGATGGAACCACGAAAATACCCGATCAAAAAATCGATGATGCAATAACCGACACACACATTCTCTTTAAGCAAGACTTTTCAATTTACCCTGAAGATTACTTCCGCGGAATGCTTATCATGGAACGAAAAAGAAGCGAACGCACAGAAAATCCTTTTATGCTGATGCTCATGGATCTCAGTAAAATTGAAAACAATAATCAACGAACAAAGGTTGTTAAAAAACTCTCAAAAATGTTTAACACCTGTACCAGAGAAACCGATATCAAAGGCTGGTACAAGAAGAATAGTGCCTTAGGTATTATTTACACAGAGTTGAGCAATAATGGTCATGAATTCCTTATTGAGAAAATGACAAAGCACATTCAAAAGACCTTTTCTTCGACTATCGCCCAACTTATCAATATTACCTATCACTTTTTCCCCGAGTCAGAGGGTAAAGGTAAGGCGCTTAAGGACAAGACCAACGAAATTCTCTATAAAACGCATAGTCATAGCGTAAACAAAAGAATTTCACTCATGGGAAAACGGTGTTTAGATATAGCGGGTAGCCTCTTTGGTATTACCCTCTGTCTCCCATTTTTCATTATTATTCCGATGCTTATTAAACTTACTTCCAAGGGACCTGTCTTTTTCCGTCAAAAAAGGGTGGGGCGATTTGGTAAGGAGTTTAGCTTTTACAAATTCCGCTCAATGAGAACAGATAACAATACCACTGCCCACCAAAAATTTGTAAAAGATTTCATTACAGGTGCTATGGCTAAAGACGCACCAACAAAGATCAAAGATGATCCCCGAGTAACAAAAATTGGTAAGTTCATTCGGAAAACAAGCCTTGACGAAATCCCACAATTCTTCAATGTCCTCCGCGGTGACATGTCACTTGTTGGTCCTCGTCCTCCTATTCCTTACGAGGTGGAAGAGTATAACACCTGGCATAAATGTCGCGTATTAGAGGCTCGTCCTGGAATTACTGGCCATTGGCAAGTGTATGGACGGAGTCGGTGTGATTTTGAGAATATGGTCCGTATGGATCTCAACTATATCAAACAATGGACATTACTTCGAGACCTTAAATTAATTCTTCAAACTCCTATTGCCCTGTTAACGGCAAAAGGTGCATATTAAATTATTAAACGTACACCCCTGAAAGAGAGGATAGGTAGAGCACTATGATTAAAGTAGGTGTTGTCGGCTATGGATATTGGGGACCCAATATTGTAAGAAACTTCAATAGCTTAGATGATGTGCAAGTCACAGCAGTCTGCGACCAAAACGACAAGGTTCATAAAGCTATTTCAAAATTGTATCCAAATATCAAAACAACAGCTGACAGCAAAGATATAACGGACTCAAGTGATATCGATATTGTAGCAGTTGTCACACCAGTTTCAACGCACTTCGAGATTGCAAAACGAGCTTTAGAAAACGGCAAACATGTTTTCGTTGAAAAACCCTTTACTGCTACTGTAGCACAAGGTCAAGAACTGGTTGAGCTTGGTGCACAAAAGAACCTTAAAATCATGGTTGATCACACTTTTCTCTTTACTGGCGCAGTAAATAAACTCAAAGAAATCATTGATGACAAACAATTGGGTGACATCTACTATTACGACTCAACACGAGTCAATTTAGGGCTATTTCAGCATGATGTCAATGTGATCTGGGACCTCGCTCCCCATGATTTCTCAATCATGCGATATCTATTAGGTGAAGATCCGGTCTCCATATCAGCCTGTGGAAAATCACATGTTTACGAATATGCAAACATTGCCTATATCAGTGTTAATTTTAATAGTAACCTCATTGCCCATTTTAATGTGAATTGGCTCTCACCGGTGAAAATTAGAAACACCCTTATTGGTGGTGAAAAAAAGATGGTTGTCTGGGATGATATAAGTCCTGATGAAAAAGTAAAGATCTATGACAAGGGAATTGATGTCAATAGTCCCAGTGACCGCTATAAATTGTTGGTCAGTTATCGTTCTGGTGATGTGTGGGTGCCTAAAGTCAATCAAACTGAGGCACTTAAATTGGAAAGTCAATACTTTGTTGATTGTATTTCCAACAATATCACCCCCATTAATGATGGTCTTGCTGGTTTGGAAGTAGTTAAAATGTTAGAAGCCTGCAACGAATCCCTCAAGAACGATGGCAAACCAGTAAAGCTTTAGATTTATTCTTCTCAAGTAATATCTACATAACGTCCCGCTTTATACTCGCCTTAGTTCCTCAACTATTGAATTCTTGAAACATACTTTACAACCAGGAGTCTCCTGAGACTCCTTTTTTTATATGAGGTTATATTATGGACCAAGAAAATAAATTCCATGCAATTGCCGATGATGTCATAGTAGGTAAAGATGTCTTTATCTCTAAGTTTGTTAACCTCTACGGCTGCACCATAGGTGACAACACTAAAATAGGTGCTTTTGTGGAGATACAAAAAAAGGCTACCATCGGAAATAACTGTAAAATCCAAAGCCACACCTTCATTTGTGAAGGGGTAGAAATTCAAGATGATGCCTTTGTAGGTCATGGGGTGACCTTTATAAACGACAAGTATCCCCGCTCCACCATTGATGGGGGTGGTTTACAAACAGAAGATGATTGGACAGTAGAAAAGACTGTTATAAAAAAAGGTGCCTCCATTGGATCCGGTGCAACAATCATGTGCAATGTTACGATTGGTGAAAAGGCCATTGTTGGTGCAGGAAGCATGGTAACAAGCGATGTGCCAGCCGGAACCATTGTTGCAGGAAACCCTGCAAAAGTTATTCGCAACATTGATTAGCCTTTCCCAATAATTCACATTTTTATCATATGAATATTTTAGGAATTTCAGCCTTTTACCATGATAGCGCAGCCTGCTTAGTCCAAGATGGAGCTATTATTGCAGCTGCTCAGGAGGAGCGGTTTACCCGCAAAAAACATGATCCTCGATTTCCAAAAAAGGCAGCTCAATACTGCCTTACCGAGGGGAAAATCTCTGTCAAAGATTTAGATCATGTTGTTTTTTATGACAAGCCCTTTCTTACTTTCGACCGTTTACTTATGACATATCTATCCATTGCTCCAAGAGGAGTTCGATCGTGGATAGAGGCTATGCCCCTTTGGCTTGGAAAGAAACTGCACATCCCAAAGGTAATAAAAAAAGAACTCGGCTACGAAAAGGATGTTTTGTTTACTGAGCATCATGAAGCTCATGCAGCATCAGCATTTTATCCATCACCTTTTTCTGAAGCGGCAATCCTTACCATTGATGGGGTTGGAGAATGGGCAACAGCGAGCTATGGTTTTGGAAAAGGTAAGGATTTAACTCTGTTAAAGGAGCTTCAGTTTCCCGATTCGCTGGGCCTGCTCTATTCAGCTTTTACTTACTTCACAGGATTTAGAGTAAACTCGGGGGAATATAAGCTAATGGGATTAGCCCCTTATGGAAGACCTATCTATAAAAAGTTAATTTATAAGGATCTTATTGATGTAAAGGAGGATGGCTCACTGCGGTTAAACCTTTCCTATTTTGATTTTCTTGGTGGCATGAAAATGACCAATGGTCGTTTTGCCAAACTCTTTGATGGCCCCGCTCGAAAGCCTGAGTCAGATATTACCCAACGTGAAATGGACATTGCTGCTAGTATCCAGGTAGTCACTGAAGAAGTTATTCTTAAAATGGTTAATCATCTTTATAAAGAGACTAGCCAAAAAAACCTTTGTCTAGCCGGAGGTGTTGCACTAAATTGTGTTGCCAATGGCAGAATACTTAAAGAAGGTCCCTTTGAAAATATTTGGATCCAACCTGCTGCAGGGGATGCTGGCGGTGCTCTGGGAGCAGCCCTCTCAGTATGGCATAGGTACTTAGAACAAGACCGAATGTGTGATGATCGTACAGACACTCAATATGGCAGTTATCTTGGCCCTCAATATTCCAAAGAACACATTCGTGATTATCTTGACAAAAATGGTTTTGTCTATACAACACTTGACAAAGACAACAAAGCGTCAACAATCGCTAAAGAAATCGCCTCCGGGAAAATTGTTGGCTACCTTTCCGGTCGTATGGAATTTGGTCCACGAGCCTTGGGAGGACGAAGTATTCTAGGGGATGCACGAAGTAAAGAAACACAAACCACAATGAATTTAAAAATTAAGTATCGTGAATCCTTTCGCCCCTTTGCTCCCAGCGTTTTAGAAGAAAAAGCTGCGAACTATTTTTCTATTGAGAGCCCAAGCCCCTATATGCTCATGGTAACCAAAGTTAACAAGGAACGATGCCTTGACAAAAAGGTCCCCGCATCTGCCCCACTTATGGAGCGACTCAAGGAAAAACGAAGTGACATTCCAGCAATAACCCATCTTGACTATTCAGCCAGACTTCAAACAGTCAATAAATCGACAAACGCAGATTACCATGCCATACTTTCCCAATTTGAAAAAGAGACTGGCTTTGCACTTATTGTTAACACCAGTTTTAATGTCCGTGGTGAGCCAATAGTCTGTACACCTCAAGACGCATATCGCTGTTTTATGCGAACAGAAATGGATGTGTTAGTATTAGAGAACTTTATTCTCTATAAAGAAAAGCAACCACCTTGGAAAGAGACTAAGGAGTGGCAAAAAGATCTCATCCTCGACTAAAACTGATATACACACCAAAAATCAACTGGATGTATTCTCATAACCCATTTTGGCAATTTATGATGACCCATGGAAACATATAAACTATGAAAAAAGGTGAAACAAGAAAATTTGGTTTCATCGCCTTTCTCTTTTTTGGCACCTTGTCTCTGATTAGTGTATGGCGAGAACACGAAAGGATCCTCTGGTTCTTCCTATGCCTATCAATACTTGGCCTTTTACTTCTGCTATTCCCAAAGAAATTGCAGGGCATCCATAAGGGATGGATGGCCATAGGTAAAGGAATTGGAACGGCCGTAACAACTTTTTTAATGGGTTTGGCTTATTTTATCGTGATAACACCGGCAAGTTTCATAAAGCGGCTTTTTGGTGGAAGGCCTTTAGCAATGCGCATAGATAGAAAGTGTCAAACCTATTGGGTAGATAGACCGGAACCAGCGCAACCTAAAGAGAGATTTTGTAAACGATATTAGGAAAATAAATTAACAAGAGGCATATAATGGCAAACCAATCGATCGTATCAGAATTTTGGGAATTTATGAAGGTCAGAAAAAAGTTTTGGCTTTTACCAATAATTATTGTATTACTTATATTTGGTGCCTTAATCGTTTTCACAGAAAGTAGTGCCATAGCACCATTTATATACACCCTATTTTAATTGAATATAACAAATTTTCTATAATACATTGACGGGTTTCGATTCGTCAAAACCACAAGGAGTAGTAATGACCACTCAAAGCATCCCTTTTTTAGATCTTAATTCACTTCATGCGGAAAATGCAACAGAGTACAAAGAGGTCTTTGAACAGGCACTGGCAACTGGCCGTTTTATTGGTGGCCCCCAAGTCACTGAATTTGAAAATGAATTTGCACAATTTTGCGACGCCCAATATTGTGTTGGTGTGGGAAGTGGAACCGATGCAGTCCGTTTTGCCTTAATGGCTTCCGGTGTTGAGTTAAATGATATTGTTATAACAGTACCCAACACCTTCATCGCCACAACAGAATCTATCACCCAAGTTGGAGCAGATATTGTCTTTGTTGACATTGATGAAAAAACATATAATCTTTCTCCAGAAAAATTACAGAACTATTTAGAGAATGAGTGTGAGCTTAAAGATGGCACAACCTATAATAAAAATAATGGCAAAAGAGTAAAAGCTGTTGTACCAGTACATCTTTATGGTCAAGTAGCAGACATGGATGCGATTATGGATATCGCAGAAAAGTATGGACTCATTGTTGTTGAAGATGCTTGTCAGGCTCATGGTGCAACCTATTTCTCAAAAAAACAGAATAAAACGCTCACAGCAGGATCAATTGGAAAAGCTGCAGCCTTTAGCTTTTATCCTGGGAAAAACCTTGGTGCCTTTGGAGAAGGTGGTGCAGTTACAACCAATGATGAGAGTATAGCAAATATTATCAAGAAGATTCGCGATCATGGCCAGGCCCAAAAATACATCCATGACATTGAAGGATATAATGGCCGATTAGATGCAATCCAGGCTGGCGTACTACGCATCAAACTTCGAAACTTACCAAAGTGGAATGAGCAACGAATTGAAGCTGCCCGAAAGTATACAGAGCTTTTTTCATCCGTTGATTCTATAATTGCTCCTGTTGAGTTAGATGGAGCAAAGCCAGTGTATCATCTTTATGTCATTCGGGTAAAGAATCGTGATCAATTGCAAAAAAAGTTATCGGAGGTAAATATTGGCACTGGATTACACTATCCTATTCCTTTACACCTTCAAGAGGCATATACACAACTTGGTTATAAAACGGGTGACTTCCCGGTAACTGAAGTTGTCGCAGAAGAGCTTCTCTCAATGCCTATGTTTCCTGGACTCAGTGAAAGTCAGGTTGAAAGGGTAGTATCTTCAATCAAAGAGCTAGTGTAAACATTTCTATAAAATACAACGATAATTCTATACAGTTAAATGAGGACATACCTATTATCCAATTATATGCTTCTCGATTCTGATGGTTTAGGTTTATGTCCTCTAACATCACAATAGTTAATCCCCTAACGTTTCCAGAATGGGATACCTCTGTTCAGGACTTTCCTAAGAGCTCGATTTTTCATACAAAAGCATGGGCTCAAGTACTTCATAATTCATACGATTACACACCTTGCTACTTTACTTTATTTAAGCATGACAGCATAACTGCAACACTTCCTATAATGGAAATTCATAGCCTCATAACCGGGAGAAGAGGTGTCTCTCTTCCATTTTCTGATTATTGTGCCCCCTTATATTTAAATAAATCAGATTTTCGACAGGTTTATCATTCCCTCTTTGAATATGGCAAAAAAAGCAGTTGGAAATATCTCGAAACACATGATTGGTTCAACGAAGATGATGAGACTTCATCATCGTTCTTTTTTCACAAACAGATTTTGCCTTTGATTAATGATGCTCAGAGTATTTATAAAAAGTTCAAACATAATGTAAAAACAAATATTAAAAAGGCAATTCGAGAAAATGTTGAAGTACACGGGCATACTTCTGAAAACGCATTAAAAGAATACTATCAACTTCATTGTATAGTTAGAAAGAAACATGGCATTCCTCCACAACCCTATCGCTTTTTTAAAATGATTTACGAGCACATCATTTCAAAAAATCTGGGACAAATTATTTTGGCGAAAAACAAAAGTCAAGTCGTTGCTGGAGGAGTTTTTTTTCATGTAGGCAAAAAGGCATATTACAAATTTAGTGCCTCAAATATGGCTTTTCAACATTTAAGGGCAAACAACCTAATAATCTGGGAAGCGATTCAATGGTATGCAAAAAATGGGTTCCAACAATTATGTTTTGGCAGAACAGATACTTTTAACAAAGGTTTGTATCGATTTAAAGCTAGTTGGGGCGCACTTTCAGAGAAAATTACCTATCATAGGATTCCATTTAATAAAAATGGTGAGACAAGACAATCTTATTTACCAACAACTTCCTATAAAGTATTTAAAATTTTACCTTCCTGGTTCTTAAAAATAGTTGGATCTCTGTTTTATAAACATATGGGATAATAATTTTTTATCAGGTCTTAATCACTCATGAAGTTTTCCAGAAGAAATTTAATTAATAATATTTTTTACACAATCAAACCTTTGATTCCCAGACGACTGCAAATTCTTATTCGACGCGATATTGTGCAGAAGCAGCGAGATCAATCAAAAGCGGTGTGGCCCATTGATGTGGAAGCAAAAAAGAAACCATCCAATTGGGTTGGTTGGCCCGATGGTAAACAATTTGCCTTTGTTTTAATGCATGATGTAGATACACAAGTTGGTCATGACAATTGCCTTAAGCTTATGCAAATTGAAAAAGAACTTGGCATTTGGTCGACCTTTTATTTTGTCCCTGAACGGTATACAATTTCAGAAGAGACTATCACCACTCTTAAGCAAAACGGCTTTGGTGTTGGAGTTCATGGATTAACGCATGATGGAAAGCTATTTAAGAATAAAAAGATTTTTAATCATAGAGCACACAGGATTAATCAATATTTAGCTAAATGGGAAACAACCGGCTTTAGTTCTCCATCAATGCATCACAATTTAGGATGGATGCATAAGTTAAACATTGAGTATGGTACTTCTACATTCGATACTGATCCCTTTGAACCGCAACCCTTTGGTGTAAAAACTATTTTTCCATTTGTAGTGCAAGGAAAGAATGGTCACCAATATGTCGAGCTACCCTACACTCTTGTTCAAGACCATACACTCTTTGTTCTCATGCAAGAAAAGGATTCGTCCATATGGAACAAAAAGATTGACTGGATTGCAGAAAATGGTGGCATGGCACTTCTTAACAGTCACCCCGATTATATGCATTTTGAAGAAACTCCTTGCCCCTTTGGAAAGTATCCCGTCAAACTGTATACTCAATTTCTTCAATCCATCAAAAGTACATATAGCAATAAGTATATAAACGGTTTATCAAAGTCTATCGCTCAAATCTTATTAAAATGTAAGTAATTTTTCAATCGCTTGGATATTAAAATCAATTTGAAAATTTTAGATAAGCTCTTTTCCCTGTTTTCCGGCGAATCGTTAAAAGCTAAAGCTGCTCGAGGAGGTGTTTGGTTAGCATCGGGAAGTGTGATTGACAAAATCCTTAGACTTCTAAGAAATATTATCCTTACACGGATACTAGCACCAGAAGCTTTTGGTGTTATTGCCATAGCACTATCTGTAAACAGTTTTTTTGAGACACTCACACAGGTTGGAATTGACAAAGCAATAATACAAAGCACTTCTGGAGGGGACTCTAAGTTTCAAAATGGCGCATGGTTTTTTTCACTTGGGCGATCAATTGGACTGTATTTAGTCGCATACTTTATTGCTCCCTATATTGCAAACTTCTATAACAATGATCAAATAACACAGCTTTTAAGAGTCGTATGCCTATCAATACTTTTTCGAGGCGCTATAAGCCCTCGTGCATATGCAGCACTTAAAAATCTAGTATACTCAAAATGGGTTTTTATTTCCCATGGCGGAGCGTCACTAGGTATCATTATATCAGTCGTTCTAGTCACCAAAATACAAAATGAATGGATTCTGGCAATTGGATTTGTATTAGAAGCTTTTTTTAGAATGGCATTTTCTTTCATTCTATGTCCCTATTTACCGAATCCAAATTTTGATAGAAAAGCATTAAAAGAGCTTTTTGCTTTTGCTCGAGGGATGTTTGGGTTACCTATTTTATTATTTATCTTTAATAGAGTCGACATTTTTGTAATTGGTAAATTGTTACCCTCAAAAGAGCTTGGTCTGTATAGCATGGCGATTGGGTTAGCAAGGATGCCATTGCTGTTTATTGCAACCCTCCTAGATGAGCTGTTAATGAGTGTGCTCTCTAAAGTAAAGAATGACAATGACAAGATCAACCAAACCCTTATAACGGTAACCAAACATATAAGTATCTTTGGCATTCCTAGCTTACTCTTTATAGGCATTTCTGCAGAAAAAATTTTATCCCTTTTTTATGGAGAAGCTTATGGAAAAATGGCTTTTCCCTTTACGCTAGTATTTCTTGCGGAGTTTATAAAATTGGTTGGTATGCCAATATCTCTGACCTATTTTGCTTTAGGAAAACCGGGTATACATCGCTTTTTTACTAGTATACGCGCATTAACGATAATTGTTCTCATTTATCCTGCTGTCACATTATATCAACTCGATGGTGCTGCTGTTGCAATTGTTGCATCTATATCTGTGGCATTCTTTTTTCAACTAAATAAAATTAATAAGATTACCGGTCTTCGACTGATCCCCTATTTGCAATTATTTGCATTACCGCTTCTCCTTTGCCTTTTGGGGGGAATGTTATTGGTACTTGTGAATAAAACTATACTGAATTCTGAATGGCTTTCAATTGGCTTTGGAACATTGATAGTTACGGCGATCATTACCTACCTAGCAATGAAATCAGTTAAATCGAACAAACAAGCCCTTTAAAAATATTATGACAAAAACAGTACAGACAAAGAAAAACGAGCTTAAGAATATTTGTTTATTAGGTGTCTCCATGGACACAACAAATAATGGTGTCAAAGCCTTATCAGCTTCCCTAATTCGTCTGATGACAAGAATTTATCCTGGAAAAGAGATTTGTTTACTCACAGCAAGTCGTTCATCTCGAAGCATTCCATTTATGATAGATGGCAATAGTCATTCAGTTTCAGTTGTCAATTACCGATTATCTCCGCGATCAAAATTTCAACAGCATTTATTCACCATTTTACTATTTGCCGTTATTTGGAGAATTATTCCTATAAAAGCAATAAGAAAGAAGATTGAACAGAAAAACCGGTGGATAGGGACCATTCGAAACTCCTTATATATTGGGGACATCTGTGGAGGAGATAGCTTTTCCGATATTTATGGCTTACAAAGGATGATACTTGATTCAATACCACGTATTATCATTCTATTATGCAACAAAAAGTATTTACTACTTCCTCAAACATACGGCCCATTTACTTCAAAATATTCAAAAATAATAGCACGCTATTTTATTAAACAGGCTGTTCACATATTCTCTCGAGACATGCAAAGCATCTCTCTTATTAAAAAAGAATTTAAAACTCCAGAAGCCAAAATTTCCCTCTGTCCAGACGTTGCATTTACGCTTGAGTCACATATGCCAGCAGATTCCACAGTGTGTCCACCTTTACAGAAATCAAAACATGAATTACTTGGTCTCAATATTAGTGGGCTCCTATTTACAGGGGGGTACACTGGAAAGAATATGTTTGGCTTGGCATTTGACTATAAAGATTTCACTAATAGACTAATCGAGCATTTAATTGCTAAATCAAATATAGATATTTTACTTATCCCTCACACCTTTTCTTCAGACACAGATCAATCACAAGACCTTGGTGCGATAAAAAAAATCTATGACTCATTTAAAGAGGTACCCAACATTCATTATGTTTCAAAGGAATTCGATCAATATAACATTAAGGGGATTATTGGTACCTGTGATTTCTTTATTGGAGCACGAATGCACTCTTGTATTGCAGCGCTTTCCCAATGTATTCCAGCAGTTGGTGTTGCCTACAGTAAAAAATTTATCGGGGTATACTCCTCAATAGGTGTAAATGACTTAGTCTTAGATGCTCGAAAATTAGAGAGTACGTCGATGATCACTCAAATAGATCATTTGTTTCAAAAAAGAAATGAATATAAAACTATTTTACAAAACAAATTGCCCACAATTAAACAAACAATCGAAGAACAACTAACCAACATTACAAATTAATAACATGGCGCACTCACTTTTTGAGTTAGCATCGACAATTTTTAATATATAGAAAAAGATACAATAGCAAAATGACTACCATAACACCAATGGCTCTGTTGATTACCATCATAATGGTAGTTTTAATTTTTGCATTACCAAGAACTTATATAATTATTCCATTTTGCATTTTAGGATATTTAGTAACAGAATATCAGAGGATTGTGATCGCTGGATTTGACTTTACCTTACTAAGAATTTTAATAACTGCCACCTTAATTAGATTTATATTTCGTGGAGAATTCCAAACCACTCGATTCTATCTAATTGACAAAATTTTTATGTTCTATGTCTTATCCTACATGACCATCTATTCAATTCGCTTTGGCACAATAGCTGCTGTTGTGTGGTCCTTAGGGTATGGAATATCTGCACTGGGGATCTATTTTTTCTTTCGGGTACAATTGCGGGATCACAAAGATATTATTGTTGCTTTAAAGACATTAGCGATCTTTAGCTGTATCACAGCAGTATTAATGTTAAATGAATATTTTACAGGAAAAAACTTTTTCTACATCTTTGGTGGTGTTCCTGAATTCACCGTGATTCGTGAAGGTAAATTACGTTGCCAGGGAGCCTTTGGGCACCCTTTATTGGCTGGAGCTTTTGGTGCCACTTCAATCCCCCTGTTTTTTATCCTTCGACAACGATGGGGATTTGATAAATTTCTTGGGTATATCGCGATTGGTGCAGGAATTATAATAACATTTACCTCAAATTCAAGTGGGCCAGTCATGGCTCTTGGAGCAGCCCTGTTTTCCATTGCAGTTTATTCTATACGATATCGGATGCAATTAGTACGAAGAACTCTCGTTTTAACAATAATAGGATTGCACTTTTGCATGGAGGCTCCCGTTTGGGCCTTAATTGGCAGAGCTAGTATTGTTGGGGGTTCAACGGGGTATCATCGATTTATTTTAGTTGATAATGCAATTAGAAGATTTGGAGAGTGGTGGCTACTAGGATCTGACACAGCACATTGGGGCCGAAACCTTTGGGATGTCACAAACACATACATTTCAATCGGCGTTCGAGGAGGTTTCCTTACCCTCGTTTTATTTATTGTTTTCATCTCCCTGGGATTTAAATTGTGCGGTAATACAATTTTTCGAGTAAACGATAGATCGCAATATCAAAAAATTGCCTGGCTCTTAGGATCAGCCCTATTTGCCCATGTCACAGCATTCTTTGGTATGAATTATTTTGGTGCAAAAATTCATTTAAGCTTATACCTTCTTTTTGCAATAATAATCGTGCATGCGAACCAACATCATTTGCAATTTGCTGAACATTTTCAAACATAGAAGAGTGTCAAGTTGATAGATATTTCTGTTATTATTGTAAATTGGAACACGAAAAAACTTACTGTTGAGTGTATTGAATCTATTTATTCATATCAAGAAAAACTCAATTTAGAAATCATTGTTGTTGACAATGATTCTTCAGATGACTCCGTTGCAGTACTCCGCAGAAAATTCCCCAAAATTAAACTTGTTGAAAATGAACAGAATTTGGGTTTTGCCAAAGCTAATAATATTGGCATTAAAATGAGTCGTGGCAAGTATCTGGCCCTTATTAATTCGGATATAAAGATAATAAATCCAGCACTTCCCCTATTGTTCAAGTTCATGGAGAGTGAAGAAAACATCGGTATTTCTGGTCCTGCAGTTTTCAACCAAGACATGACCTATCAATGTTCTTGCCGGAAGATGCCTACAATATGGAACAACTTAATTGAAGCCACTGGAATACATAACTATCTGAAACGAACAACTCTTTTTAGTGGAGAGTTCTATACTTTTGACAAGCTAAAGCTGTCAAAAGATGTAGAAATTCTGTCTGGTTGTTTTTGGTTCATTCGTAGAAGCGCACTAGAAAAAGTTGGTATGCTCGATGAAAATTTTTTCTTCTACGGTGAAGACAAAGATTTCTGTGTACGATTTAGAATGGGGGGCTACAGGGTAACCTACCTGCCAACTGCAAAGGTTATCCACTACGGCGGTGCAAGTTCTTCACTTTCACCGGCTAAATTCAACAAGCATCTTTTACAAGCTCAGACACAGTTCAATCGCAAATACTTTTCATCATATAAATTTTTATCACTTTTCCTCATCTATCTTCTTACTCATTCTATTAGATTTTTTCTGTTTTCAATTCTATACACCTTTCTTAATAAAAATAAAAAAGAATTGGCCTCGCAAAAAATAAGAGTCAGCTATCAATCTGTTCTCTGGCTAGTACAAAACTCCTATAGCTAAATTCAAACTATTCATTAATTACATTAAAGGTTAAAATAGGTGGACCAAAAAAATAAGATCGCTTTAATCACTCCAGTTAAGAATGAACTCGAAAATCTTGAGGAACTGATTAGCTCTATTGAAAACCAATCAATAAAAATTGCACTGTGGATAATTATTAATGATGATAGTGATGATGGTAGCAAAGAGTTTTTAGAAAAAAATGTTTCAACTATAAAAAATGTTGACCAAGTCCGTCTCTATAACTTAACATCACTTGACAAAAATTATGCCCTGGGCTCCAAATATTCTCAAGTTATTTCATTTGGTTTTAAAAAATTTAATGCTATCCGAAAAAAAGAAAAAATAAGTTTTGATTATGCTGGAATTCTCGATTCAGATTGTTTTGTTGAGCCCGACTATTATTTAAAATTAATAAGACGGTTCCAAGTGTTGCCAAAACTTGGAATTGCCAGTGGTGTGATAAGTTACCGAGTAAAAAATCATTTACAATATGATCACATGCCACTTCGTTGGGTGCGTGGGGCTGTTAGAATATGGAAAATAGAGTGTTTTGATGAAGCCGGCTATTTAGTTGGAAATTCAGCAGATGCAATCTCTGCAGCCCTTGCATGGACAAAGGGATGGGAATCTCAATCGTTCAAAGAAATTAAAGCTGAATCTCGGGAAATGGGAATACGAATAGATTTTTCTTACTATGGAGAAAGTACGTATACCCGGTACACCCCTTATTATTATATACTATTAAAATGTATCCTTTGGGCCATTAAATCTGGCATACGGTTTTCGTACACGTTTTATAAAGGATACAATACAGCAAGAAAAGAAAAGAAGCCAAGAATTAAAGTAGACAATAAAGTAAAGAGATATTTTAAACTTGTCCTTTGGAGAAACATAATTGAAAATGTTATTGTTTTAAAGAATTATCACATTCTAAGAAAAAACAAGGTTGTTGATAGTTGAGAAATTTACTAACTATTTTATTTAAAAAAACATGAAAAAAACAATAATTTGGATTGATCTTGTTACGGCACCGGATGTACCATTTTTTAATACCATTATTAATGAGATTAAAAAACAGGATACCTTTGAATTAATTATTACGGGTCGTAAATTTTTACACGTCCCTGAGCTCTCAAAAAAATACAATCTTCATTCAATACTATTTATTGATTGTTTTTATGGGAAAAAATTTTGGGACAAATGCCTTGCTCTGGTAATTCGATCACTACAACTATTTCTGTTTGGACTAAAAAATAGATGCGACATAGCATTCTCATTCGCAAGCCGATCTCAGACTATTGCAGCATGGTTATTGCGGAGAAAAATTGTAAACATGTTTGATTATGAAGGTGGTGAGTTACGGATGATAAACGCATTGTCTCATCATATACTAATTCCTCCACAATTCAAACAGTTGACTCAATTTTCTAAGCCAAACTTAGAAAGTAAAATCATCTATTATCCGGAATTGAAAGAATCTCTCTATGCCCATGATTTCGAAGTAAATCCTGGTGAACTTGAACAAGCGAATATCTCATTAGAGAAGGTTATTATTACTATTAGAATGAACTCAACCTTCGCTCACTATCAAGGAATTAAGACAAAATCAATTGATTTAGAACTCATCGAGTATATTTCCTCAAAGAAAGATGTTCAAGTTATTGTTTTTCCCAGATACCAGAAACAGTTTGAGCACATTCAACAATTAGCCTCAAAAAATGAAAACATCATTCTTCTTGAAAAAACAATAAATGGTCAAAATCTAATATGGCATTCAGATGGTGTTATTAGTGGGGGTGGAAGTATGATACGAGAAGCTGTGTGTCTTGGCACGCCCGCCTATGACATCTTTCATGGACATATCGGTGTTGTTGAAAGTATGCTCATTAATTCGAAGCAAGTAACAAAACTACGGTCTCAGAATGACTTTAGTTCTATAAAATTGACTAAATCAAAAAAGCACCAAAAGCAGTTCGATGATAATGTTTTACTATCCTTTATAGTTGAATCACTTAAAAAGCTTTCCTAACATTTTTTAATCAATAACAATTGTAGGATATTTATAAAAATATGAAAAAAATTCTTTTTATTTTTGGAACCCGTCCAGAAGCCATTAAAATGGCCCCCCTCATTCGAGAGTTTCAAAAAAACACCGAATCCTTTTCTGTCACGGTTTGCATCACAGGGCAACACAAAGAACTCCTAGACCAAGTGATCGATTTTTTTTCAATTAAGGTTGACTACAACCTAGAATTAATGAAGCCAAATCAATCATTATTCGATTTAACCGCAGAGGGTATTCAGAAAATTAAACAGATTTTAGAGGAATCTGATCCAGATATAACCTTTGTACAGGGGGATACTACAACAGTTTTATTCGGGGCATTGGGAGCCTTTTATTTGAAAAAAAAGGTTGCTCATTTAGAAGCGGGATTAAGAAGTTTTAATAAATATTCTCCCTTTCCCGAAGAATTAAACAGAAAAATGGTTAGTCATATTGCAGATTATCATTTTGCCCCAACTGAATTGGCAGTAAAAAATCTAAACGCTGAAGGTATAGCACAATCAATTTGGAATGTTGGAAACACCGTCATTGATGCTCTGTTTTTAGGCTTGGATATCATTAAACAGCGTGGAGAAGAAAGTTTCTATAAAAAATTTGAGTTTCTTGATTTTAATAAAAAAATCGTTTTAATTACCGGGCACAGGCGTGAAAGCTTTGGCACCCCCTTCGAGAACATCTGCTTGGCAATAAAGGAACTTGCACAAAAATATCCTGATGCTGAGTTTATTTATCCTGTACACTTAAATCCAAATGTTCAAAAACCGGTTTCGGAATTTCTTAGCGAATGTGACAATGTTCACCTATCGGAACCTCTTTCCTATCCTTATATAATTTGGATAATGAATAAGTGCCATCTCATATTAACTGACTCAGGAGGCATTCAAGAAGAAGGACCCTCACTGGGCAAACCTGTATTAGTCATGCGAGAGGTCACGGAGAGGACAGAAGGAATTGACGCAGGAACAGCAAAACTTGTTGGAACTGATAAAAATATTATTGTAAGTGAAGTCTCTAAATTATTAACCGACGACAACTATTATTCAAAAATGGCAAATGCTGTAAATCCATACGGCGATGGCCAAACTAGTAAAAAAATCATTGAAATTTTAAAAAATGAACACTCATAAAAGATAGAGATTATGAAGCAAAGAACGCTCTGGATTGACTTAGTGACAGCACCGGACGTGCCATTCTTTTATTCAATAATAAAAGAGCTTGAAAAGCAAAAGCTATTTAAAATTTTTATAACAGGGCGGAAATACTTAGAGGTTCCCGAATTAATCAAAAAATATGACCTTAAAGGGGTATATATTATTGATTCATTTTTTGGAAAAAGTAAAAAAGCCAAGCTTGTCTCATTATTTTTGCGAATTATTCTCCTATTTAAATTTGCAATTTCTCGTAGAATATCTCTTGGATTTAGCTTTTGCAGCAGACCACAGACATTCGTCGCCTGGTTGCTAAGAATTCCTATGGTCAATATGGGTGATTATGAATTTGGCAATTCAGCCTTGATATATCCGTTTTCTCATACCGTATACATTCCTGAGGAGTTAACTCATTTAAAAAAGGGCGAAAATGTAAAAATATACCCAGGATTAAAGGAGTCGATTTACGCCTATGATTTTGTCCCCGATGTCAACGAAATTACAGAGGCAGGTATTGACTTAAAAAAAACAATAATAGTCATTCGCATGAATTCGATCTATGCTCACTATCATTCTGGAAGTGATCATGATCAAATTGATGAACAAATTATCTCGTATCTCTCTCAATTCAAGCATGTTCAAGTGGTTGTTTTGCCAAGATATAAAGTCCAACGAGACAAAATTCTTTCACAGTTTCCCAATCATGAAAATGTGGTTTTGCTTAAAAAAAGATTAAACGGTCAAAACCTGATATGGTTTTCAGATGGAGTGATCAGTGGCGGTGGTAGTATGATTAGAGAGGCGGTTTGTTTAAATAGGCCCTCTTACGATATATTTGGTGGAAAGTTAGGAGAGGTTGAAAAAGCTCTGATAAAAGCAAAAAAGGTCGTCAAGATTGAAAGCGCATCTGATTTTCCCAAGATAGTACTTCAAAAGAAGCCTGTTCCTGACACGGTTACTTCTGATAGAACACTATTACATTTCATCACTCAACAATTAACAGAAATCTCTTAGTTTTAACCATACATTTAATTAATATACTGACGTCTCTGATGACTTTCGCATGGGAATACAAATTTGATATTCCTTTACATGGCCAAAACATACCAAAGCTACAGCTAAAAGCCAATCTGAAAGTTTAAACCAATTCCTCAGCTGTTTATTTTTTTCCTTGATAGAGTGCATCCATTGGTCTGCCTACCAGAGAGAAGGATAATTATAACCTCCTAAAAGACTTAAGCACCCCAAATATTTCTTCACAATGGCTAGTTTTTGTAAATTAATCTTCACGTAGTATCACCTGTCCTATATATGAATTTCCAAAAACGGAAATGGTGTCTCCGTTGTTTAATTTTTACTTGGCAAAGCTTAGTTGTCTGTGGATTTTTGCTTGCCTAAATGATATAATTAATGTGATCAAGATCACTTAAATTTCATGGAGGCTCATATGATTACACATCTACTCAGACCAAGAAATTTTATAGTAAAAAGAATCACAATGTTTCTTTCATGTACAATGCTTTTAGTAACTTCCTCAGCATTCTCTTACACCTGGCCAACGTACATCTTTAGTGACCAATTTGAGCGGGGAGATTTTTATTCATGGTCATGGCGCGAAATTAAAGAGCCTTCAAAAATTGAACTGGATAGTGTTGTTAGCTACTCAGGTAAATACTCGGCCTGTGCCACCATTCCAGCCTTAAATGAGAGAAGGATTGCCTATCTGAAAAAAAACTATAAGGAAACTAATAGTATTTACATTCGATCCTATGTGTATCTAAAAAAAATCAATATGAACACAAATCATCATATCGATTTTTTCAATATAGCAAAAACAGGAACTGGTACTGTTCAAGCCCTTAGATTAAAAAAGGAAGCTGAGAATAAATATTATCTTGCAACTAAAAATGCCGGCAAAGGAAAGGCCTTTCTTTCACCGGAAAAATGGTACTGTATCGAAGTCCAATATTCAGCAAATGGAACAAATGGTACCTATAAAGTCTTTGTTGATGGTAAAGAGGATATCTCAAGTTCAAATTTAACCTTGGTGGAGGGAATAAACGAATTAAGGTTAGGTTGGATAGCCATGTATGAATCTTCCTCAAGTGACATCTCCGGTTCTATCAATTTTGATGATGTTTTTATCGATGAGTATCACCTAAGATCGAGTGCCAAAACTATAACTATAATTCACCCAAACTTTACTGGCCGTATTGGTGCGAAAGCCATAGCTGTATTAAATAATTTTTCATCAAATGATCAATTATCTATTGATCTTTTTGGATCAAATGGATATAGCAAAAATATCCTAAAAAAATCAAATAATATCAAAGGCCGAGAAGAGGTTCAGGTTAACCTTTCTGGCTTAAGCAAAGCCATATACACCTTTAGCGTGACCCTATCAGATAGCAAGGGTAATGAAAAAGCTAAAGACACAGTAATGTTCGATAAAAATTATGAGGGAGATCCATTTGTAACAATTGATGTAGATAATAATGTTTTAATAAATAAAAAGAAATTTTTTCCAGTATCTCCTTTTGGACTAAATCGAGCACATTTGAAAAACTGGGCTGAAAATAAGTATATAAATATTTTATATGGTCAAGATTGGGGCACACCTACCAAAGAACGATTTGTGGAATATTTAGACTCTGCCTTTAAGTACGATTTATACTGTTTTGGTCCCATGAATACAGGCTGCAAAAAAGCTGATGGCCCTAACCCCTGGACAGACGCTGTCACATCTAGTTATGTTGAACACGCTAAACATCATAAACGAGTTGCTTGGTGGTCTTTTAGAGAGGAACCAATATTTAATCGATATAAAGCTGAAGATTACTACTCTTGGTGGAAAATCGCACAGAAAAAAGATCCCAGCCGTTTTACAAACATGATTGCCATGGGGCTCTATTTTCATTCACCGACAAATGAGTTCTTAACAGAGAAAGTGCACAAATGGATGTATCCCTATCTTGTCGCTGATATGTATGGCTTTGATGTATATCCGATTGAATACGATGTTGGATTTGAAGAGATGGCATTGGCAGCTGATAATGTAAATAAGTGGAATTATCGATTACTTCCTACCACAGCTTTTGTACAAACGGCAGATTGCTTACCCGGTCGAGGTGGAGGCACCCCAAAGCCGGAAGAGGTTACCTTAATGTGTTGGTTGATGGTGGTGCATGGAATCAAGGGTATTCATTGGTATCATTATCAGGGTACTACACCACCAAAAAATTTTGCAGCGATGAGGACATTTGTTAAAGATATCAAGAATCTAACCCATGGAATTTTGGGGGATTCCCCAAAACTCAAAATCAGCCATAAAGAGCTTGATGGTGGCAGGGTTGACATAATGGCAAAGGAGCATAATGACACGACATTTCTTTTTGCTGCAAATATAAAAGAAAAGACTGAAAAAGTTGAATTTACCTTTGAGTCTCTTTATAAAAATGCAAAAATAGAGGTTTATGGTGAAAACTCTCGTAATATTGTTTTAAGTGGAAAAACTTTTACAGATCAGCTGAAACCATTAGGTGTAGGGATTTATAAAATTTATAATGATGCGGTAATACCCATTAAAAATCCTATTAAAGAGGGTGGACGAGTCTATCTTAAAACAATTCACCGAAATGGAAAACTAACTTTTCTTATTAAACCATCCAAGAAAAACAAAGTTTCTTTAAATATTTACAACACACAGGGTAAAAAAATCTGGAATTATAATAGCATTCAACCAAGCTTCAACCATACAATTCAGTGGGACTTTAAGGAAAATGTGATTCCCTCAGGACAATATATTGTAACAATTGATAATACCTATGAAAGATATCAACCAACAAAAATTTGTATCCTTAATTAGCAATACATATAACTTTAGTCATCGAACAATCTCGAAGTGGTTTCCAGTATGTCTCATACTGGCCACTTCTTTATTTTACAAGAGTTTCGGTGAATTTAAACAGACTTTGATATTACCTGGTCGTCCCTATAAAATTGACGGTGTAAACCTCGGTGTTGGCCGAAATGACAGCAAACTACGTCTCTATGGTTCGGGAACCTATCAAGGAAAAGGATTTGAGTGGAGCTTTACCAACAGCCTTTGGCACAGTGATACAATTTACTCGGGGATTGGTACGCATTGTGCGCCCAGAATAGCAGCATTAAAAAATAATGGTATTAATGCCTTTTACATTGGTGAATGGGGAAGCAAAGGTGTCCGCTTTACATCCTATTCCAATGGGTGGTCTCCTCTTTCAACGTTGACAAATAGTACTGGAAAATCGAATATATATGCCACTCGTTCTGGAAATGGATGTAATGATGGAAAAGAGCGTTTATACATTGCCAGTGACAAAGGCCTTTTTCAATATTCCTGGAACGGACAAAGCTTTGATGAGCAGGTGGTATGTGACTTTACTGTGGGAGAATTTTCTTTAGGCGATGGTCGAAACGATGGTACTAACAGAATCTATGTGGGTCGCCGATATGGGAAAACACTCCACGAATTCAGTTGGGATGGTACGGCATTTAAAGAAAGCATCGTCTATACAGCTCCCTCAAATTCGAGTTGGGCAACCCATGTTGCTTCAGTTCGAAATGACACATTAAACCGTGTTTATGCCTGGACGGGCCCGCTTATGGAGTTTACCTACTCTTCTGGAAAGTGGGACACCTTGACAGTGGACTCGAAAAATGCCCAACGGTTTTATATAAGAAGTGGAGCAGTTAGAGTAGACAAACAATCTAGGCTCTATGTTTCAGAAAAGAACTCTGGACTTAAAGAATATACTTGGAATATATCAAAAAGCAAATTTGATATTGATGGTATTACTGCAGCTACTGGTGGATGTACAATTGGTGATGGAAGAGGAGATGGAAAAAACAGGCTCTATGTAGCAAGCGGTACAAAGAATAACTATTCCGGTGCATCGGTAGTTGAATTAAGTGATGATTCCATCACAGCAATTAATAAAAGTATTCGGAAGAAGAAAAAAGCCAGCAAGACTTTAAAACTCAGAGGGTCGCAGGTACTTCAGCTTCATAATCAATCAGATCAACTCATTGGCCATGCTCTCTGTGATCTATCTGGAAAAATGTTGTGGTCAAGTATTGAATCAAAGATATGTAATAGTAATATCTCCCTCCTTTTTGATCCCAAAATCTCTAATGGACTATATGTTCTTCAGTTACACTGGGAAAAGACACAAGAGAATTATCTACTCTACTTCTATCGATGAAATCTTCAATCCTAGAACTACTGTAAAACAATTCTCATTACGTAAAAAACACAATGCAAAGAGACCCCTTTTTTGACAATGCAAAATTCTTGCTTATCGCCTGTATAATTTTAGGCCATGTTATTGAACCTATTGAAAATTTTAGTAATACAGTTCAAATTATATACACCATTCTATATACATTTCATATACCTCTTTTTGTTTTTATTTCTGGTATCTTTAGTAAGGCTGAACTATCCCTCAAAAATATTGGCAACCTAACACTTTCAATACTTTTGCCTTATCTATTGTATCAAGTCTTTTTTTCTCTCTTTATTTGGATTGGGTCTGGCCTTAAAGACTTTAATATCTCACTCCTATTTCCCCATAATATTGCATGGTACCTCTTAAGTCTTTATACTTGGAGACTTCTTTTAATTGCGCTTCAAAAAATTCCCTTATTGATCTTGTTGGTTATATCGATGTTAGTTGCACTCTTAGTTGGCTATAGTGATAGTATCGATAGATTTTTAAGCTTATCAAGAACAATCGTGTTGTTTCCCTTTTTCCTTTTAGGATATTTTTGTAAGGATAAAATTTCATGGATTAAGTCTAGAGCATTACCTATGTATATCCCGCTAATAATTTTTTGCATAGTTTTTGTCCTTTCCATTTATTTTACGCCGCAATCATCGCATTGGCTTTTCCACGACTCACCCTATAGTCAAATGGATGCACCTTTTTTCCACCCCCTTTACCGTCTCCTTATATTTAGTATTACAACTACTGTAGGAATCTCTTTTTTGCGATTTGTGCCAACCACTCAGATATTCTTTTCCAACTATGGGCGATATTCACTGTATTCATTTATGTTACATTGGATTATTATTAGGACCCTTACAACAATTGATTTATATCCTAAAAGCATTAATCTAATTTCTTTAATCTGTATATATGTACCTATCTGCATTATCCTAACTCTTTTATTATCTAGTAAACCAGTAAGAATTCTTGCAATGCCCTTGGCTGAACCAACAAAAATAGTCCAAAAGATAAAAGGAATAAAACAATAGTGCAGAAAAGAACGTTCCTAAAATTAGCGAGCCTTTATAGCACACTTCCTCTCTTGTATAGTTTTTCTGGGTGTAGTGAGATAAAAATCACCATAAGAAAATTGAAGAATCGGTTGAAACCGTCACCTCAAATACCCCCTTTACAAGATCGTGTTGAGTCAACACTTCCACCTGGCGGTGAAAGCATATCTGTTGAAACCGCTCTAAACTCGAGATGTTCCAGTGATTTTGATGATGATTCAACACTTTTTCATTGGGGGATCTTTGATAAAAATAAAAGACTGTCTTCAAATCAAATCAATAGAATCAGCTCCCATGCTCAATGCAAAAACCTAGCAGGGAATCATACATCAACGGTAAAGCCAAATAAGAGCTCTCTTCAGTTTTTCATTAATAATTCACTTACTGGGGATGATCGCGATTGGTCAATGATCGTCAATGGAATTCAGCAACAGGCTGCGGCCTTAGTCTGTTCTGCTTTAGGAATTGGAAATGTCCTTAATAATAGGGGTAAGGATGGGAAAGTAATTTCCCCTGAGACACTAAACACTGTTTCATTGCGTGTTGGGCCTATGAAACCCTCATATAGCAACTCGTATTGGAGCAGTGATCTACCACAAACAGAAAGTCCTTGGAAAGAGGGCAATTTACCCAATCCAACTCGTAAAGGATCGATGCCGCTTCTGAAAGCAATCGATCAATTGAGCATGGAGTATTTAGGTGATCCAATAAGGGATCAAAAATTACTTGGCCAACTGCTATGGGCAGCTCGGGGAAGAACACCCCACTTGTATAAATCTACTCCCTGGGGATTAACCATTCCAACGTGGGCAGGCAAACAAACTATTTCCTCGGTTTATTTAGTTGAAAATGATGGTCTATACCTTTATAATAATTGGGATAAAAATAGACCGACTCATAGGATATCTAAAATTGGAACATACCATCGTGATGTTATCAATCAGCAAAAGGCATACTTTCCAACTTGGGATACTTTTATACTATTTAACGCTAATGAGTCCCTTGGGCGTGCTCTTTGGGAAATTGGATATCAATTGTGCAACACTATTGTCCAAGCACTTTCGCTTAATTTATCGTATAATGTATTTCATCTAAACGCAGCTCAAAAAAAATGTTTTAAGTTGGAGGGCTGTAATAACCCAACAATCTGTGTTGCCTTAAGTAAATCGTAATAGAATGATTCACACTTTTGAGCCGAAAACCTAAGCTGCAATCAGCTTTAACCATTCAGCAAACCTTAATCATACAAATTTCTTAACCATTTCTTGCTCTCCTGGAGGGGATAAAATCATGGATTTTAAAGAGAAAATTCGCAGCTTTATGTTAGATGAATTTAAAGAAGCAGGATTTACAGAATCTATTGGTAATGATGATTCATTGGTAGACTCCAGTATTCTTGATTCATTATCCATTTTGAAATTAATCAGTTTTATGGATGATGAGTTTGACATATTTCCAGAAGAGGGTGAGTTAAGCCCTGACAAGATTGATACTATCACCCAAATTGCTGAATATGTTGGGAAAAAGCTAAATAATTAGCAATAGACGATCACCATGAATAATACCTCTATACACTTTCTTTACAACACCGTTTTAAAGTCTCCTGATAAAGCATGTGCTATTGACGACCAGGGAACAATCACCTTTGCAAACTTTTTTACAAAGGCATATTGTATAGCAAAATTATTAGGGCAACAGGGCATACTCAATCAGCCCATACTCGTCTACCTTCCCAAAGGAAATGCTGCAATTATCAGCTTTGCTGCGTCCCTCTTATCGGGAAACTTTTATGTCCCTATTGATATTAAATCTCCTCAAAAACGCATTAGGACAATTCTGTCAAATTTGCAACCTCGAATAGTGATCAGCTCAATCACTTTAAAGGAGAGACTGCAAGAGCTTGGCATTCCTCTTCAAGATATAATATTCCTTGAAAACATAGATTACACTTCAACACTTTTCATTGAAGCGATGATTGAGGAGTGTAAAAGTATGACAGATCAGATCATTGATTGTGACCCCTGTTATATTATGTTTACCTCCGGCTCAACCGGAACACCAAAAGGTGTTGTCGTCCCTCATAGGGGTGTGATGGATTACATTGAATGGGCAATCGCCTGTTTACAAGTTGACAATTCAGACATTATTGGAAACCAGGCACCACTCTTTTTTGACAACTCTACTTTAGATATCTACCTAAGCTGGGCAACAGGTGCAACAATAAACTTTATTCCCGAAAGTCTATTTCTCTTTCCTATAAAACTCATTGAATATCTTGAAAATAACCAAATTACGTTTATCTTTTTTGTGCCCTCTGTTTTAGTCTCGGTGTCAAAAATGCAATTGCTTTCTCCGGAGCGACTTCCCTCTTTAAGAAAAATTGTATTTGCTGGAGAGGTAATGCCCACAAAACATTTGGCCTATTGGCAGACTCAGCTTCCAAACAAATCCTATATCAATCTATATGGCCCCACAGAAATAACCGTCGATTGCACCTATTTCTTTGTTGATCGTATTTACAACACAGAGGAGACTCTTCCTATAGGGTATCCCTGCCAAAACTCCGGTGTTATAATTCTTACCAATGATAATCGTCTGGCAAAAAATGGTGAACAGGGCGAACTCTGTGTTCGGGGCTCTTCCCTAGCCTTAGGATACTGGAACGCTCCAGAGAAAACTGAGGAAGTATTTTGTCAAAACCCTTTGCAAAAAAATTATGCTGACAGAATATATCGCACAGGCGATCTAGTTATGAAAAATGAAAAGGGCCAAATACTCTTTATTGGACGCATAGATTCTCAGATAAAACATATGGGATATCGTATAGAGCTTGGTGAAATTGAGACAGCTGCAGACGCTTTGCACTGCATTGACAAGTGCTGTATTCTTTACAATCAGCAATCAAAAGAGATTGTTCTCTTTTACGAATCCATGGAAGAACAAACCGTTGCAACCCTTAAAAAAGGACTATCTGAACAACTTCCAAACTACATGATACCACGAAAGTATATTTATCTTCAAAAATTACCGATTAATGCAAACGGTAAAATTGATCGAAAATCATTGGCAGAGAAGTTACAATAGCCAATTTTTCCGGATTGGAGCAATTTTGTGAGCGAGTTACTACCTATTCTTGATTCCATAAGCCCAGGCACTGATTTTTCACAATCGCAAAACTTTATTGATGATGGTTTGCTAGATTCCTTTGATGTGGTTACACTGGTGGCTGCCTTAGAAAAAAAGCTCAACATTTCAATTGATGGCGCTGATGTCACCCCGGAAAATTTTAAGAACCTGGAAACCTTAGAAGCATTTGTCAGGAGGTATAGGGAAAACAATGGACTTTAAATTTAATAACAAAAAAGTATCCGGTGTTTTAACTGTCGTGCCAAAGAACACTGTCAAATTCTTAGATGAAATTGACAACTACGGCTTTTCAAAGGAAAAGTGCCTTAATCTTCAGGAAGTAATGGGATTTAATGAAAGAAGAATTGTTAAGGGTGATGAATGCGGCTCAGACCTGGCTCTGTATGGTATGGAATATCTTATAGAAAAGGGACTTCTTAACAAAGAGGATATTGGTGCATTGATTCTTATTACTCAAACACCAGATCATTTTATGCCACCGACCTCATCAATTCTCCATGGAAAACTGGGGTTAGGAAAACAGGTTCTCTGTTTTGATATCAATCAAGGTTGCACTGGATATGTCTATGGATTATTACAGGCATTTCTCCTGTTAGAATCCTCCTGCAATGGTAAAATTGTTTTAATAAATTGCGACACGCTCAGTCGGCGAGCCTGCCAATATGATCGCAACATCTTTCCCATTATCGGCGATGCTGGGGCAATCACCATAATCGAAAATAGTGAAGAGGAAAATGAAATCTCACTTAATTTAAATACTGATGGATCTCGAAGTGATTGGCTCAAAATTCCTGCTGGAGGTTTTCGTAAACCCTCGAATGATGAAACTCGTGAGATCAAAGAGCTTGCAGATGGGAACCGAAGAAGCGAGGATGATTTCTACATGAATGGCGCAGGGATATTTACCTTCACTCAAACCGATGTCCCTCGTTCTATTAAGCAATTCTTTGAAACCTCTTCAATTGGGATTGACCACGTTGATTATTTCATGTTTCATCAACCCAATCGTTTTATGTTGGGAAAACTTGCCAAAAAACTCAATGTATCTCCTGATAAAATGCCGAGTAATGTGGTTGAGAAATTTGGTAATTCAAGTTCAGCCTCTACCCCTTTAGTAATTTGTTATAACTTAGATAAAAAACTTATAAAAAATAGATTTAAAATTTGTATCGCTGGATTTGGTGTTGGTCTCTCTTGGGGAGTTACTACTTTAGAGATGGGTCCCTTAGATTTTTGTGAATGGATCGAAAAGTAGCCTAAGTAGGGCCTGAGTTAGAATGGATTCTTCAGTCACGTTATCCTCGGTAACGCCATCGGACCAAGACTATATTCTCTGCAAAAAGTGGCTTGAGGATAGCTCAATCACTCAATGGCTAACCTCTACACTGAGATTGGCCAAATATCCTCGACTCATACATGACCAGCTTATCTCTTCTAAAACAGCCCGACTCTTTTTTATTTGTTTAGAAGATACTCCTGTCGGGCTTATCGGTCTTCATAACATAGACCGTCTTGACAAAAGAGCAGAGGTATGGTATTTGATTGGTGAGCATCACCAGCAAAATAAATCTGTAGCAACAAATGCGCTGTTAGCATTAGAAGAATGGACAATCAACAATAGCATTCTTCTAAGTTTGTATGCCTTTGCTGCAGAATCAAACAAAGCTTCATCCCGCGTATTAACAAAGGGCAACTTTAAACAGGTGGGATATTTTCGCAATGGTTTTTGCTTGAACGGTACGTTTGAGAATTACCTAATCTATGATTGGATTCCTTAATTAATAAAATGGCTAGAACGTCCTCACCATTACATATATCAATTTTTAGAGGTTCTTTTTGAACAAGGAGTTATTCAATGGATGATCCTTTTTTTAAAGGTATTATAAATCGTTTGCTTCAATTTATCGCTTTTTATATTCCCGGTGCACTCTCAATTCGTCCATTTTTACATCGCCTCCGTGGTGTCAAAATGGGGAAGAGGATTTTCATTGGCACAGCAGCCATAGTTGAGACAGGGTTTCCAGAGCTTGTGACCTTGGGGAATAATGTAGAAATCGGGATGCGTAGCACTATTATTGCCCACTTTAAGTATAAACCGAAAAAGGAGCAGCCTAAAAAAAAGCCCTTTGTTAAAATTGAAGACAATGTTTATATAGGACCAGGTGTCATTATTCTGCCCAACGTAACTATTGGTGAGGGAGCAGTTGTCACTGCTGGAAGTATTGTCTTTGATTCAGTACCACCCAAGACTATGGTGCAGGGAAACCCAGCAAAGCCAATCGCTCAATGCAATACACCTTTAGTATTTGACAATAATTATAAAGACTTCATTTCAAATTTACGCCCTATTAGAAATAAAAAATAATACCCCCTGATAGTTTATTGACTTAGTGGAGCGCATCTCCTTGAAACTAAACACAATTACAAAAAATTTACTGTTATTAGGTGTGTCTATTCTTTTTAGCCTTCTTATTTTTGAATTGCTCTTCCGATTTTTTATTCCCCAAGAGACTAAACGACTGGCAACTTATGACAGAGACCTTGGATGGCGAGGGCAACCAAATGGAACGGGTAGATATATCAGAAAAAGGGATAACATCAATATACCCTTTCGATATAACAAATATGGATTCCGGGGAACTAACTTTACCCCCAAATCAACAAAAGCAACCCGTGTTGTTATCGCCGGTGACTCCTTTGTCGAGAGCTTAGAGGTTCAGTACAATCAAACTTTTTGTAAAGTTTTCGAGACCATGCTTAATAGCTCCTTTAAAGGGACATTTGAAGTGGCGAACCTCTCCTCTCAAGGTTACTCAACTGCACAAGAGCTTTTAGCCCTAAAAAAATATTGGAATATCTTAAAGCCTGACGTGGTCCTTCTTGGATTTTATACTGGGAACGACTTTGCTGACAATTTAAGACCTAAATTTGCATATCTTGATGATCAAAACACTCTTCAGTTTAATAATAACAAGGATTCCAAATTCAAAGCCTGGTATTTGACATTGAAACGATGGGTCTACGAAAACTCCTTTAGTATCTTTTTCTTAAAGAATCTAATCGTCTCACATACCAATATTAATTTGGCCGATAACGCGCGAGCAGTGAGTTCGCAGGGATACACAAAGGATTATGATTTAGCTATTACTAAGCTTTTAATCTTAAAACTTAAGAACTTGGTAGAGCAAAATGGCGCAGAATTTGGCCTTGTTATTATCCCCCATAAGCGTGATACAAGCAATATTAGTTGGTTAGAAGAGCTCTGCTCATCTAACAACATTCCTTGCTGTAATCTGAAAAAGGTTCTTTCAGAAAAGCACTATTTTGACTATGATGTTCATTTAAACTCTGTTGGTCATAGTATCTCTGCAAGAGAGCTATATAACTTTTTTTACAAGCATTTTTCAAAAATTGGATATATTATTAAATAATCAACCCAGTAGGATCGTATAAAAAAACATCGGAGAAGTCTTGGTTACTATGATTAAAGAATTTTTTAAACTCAGCATGCTCTTGACAATTTGGAATTACTTAAAGCGTCTGCAACGCCTTCCATGGAATAATAAGTTTTATTACATCATCAATGCTCTTGTTGGTGAAATTTTCCGAAGACGTACCATCGGCACTCTTGGTTTTAGGCTTTTAGAGATCAGCCTTACTGATCGATGCCAATGCCGGTGTGTTCACTGCTATGCAGAAACAGCGGATAAACTACCAGAAAAAGATGAATTGACCACCGAGGAAATAAAATCGGTCATTGATCAAGCTGCAGGTTTACATGTTACAGAAATCTGCTTTTCTGGCGGAGAGCCGCTTCTTAGAGATGATATTCTTGATTTAATCAGCTACACTCACCGCAAAGGTATTGCTACAAAAATTAACACCAATGGTGTCCTCCTTACATCCGAAATGGTATCACAGCTTAATATCGCTGGTTTAGACTGGTGTGGGGTATCAATCGACAGCATTGATCCTGCAGAACATGATGAACTACGTAAATACCCAGGATGTTTTGAAAAAGCAATTGCAGGCATTCGTGAGCTTGTCAAGCAGGGAATTCCTACAAGCGTTGTTACCTATGTAAAAAAAGAAAAGGTTTATACTGGCGAGCTTGATCAAATTGTACGTCTGGGTAAATCTCTTCGTGTTTCTGCAGTCCGAATAAATTTCCCTGTTCCCATGGGAGGCTTTGATGACAAAGGCGAGAAGCTGCTCTCCTTTGAGGAACGGGAAGAGGTGCGAAAACTTAAGAAACACAGTATTGTTTCAATGGAATCTCCTTTAGAGGGAACCAAGTGTACAGCTGCGGTCACTAAGATCAATATTCTTCCAAATGGTGATATTACACCCTGTGTCTTTGTACCTAAGCCCTATGGCAATATTAAAGAAAAAAGTTTTAAAGAAATCTGGGATGCCATGGATGAATTTGACAAAATTGATAAACCCACTGGCAAGTGCCCAATGTGTGATCCTAAATTTAGAGAACAAATACAGGGCTCGAAAATTCGTCAATGTTAGGCTAGAGAGGACATTATTTAGCAGCTACCTGGAACCTTTTTACACCCTCAAATCGAAATAAATAGAGCAGGAAAAATCCCAAAACTGTTCCGACAGTGTTGAGAACAACATCCATTATCGAACTATCGCGGGAAGGTAGATATATTTGCAAAATTTCTATGCTAAAACTGGTCATACTTCCCAAAAGCAATGTCACAATTAAAACCTGTCTTTTTGACTTATACCAAAATTGAGCTATGCCTATTGCCAGAATAAATCCATAGGGAATGAATCCAAGAATATTGAGAAGCATGTCAAGTATGGTCGATCGAGAAAATTCAAACATTTTTTTTGACATTGAAAGGATTGGTCTCTTCAGTGGTCTAAACGCCTCTGGAATTACCAGTGTATGAGGAGGGCCATCTTTATTGTAAACGGACTCCCCACTCCCTTCATTGAACTGATATCGCGCAATATTCTTAAATTCTAACCTTTTATCAGAGCAATCCACACTTACTTCATCAGCAATATTTACAAGTGAAAAAGCATACAATTCTCCTTTCCACCCCGCCTCCCCATCTAATGCGTTTCCCAAAAGTAATCGAAATTTCCCAGTAAGGTTCTTGGATAGTATTGAAAATCCACGATTATCCATACGACACACGCCATTTATAAAGACTCTTGTTCTTTTTGCATCCGAGACAATCCTTACTTTGGTCGAGTCTCCCTGTAATAAGGCATATCGAACACTACAAACAGAAAAAGGGCGATCCTGAAATATCTCCTTTCTCCTGAGCAATTGTAGGTGGCTTCGCCATTGACAAATCACAAAATCCTCTAAACCTGTTTCATTATTGACAAAGGATGCAATATACTGGAGCCCCGAATTAGATTCGTCTTTGGCGCGAAGAGAAAAATCGATAGTTATTTTATTTTGTTTAAAAAGGTTATACTCAAAATTATCATTAGAATAGAGATGTCCAAATTTTCCTAAATAGATACCGGGAATATTTGGCAACCATAAAACAGTATTTTTTTGATTAAAATTAAATGGCCATAAGCAAGCAGCATAAAGGCATGTTACCATGAGTAAACATACTACAATTAGAATTACTACGTTAACGCTTACTTTTCTCATGATTTGTATAATTTTCTATCCTTATATGCAATTACTATTGAGCTTATCCATAAAAAATATGACCTATTCGCATTCACCACTTATACCAGTTATCAGTCTCTTCTTTATCTTTATCCACCGGAAAAAGATTTTTGAGAAAATACATTATAGTATCCTGGAAGGATCACTCCTCTTAATAATTGCTCTATCTTTATATGTTATAGGTATCAGTTTAAAAGGATCCATCTCAAAAAATGACTTTCTTACTTTAATGATAGCATCACAGGTGTTAACCCTAATTTCAATGTTCCTTATAATCTATGGACATACTGGCATCCTAGCATGTCCATTTCCCTTTATACTTCTAATTTTTATGATACCCATACCATCATTAATACTTGATCCGTCAATTCATTTTTTAAAAGCAGGGACAACAGAGATGACCGCCTGGTTCTTTGCTCTTAGTGGTGTCGATTTTTTACGTGAAGGAAGTTATTTTCACCTTCCCGGGCTAATTGTTGAAGTTGCCGATGAATGCAGTGGTATTCGCTCAAGTATTGCTCTGTTAATAACAGGTTTTATAGCTGCTCATCTTTTCTTGCCTTCCTTTAATAAAAAAATAATCCTTCTTATCACCATCATTCCAATAACCCTGTTTAAAAATAGCATTAGAGTAGTAACTCTTGCTCTGCTTGGATCCCAAATAGATAAAAGTATTCTCTCAGGCGCTGTTCATAAAGAGGGTGGAAAGCCATTCTTCCTTTTAGCTATGGGGCTGCTTTTTTTAATTTTGTGGCTACTAAAATCCTGGAAGCTCACCACCAAAACCAAAGACGATGTGTAAGCTTTTCCGACACCCCTCTCATAAATCTTACACAAACTGTAATCATCAGTCAGGATTGACTAATTTAAGGCCTTTATTTTGGTATGATAGTTGCATATAATTGATGCATAATTGATTAATAGATTAGAAAAAATATTGGAGGAAACAATGAAATCAATTAAAAAAAGCGTACTATCACTCTTAGCATTTGCGATTGTGTTTACATCAATTTCTACATTTGCAGACCCAGTTGACATCACTGTAAGTGATGGATACTACAACAACTATAGGTCCTGGTATAGCAATAGAGAAGATAACGAAGTCGAGATTGGTTGTGTGAGAAACCAAAACTGGGATTTAGAAGGATTTATTCTTGATGACAATGAACTCTCAATTGTTGGCGGGTTCAATTTCAAAGATGGGTATCTCTATCCAGGTGATGGTCACACCTATAAGGGTGGAGACATCTTCATTGATATTGATGATAACACCAGTGGATTTAACTTTGTTATAGATATGGATTATGAAAATGGTACTTACAAGGTTTATACCATAACCGATAAAACTGGATATGTCAAAACTTCAGATGTTAACTACTCCAATCCCTATAGAGTTGATTTGGGTGGAGATGAGGAACTTCTTTTCAGTGGAACACTTGATTTTACTGGTCCCACTGGAGAAGAGTTAGATTTACTTGGTGTTGATAAAACCGATGTACATTACAAGGTCAGTGGAATTGATCTTTCCTTTTTGGACAATTACGAATTCAAACTTCATTATACCTTAGAGTGTGGAAATGATTTGCTTAAAGGTCAAGGATCGGTTGCCTTACCAGAACCTGGAACTTTTTCACTTCTGCTTATTGGTAGTATGTGTATGGTTGGATTCTGGTCTATTCGTAGAAGAAAAGACTAATAACAACAGTTTAATATAGATTTTCTTTTAAAGAGCTACTTTTTTCAAAGTAGCTCTTTTTTTTATCAATAAATTTCTTGTTCTTCCTATTTCACAACTCCTATACATTTCTTTATTTTAAAGTTATGATTCCAATTTTTATTCTCAGCACAGGGATTATTAATCTCCTTATTTGCGGGCTTGTCTTATTTAAAAAGCATAAAAGAGAGCGGCTCATCTACCTCATCTCCTTAAGCACTCTCTCACCGACACTCTCATTTATAGCTTTTACAATTTTCTCAAATCCATACCACACTTATAATACTATTGGTGTAAAACTTTTTTTAAGCATTTGGCTCTGTATAACCCTGTTATTGCTAAGATTGTGTACGGGACTCACCATAGAGGAACGTAAAAAAACTGTATTGAAAAAGAATAAGCTGCAACTGATTGTTCAATCTCTTTTTTGGCATGGCATCACAGGCATAGCTGTGGCAACGAGTCTGTCAATTGTATGGGTAGTGCCATCCTATTTTGAAGGTGAGTATCTGTTAATTATTAATAAAGTAGGCGTTTTTCTTTTTGGTTGGTTTATATTGTTATCAGTATACCTGCTCTATAAAGTTGAAAACATATATCGCTTTTCAGCAATCTATCACAGACGAATGTTCCATCTCTTTTTGTTACCTCTTGCCACAGCAATTATCATTCAAATAATACTATTGACTCGCATCATACACAGCAAAATCATTACCCAACCTCTCATCGACACTCTCATTATTACCTATGGCGTTTGCCTCCCCATCTTCCTATTCAGTTTTTTTCGATATAGATTGCATAAAGAGAAAATTACTATAACCAGAGGAGCGATCCACGCCTCTTTTACCCTGCTGTCAATGGGGGCTCTCTTTTTAGGATTAGGTGGGGCCGTCCTTGTTGCCAGACACTTTAATCTTTCTCTTTCTTACTTTAGCACATACCTTTTTCTCTTTTCAATTCTATTTGTTGGGCTTCTAATTGTAAGCTCTCCTACAATGCGAAAAAGGATTACCCGAGCAGTAAACACTCGCATTTACAAAAGTAAGTATGACTATCAACAACAATTCTTTCGACTTCACCGAACTTATATGATGGGGCATGACCTTACGCATACAATAAATGCTCTTGTTGAAAACCTTAAAGAAACCTTAACTGTATCACAGATCCATCTTTTCATCCAAAGCAACAAGGATGGAAATTTTTACTGGCACCCCAACCCAGGTGATGAGCAGGCACCAATTGCAATAATCAATGGCGACAGCTCCCTCGCCCATTACTTTACAAAAGACAAAGCTCCGCTTGACCCCTGGGGGGCCAAGAAAGACCAAAGAGCTGATGTGGTCCTTAAAGAAATTGCTTTACAACCCATTATTAGCGATGCAATCATTTTTCCAATTCTAAACAAAACCAAACTTATGGGTTTACTTTTTGTTAAAAAATCTAAGGGTGTTTTCTTTGATTATGAAGACTTTAACCTTATTGATGCTTTTGCTCTTTCAATAGGTGATGTTTATTTTAAGCACCAAATCCTTCAGAGTCAAATTGAATCAAAACAGTTCGACTCATTCAATACAATAGCATCCTTTATAATACATGATATCAAAAATCAGGTTGCAACCCTCTCCCTGCTGACAAGTAACGCACGCAAGAGAATAAATAATCCTGACTTTCAAAAAAGTTTGATCACCTCTTTACAAAGCACTGTCAATAACCTTGAATCATTAATCGGTAAATTTTCCTCTCCAAAGAAAGATGCGACTCTTACCTTAAAAGAGTATGAAATTAACACACTAATCGAAGAGTATTGTAATGCATCAGGTATAGCTTCTTTACAGGACATCACTCTATCTCTGTCCCTTGAGGCAACAAAAAAGGTCACATTAGATAAAGAAATGCTCTACTATATCATTCTAAATTTAATAACCAATGCCTGTGATGCTATGCAGAATAGTGGAACACTATCAGTAAAAACCGGTGATGTAAAAAAAGATCAATCTTGGATTACAAATAGTTTTTCACTAAGTAAACATATACTTTCCGGAAAAGCAATTTATGTGTATTTAGCGGATACGGGCACTGGAATGTCACCAGAATATGTCGCCACAAAACTATTTCACCCTTTTACCTCAACAAAAGACAAAGGTGTTGGTATTGGCCTTTATCAATGTAAGATTCTCTTGCATAAAATGGATGGCTTGATTTTTATAACTTCTCAGTTAGGCAAAGGAACACAATGTATCATACTTTTATAGAACGATATACTATAATATAAGTACAAACTATACCCAACAACGATGTATAGCCATAGCAAGTAATTATCTGGGAAATACCACCTATGAATCTATTGATAATTGAAGACAACGATGGTCTACGAGATCAGATGAAATGGGCCCTAAACGACACCTTTACTGTGTATGAAGCCTCAACGACTAAACAGGCGATAGATATCTTTTCCAAGAATAGCTGCCAGCTCGTTTGCTTGGACCTTGGATTGGATAACATTCCAGACAAAGGGGTAGAGGTGTTGGATCAACTCCTCTTAATTAATCGTAACACGAAAATCGTTATAATTACTGCTCATACTGATGCGTCCCTGGGAAATGAAGCTGTTAAACGGGGAGCCTTCGACTATCTTAAAAAGCCTATTGACATTGAGGAACTCAAGGTAATTCTTTCACGGGCTCAGCGTCTCTTAGGTCTAGAAGAATCAATGGAGGAAATACCTACCTCAGGTATCGAAACAGGTCCAGACTTCACTATTGTGGGAGAATGTCAGGCCATGCAAAAGGTCTTTACCGCAATCCAACGACTTTCACAAACAGATGTCAATGTCCTTATTACTGGTGAGAGTGGCACTGGAAAGGAACTCTGTGCCCGTGCTATCCATTTTCATAGCAATCGTAAGGAAACGCCCTTTGTTCCGATCAATTGCGGAGCAATTCCTGATACCCTTTTAGAATCTGAGCTTTTTGGGTATGCCAAAGGTGCTTTTACCGGTGCTCAGACGAACAAGGCTGGTCTCATTGCCTCTGCAGAGAGTGGAACGTTGTTCCTTGACGAGATAGGAGATATGCCAAAACCCTTGCAGGCAAAACTCCTGCGATTTTTAGAAGATCAAACCTACCAACGACTTGGCGATGTCACCCTTCACAAAGCAAATGTCCGCATCATTGCAGCGACAAACAGAAAGAACCTTTCCGAAGAAAACAATGCAACCATGCGAACCGATCTCTATTACCGGCTTAGTGAATATGAGCTTACCCTCCCCCCTATCCGAGAACGAGAGTCGGATATTCTTATTCTTGCCCAATCCATAATTCAAAAAAACCAACGCCGATTTAATCTTCCCCGACTGAAAATGAGCACACGCTCAGAAAAGCTTTTAACGAGCTACTCTTGGCCAGGTAATGTGCGGGAATTGGAAAATAAACTGGGGCGAGCAGCAATCTCTTGTGAAAACCAAGTTATAGAACCGGAGGATTTAGAGCTTGCCATTGAATCATTATCAAATGTCACATACAAAGAAGCAAAGAACCTCTTTGAAAAGAATTTTATTTTAGCAGCCCTCCGTCAAGCAGACAATAATATTTCAAAGGCTGCTCAAAGCATAGATGTCAGCAGACCAACTCTCTACGACATGATGAAAAAGCATGGAATTGGCATAAAGACGGAGTTAAAAATAATTGAGGACAAGCTCTAGCAAAACTAAGCCAGAACCAGTCCTCAAAAGAACCCATTGTTAGTTATTGTATTTTGTAAATTTTCGTATTCTTTGCCTCTTTGCCACTCTGAAATCTAACAATAAAGATTTGAGAGCTTATTGGCATACCGTATGATGTTTTCCCATTCCATACAACTTTATAGAGCCCTGGTTTCTTCGACTCTTGCACCAACATACTCAATAGACGACCACGAAGATCATAAATTCCTAAAGAAATTTGTTGTTGAGTTTTCACCAGGTATTCTATGGCGACAGTATGTATAAAGGGATTTGGATAGATACTGGTAATATTTGTTGAAACAAGACGCGCTCCGATGAGAGGCTCTTTTATACTAATCTGTTGGTCTTTAAACTCATTAACCAAGCATCGGTCAATCAATGAGGAATTCAAAGAAGTGTCTCCGGGAATAAAGGCACCAACAGGACGCAACTCAACCTGCATCAAATCGCCATCTTGAGTAATGGGGACCGTTCCAGCATAGGCTATTAAAACTCGATCGTCCTTTACATTATGCATGCTTAAAAACCCATTGAGTAAAGGTCCTGGTTTTACTGCATGCACAGTATACTTATCACTATTAAAAGTTAGCTCTATCTGTCCGGCAAAGACTTCCTTTGAAACATCCTTAATGGAGACCATGGATTTATAACCCTTGAGGGTGTCCTTTTTGACTACTATATCACAAGCCTCAAAGGGACTCTTATACACCGAAGCAATCTGAGGTGTAGAAGATCGTTTTGTATTACCCAGATTATCTCGCCAATTACCACTCACATCACCGACAAGGTATGCCTTGATTATCACATTATGCATTGGACCGGTCACCTGCTTCAAGGTTGTATCCTCAGGTGCCATTTTCCAGGTGCCAATTTCTGTTCCATCATCATATTCAAGTATATACCTTAAAATAAGAGCTGCATCGTAGGCTGTATACATATCATTACCATTTGCATCAGCAGAAGCCTTCTGGTGATCATACGTGGTAAGTGGGTGTAAGCCAACTACATGCCTAAGAATAAAGGAAGCATCATAGGCAGTGATTGCATCACGTAAATCCCCGGAATCCTTTTCTGTATGCACAGTGTAAGGAAGGCATGAGTGTGGGATATCGGAAAATGCAAAAAAACCATCTTTGTTTGATACAACCTTTTTATTCAATTCAACAATCTCTAATGACGCAGCTTCGACACCTCGGTTATTGGAGCTATAGAGAACTTTCCCATCAACCTGGTATCCACCACCACAGGGCATAAACACGGTACCATCTTTTGTTGTTGCTACAGGAATCCCATCATTAAAGAAAGCTGTTTTAAGGGGTAACGTAAGAGCTCGACCGCAAAATTCATTAAATACCAATAGCTTAATGCGAAAGAGAACCCCCTCACCAGAAAAGGGTTCTGCACCAGCAAAGGCAAATTTTACCATATCCTTTGTGATATTATGAACTGAAGTTGCACCAGAAATTATGGAACCAATTGTATCTACATCTAAAATAACCATCTGATCTTCATTATAGTTTAGTTCAATGTTTCCCGCGAGCACACCATATTCATCCATAGGTGTCACAAAGACTTCATAGTAGAGAGTATCACCTATGTCAACTGTGTCATCAATTGTGTACACAACAAGATCAGTAACCGTTACCTGAAAATGTTGTTCTGAACTCTTCCCCATTTCATCAGTGGCTAGCACTGTCACATTATGACTTATATGAAGGTCTAAAAATTTTGGATACCAAATAATGTTTCCTGTAAGGGAATCTATTCTCATATTTAAGGGATGCACCTTAAGCGAGTAGGTAATGCCATCACCATCATGATCTATTGCGTTTACATCGTAGGTATATTTCATGCCAGCTATTGCATCGGTAACCGGATTACTGACGAATACCGGTGCCCGATTATTGTTATTTGTACGCGGATAGAGTGCAGAAATCCCAGCACTATCATCTGGATGAAGCACTCGATTTGCGATATCTCCTAAACGTGCTGTCGGCCACATAACAGACCCTGGAACAGAGCTATGATCCATACCTAAAGCATGGCCGACTTCATGGGTTGCAATATGACCAATGTCCATCTTATCGGGGTGACCAGAGCTAGACCAATTAAAATCTTTATTGTTGAAAATAATATCATATTCAACAATATCTTTAATGCTATTTGACCAAATATAACAGGCAGCGATCACATTGGGACCCAACTCCCATTCATTACCTTTTGCAAAGGTAAGAACCTGAACATCATCTTTAGCAACTTGATTGACCTCGGTCATACCCATAAATTGACAATCAATGGCTGTGCTCGGCACATCGCACCACACATCAAAGGACTCATGCATATATTGCCATTCATCAGTGACATCCTCACATCCCTGCTCGCTAAACCAATACTGAACAACAGGATTCTTTCCAGGCCATTTGACCCCAAGAAAATCATAGGCAGCGGTTGAAAGGGAGAGTATTTGAACTAGTATAGTTATTATGACAAGCTTTTTCATCTTATTCCCCCTTTCTCTCTTTTTGTGCACTATGGATATATTGTAGGACCTTAGTTTTAAACTCCTGTAACGTCAAATCATTTCCTTTTTCGATTGGTCCCTTCTCTCGGCTCACAAGTTTCACATGACCAGATGAGCTCTGTCGAACACGAGTGACATTATTCTCATCTAAATAGAGTTCATATTTACCTTGATACATTCCCAAGGTTTGGAAGGCTTTTAAATTTTTAGGGTCAGTGAAAAGAAAGAGCATATTCTCTTCCCCAACCTTGTAATTTGCCATCCCTTCTACAAACAATTTAGTTTGACCAATCTGCCCCCCTGCCAATTTGATGATGATTTCTTTGTCCTCATCATCACCAATCAAATCATCTCTGATATTCATTCGTACATAGGTATAAATCATGTTTTTTTGAGGATTCCACTGTTTCACAACAGCAGTCACCTTTGCCTGCACAACCATATCAGACCCGGTCGATAGATTTTTTAGTGATAACTCATACATTGTTGTTGCATGAAGAGAGAGAACACAAATAAACAGGAAATAGAAAGCCCTTTTGGAAACCATACAACCCCCTTAGATGAGGATAACCTAATTACATACTCTAAATAATAGATTGAATTCCTAAATTAGGAGAATGCAATTTCCAATGATGTATAACACAGATGTAAATTTGAGTGATTGATGATGTTTAATTGTACACCCAACTGTAGATATATTCAACACTTTTTTTGTAACTTGTTTTTTATCATAATGTTATTGTGTTGTCAATTTTGATAATTCATCGTCAATTTTGATGGATCAGTATACGAAGATATTCCTAAGCTATAGTTGCGTAAAATCCTACATTGGAGCAATTAGGAAATAGATACTTTTTACTCTATAAAAAATTGCCTTACTCTCGTCGTAATTGATATATTATGAGCAGAGGAGAAATGGTATATTCGTCAATTCATTAATCCAAGGATTGAACTATGAAGAGGTTACTCCTATTCCTTTGCATAATCACGATGTTCTTGCTCTACGCATGTTCGTCCCAATATCCAATGTTATCGAAACAGGTTTCAACTGAAGCTCTTACCGTTAAGGAGTATTGCACAAAAAATGGCATCTCCTCAGAAATTACTGGTAAAGCAGATTCATTGTATGCTTCTGCAGAGAGTTTAAATAAAAATGGGAAGGACGAAGAGAGTTATTTTACCATGGAACTTGCACTTATTCATTACCGACTGGCCCTCTCCAAACATGATGTTGCACAGACAGAAAAAGTGATTGCCAAACTTAGCAGTGAGCTCAAAAATACTGCTGATGAATTAAAAACCTATCAAAAAATTTTAACCGAATTAGAGTCAACAAAAAATGAAGAAAACGATTAAGACCTCAGTATATTTTTTTGGATTGTTTCTTATCCTTTTGACTTCTGCTACTGTTGCATCACAAACAAAGCCAAATGATCTTGGTGCATTAAAATCCTCTTTGGAAAAGTCTTACCAGAAGTTGGGACAATCCGCTACAATGTTTACCACAGATCTCTATTTACAAGCGCTAGCAAAAATTGCGACCTCTGAGAGTGTTATTGCTGATAAACCTGAAAGTGAGGAGGCAAAACTGGCCCTTGAAGCTTGTGAATCGCTCACAAAAGCAGCTCTTGCTCAAATGGTGGTTGAGGAAAACAGAGTTAAAATAGCCTCTTTGCAAAAGGAAATTAATACTCTTCTAAACAAAATAAAATCAACCAATGAGGCAATAAACTCCTTAGAGCGGGGAAGAGCTTCAAAGCTTAAAGCTGACCTTGATGCAGAAAAGCTTAAAGCACAAAAACTTCGAGAAGAGGCAGAGAAGAAGTTTGCTGAATTGCAGAGCTCACTAATCCAAGTGAGTAACGATGCGCGAGGAACCATTATATCGATGTCTGATATCCTCTTTCAAATCAATAAGGCTGATCTCACTGCTAATTTAAAAACAAGCTTGGCAAAAATTGCAGGAATATTATTGGTGTTCAAAACCTCATCTATTATTGTTGAGGGACATACAGATAACCAAGGTGGCGAAGAGTATAATCAGATACTCTCAGAAAAACGTGCAGAAAATGTCATGAGTTTTCTTGCAGAGCAAGGAGTTTCAGCAACTCGTCTTAAAGCAGTGGGTTACGGTTTTAGCAAACCAATTGCAGACAATAGTACAAAAGAGGGACGCCAAAAAAATCGTCGTGTTGATCTGATTGTCCAAGAGAAAAATAAGCAATAAGATCTACCAAGATTTTAATCCTGAACCTGGACTTAAGCCAGGCCCATTAGGATTACAAGGCTATGGCCTAAAAGTTGGTTTGGTTCATTTAACAAATATAATGTATTAATAATGTCAGCTAAGCAGCATGTTCCAATCCCGAAAGTTTATCATTAATGAGTTGTGCTATTTGCATTGCAAGATCATGGGTATCGGTAACACCTTTTTTATCTAATCCAATGCTTTCGGAAATCAACATACCTTTTTCCAAAATCTTTCGGGCACCTTTTATGCTAAATTTATCAACCCAGAGTAATTTTTTAATTTGCAAAAGCTTGGTAATATCTTGATCTGTGTATCGTCTCTGCCTACCTCGTGTTCTTGGAGGCTTCAATTCTTTTTTAAATTCGCTTTCCCAATAGCGAATTGTATAGCCCGGCACACCACATATTTTTGAGACATCACCAATACCTAAACCATTTAGTGCTTGTTTAGAATTGTTATTATCATCCATAACCCATACCCTTTCAGACAACTTGGCTTATTTAATTGACATGTAAAGACACTATCAATTAAAAAGCAAAATACAGACCAGTTTAAAAAGGGTGTTTATTGTATTTAAATGCTAATTAGTTAGGGACTCAGAGGAAAAAAAGATCAAAGAGAGTGGAAAATTTTACTACTTTTTTTTGTTACGGAGCATACCGGCAATGTTCTTTAAGTCATTATCTTTTGCATCAGAGGCAGCTTTGTTTTCTGCTTGTATCCGTTCATAAATCTCTTCTCGATTTACGGAAATACTTCGAGGTGCTTCAATACCAAGTTTTACGTGTCTATTGTCAAGTTCAACGATTTTAATGACAATATCATCGCCTATCCGGATTGATTCGCTTATTTTTCTTGTCAATATAAGCATGGTCTATGCATTTCCAATAATTTTTTCTTTAATAGTGTACTTTTCGTCTTCAATAATTATCTGTTTACCGATTTTTTTTGTCTTATTAATCACAATAGGACCAAGCAAGTTCGCTGTTGATTCAGAGGGATCCTTGCGGATGGTCACAATTGAGTAGAGCAAAACATCTTCAGGTTTTTCAATTTCCAGGTCTTCAATCTGCTCTTTTATAATGTTGGGGGAATAATCTGGTTTAAAGAGCATCGGGTTAATCACGGCAAAACGTAAAAGAGCGTCATCATCTATACAGACAAGCCACTCAAAGGGCATAAATTCAGCAACCTGGACAATTACATACCTCTTATTGTCCTTAAAACCAGGAATCCCATTAGGAAAGGTGAGTATGTCATCATCTGAATAAACTAGGTTTTCTAAAAAATCACCCATGAATCATATGTTCCTGTCATAAATTAAGTTACCTAACTATAGTAATATCATTTTTTGATACAGTGTTGGCAAGTATAATTATTCCTCAATGTAAAAAGTTTACTATCAGAAGGAATTGTTCCCACTGATAGTAAACGTGATATGGCTGGTTCTATTATTGGAGCAGGTTAAGTACACTCTGCGGTATCATGTTTGCTTGAGCAAGCATGGCTGTTGAGGATTGTTGCAGAATTTGGTCCCTTGTAAAATTCGATGTTTCGTGTGCAAAATCAACGTCTCTAATAGTTGATTCAGCAGCCTGCATATTTTGTTCCTGATTCTCTTGGTTGTTAAGAGCATGTTCCAGACGATTTGTTATTGCACCGAGGTCAGCTCGAAGCGTGTTAACATCGTCAAGCGCGTCGTCAAGTGTTCCTATGGCAGCGGTAGCAGATGTTTGTGCTACAGGGGTGGCATTTGTTCCATCGATACCTAAAGTTGTAGTTGTTACACCGTTAATAGTAACAGTGATCATATCAGAGTTTGTGCTGTTGTTAGGACCCACATGGAGGATTCCGCCAGTACTCCAAGGGCTATCGGTTCCTCCATTTAATAGTTGCTGACCATTATATTGAGTACTATTGGATATTCGGTCAATTTCTTCCCTTAATTGATCAAATTCTACACCAATATACCCCCTCTCCAAGTCCGTCAATGTATCATTAGCAGCTTGAATTGACAATTCGCGAAGTCGTTGTAGCATGTCTTCAATTTCAATGAGGGCACCCTCAGCAATGTTAAGCAAGGCAATACCATCTTGGATATTTCTATTGCCCATGGCAAGACCGCGGCATTGTGTACGAAGTTGCTCAGAGATGCTAAGTCCTGCGGCATCATCGGCAGCACGGTTGATGCGTAACCCAGTAGAAAGTTTCTCCAGAGACTTGGCCAGATGACGTCCAGCCCGACGAAGTGATTGACCAGTAATCATTGCTGGTACATTATGGTTGATTCGAGGCATACTATCCTCCCTCTTGTTAAGTTGCATCCTTGCAGTCGAACCAACGACTGCCTCTGCGTCTCCCTGACATGAGTATGCTTCCGTGCGGCTTTATAATATTGCAAAGGTTGTGCCAAATATTTATTCGCTTTACAGAACGAATTAGGGCAATTTATATTAATCTACTTGAAGTTCTAGGTAAATTTTTCCTTTGAGTTAGAGAAAATTGACCAGTGATGGTTGAATAATTTTAGCAGCGGTTTTTAACGCTGCATTATAAACCATCTCAGTTACAGAATACTGGGTTGCCACTTCTGCAAGATCGGCATCTTCCAATTCTGAATGAAGACGAGTTGCTTCGGTGCTCTGCGTCTCATTACGATCCAAGGTAATTTCGAATCGATTTACACGGGCACCATTTTTTGATTGTGCTGCAAGCAAATTCTTAAATGCCACATCAATATCACCAATGGTCGATCGAACACCGTTTAAGTTATCCTGAATAAGGGCTTGACCAAAGGAGATTATGACATTAAGCATATCAACATTATTCTGTTCATCAACCAATAATTCCTCGGATGATATATTTATTGGGACAACTATCCCACTCTCTACCTCTCGTAAGACCTCTCCATTATTATCTACGGGTTGCCCATAGATATCTTGCCCCTTTCCCACATAATCAAAGGTCATTTGAAAGCCACCTTGTGAGTAGTTAGGCACTCCGGCAATGTTTCCATTAAGCACGTCTGCAGAGAGCAAAGCTGCAGCTGGACTTGTTGGATCAATGGTAATGGTACCATTTGCATAGTCAATACTAAAATCGGTACCTTCGACATAAACCGTCCCTGCAACACTTAGCTGAAAGCTACCGGGTATAATATTGGTAATAGCTTCATTTGTAAAGGCATCAAATATCTGTACTGCCGTGCCTGGAGCTACAGCAGAGGCGTCATAATAAGCCATATCAAAATTGGTGTAGTCTTCCGGTGCGTTGGCCTGAGAAGACTCGACAGGAAAGGGCATTATCTTTGTTTGCGTTCCAGCAAATACATAATCCCCTTTATAGGAGGTGTTCGCAATTGCAATGGTTTGCCGTAAGAGCTGTTCCACCTCACTGGCAATAAAGAGGCGCTCGTTGTTCGTCAATGTATCGGAGGAGGCTTGAATGGCAAGTTCACGCAGTCGCTGCAGGAGAGTATCCATACTCATCATGGCAGAGTCAGTAACCTGCATATAACTGAGTCCATCAGTAATATTGCGATGAAGTTGATTGAGTTGTTTAATTCTAGAACGAAGTTTAAGGTCGTTCGACACATCACTTGGATCATCAGAAGGCCGTAACAATCGTTTACCAGTAGAGAGCATCTCCTGAAGTTTTGTTAGATCGGAATACCGCTTCATGAGCGTCTTTTGCACGCCACTGTTAATTGATCGATAGGTTACTCGCATGATACCACTCTCCAGAATGTCTGTTCTATTTTCTTACATGTTAATTAAGGTGTCTAGCATTGTATTGGCTGTTGAAATGATTCGTGCACAAGCCTGATATGTGTGTTGATATTTGATAAGTTCAGCCATCTCTTCGTCTAAAGATACTCCAGCAATCGAATCCTGATGTGCCTCATACTGCTCGACTAAATATTCCCGTGTTTCTAAATTAGCCTGGGCTTCGGTCCTGGCAAATCCCAATCTGCCAATAAAGGAACTATAGAATTGATCATATGTTGCAGTGGGATTCCCCAATGCATCAGGTTCCATAGTCATCTCATGGCGTAACTTGGCAATTTCTATAGCATTGGCATTATCACCGGGACCAGCAAAGTCACCGGTATTATAATCAAAATCAATTGAAACAGAATTGCCATTATATCCATTATGCAGCATCTGAATGACACCGGTCGTATAGTTGACATTATAGTCAACATTCTCAACCAGTGTTGTTCCGCCAATTGAAACTATTACAGTTCCCTGTACCAAATTTTTTGAATTGTCTGGATCTAGCGCACCAGTTGAGGGATTGCCATCATTGGTCAGTTGATAGGTGTTACCAAAATCCAAAACTCCCGCAGCAGTTACGTTTGTTGTTGCCGGCCGGGTAGATTGGGCAAGTGCCGCAGCAACATTCTTTACATCAGAGAGTATCGACGCCGAAAGCTTAATGTCCGAGGCGCCAGTTGTCTGTTGATCAAAAAAGGCAAACCCATTATATCCCATTATATTAAACCCTTGAGCGTGCTGCGCGTTTATCCCATTGACAAGTCCCATTGCCAGAGAATCAAGCCATGCTTCATACTCCGGGATATAGACATCTCGAGACTCCATAAGTCCCTTGATTTCACCACCGGTTGGATTGTAGGTCTTTTTTGACGTACTGAAACGGATACCAATATCGGCGTAGTTAGTGCCATCGGTCCGAGTGTAGGTGGTCGACGTAATTTCTAATTCTTGAATATCAACTGGTGAAACAATAATGTTGCCACCGGTGGTGACTGTTACCTGCCCGCGATCATTTTCTACCACTGTGATCTCGATAAGCTTAGAAAGCTCCTTTAATTGAAGGTCTCGTTTATCACGACTATCATTGGCATTTTGATTACCAATCTCAACAACACTAATCTCTCTATTTAGATTAAAGATCTCCTGAATAATTTCATTGACATGTGCAACCCGACTACCAATTTCATCGTTACGGGTACTGCGCAGGTCACGAAGCTCAGAGCTTAAATTGTTAAATATGTTTGAGAGAATCTCCCCATTTGACTTAACAATGGTTCGTGCGGCAATATCAGCCGGATTGTTCGATAGGTTTTCCCAACTGTCAAAGAAGTTATCAATGAAATGCATGATACCAGTATCACTGGGTTCTGTGTAGATATTTTCAATACTCTCTAATGTGTGATCGATCTCTTTATACCGCCCGACCTCTTGACTTTGTAAACGAATTTGTTGATCGATAAATGTATTGCGAACCCGTTCGATGTTTACTATTTCAACACCAAAAC
>JANQEN010000059.1 GCA_028278335.1 Chitinivibrionales bacterium | reverse complement strand
CGGGTAGGGAGCTATTCAATTGCCAAGCTCTTCCTCAGATCTTCATTAACGCAGCTTTTCCAATCATGAACGCCGCATACTCCAAAGTGGTTGCACCTTTCCGCTCTTCTGATTTTTCTCCTATCCTTACCCTCTTCATCCACTGGAAGCCAGATTGTGCTATAGGTTATAGTGACCACCTTCCTGTATAGGGGACAGAAAAAAACCTCGCGAGTGTAGGTGACATCCATGGCACTGTCCTGTATCAACCTGTAAGTCTATGGAGTACACAGATGTTGGAATTACTGAATTTGGAACAGCCGGTTATTTTGGGGTGTTTATCATTTCACTCTAACAAATTAATATCAATCTATTAGATGAAAGTCAATTAGTACATTTACTGATAAAACCTCCCGACCAAGCGAGGAAAAAAGAAATGACGTAGGGAATCCACCTGGCCGGGAGGGGTGTTAAGTATTTGTTAAGCCTCTTTGGGTACTCCTAAATATCCCCCGGCCAAACAGCATACTTGGGAGTAAGCAGGGAACAGCCTTGACCGAGGGATACACAGACCTTTATGAGCGAATAAAGCCCCCTGACCGCTTGATACCTATAGCTTATCACCATTAAAACAACAGGACGGACAGGGGACATTTCAAATGACCAATTAATCTTTATCTACAATAGCATAATTCCCTAAATGTCAGATAGAAATCTCTCGATAAGAAAATTGCCAGATAGACGCAGCAACAATCGCTTGCCCTCGTCTCTTCTCACTGTTAAACGGATGTCAGGAGTAGACGAGGGCTTTTTATTCACCCCCTCTAAAAAAAAACTCAATAAAATTTAAAATCCCCCGACCAACGAAGGGTGGCTCGCCCTCGGATTAAAACATATCAGCCAGGGGACCGGTTTAAGGAACAACTAAGAGCCCCCTGACCGAAGTTTGGAAAAGAGAGGGTATACTATCGTCTTAGGGCTTCAGCCAGGGGTCTACGGCATATAAGATCCCCTGGTCATACCAAGATGGGAGTTAGCATCAGGATCAATAGCATGGCCAGGGAACCGGGTTTTTAAGCCCCCCGATCGAAACAGTAGTCTGGGAAAAACAACAAAAATCGACCGAGGGGCACGATTTAAAAGAACAAACTCCTCCAGCCGCATAAGTAGGTGGAAAGTGAGATACTGCTCGTTGCGGCCATGAGATCAGTAAATTTATTCAATATTCATATTTGACATTTAGCTATCAGTCACTTGCTGTAGCATATATGTTGTAGTATCTAGCTCATAAAGCTTATTGTCATCAACCTCACCAGGTCCATTCCAGTTTTGTAGGTCTTTGATGTGTGCTGTTATTTTGGTTGAGTTTTTAATTGAAGCTTCTCCGCCAATATCAACAACCCAGATTGTTCCACCTGC
>JANQEN010000044.1 GCA_028278335.1 Chitinivibrionales bacterium | reverse complement strand
TACATGATATAAATGTCAGGAGCAGCCAATCCGCCATTTATAGGTAACTGGGTAATAACAGAGCGTTTTACCATATGGTTACCATTCCATAAATACCGATATAATATTTTATCTACAACTTTAAGATCTTGAGGGAGTGCTCCTAAATTTAATATTGTGTATAATATCTGGGGTATAGCCAGGGTTTTCATAATTAAGATTCTACCTTTCAGACTGAGATTTCTAGCATGCCAACTTTATAGGATATTTCTTAGCTTATCAATTTTATCAAGTATATTTCTTTGTCTGAACTCCCTAATGTCGTAAGTAAACCAAATTCCAAGTAGTTTTATTGGTTTTGGTTTTACTGGAATGCCCAACATAGAAGTTGACAAAGTTGCATTTGCACCAAGACCAATAATTTCTGTTTTATCTTTATTTACATACAAGCCTGAGATTTTCCCAAATCTGTCTAAAATTTCAAATAATGCTTTGGCAGAGTTTTCACCATCTACGAGTAGTGTGGTATCATCAGAAAACTGAATTAGTTTATGTTCAAAGCCATTTATCTCTACCCCTTTAAGGTCTGGACATTTCCTTATTTGTATAGCCAATATTTCCATGGCAAGGAGGAAGAGGGGGGGAGCCAGAGGGTCCCCCTGCCGCCAACCTCGCTCGACTGGGAACCAAGGAGCATGATAGCCATTTGTAGCAACTGTGCACATAGTGTCAACGACCATGTTTTGTATCCACTGACGAAATACCTTCCCAAAGCCAAATTTTGCTAATATTTTATCCATAAACGACCAGTTGGTACTATCATGTGCTTTTTCCACATCCAAAGAAATGACAAAACCAGGTATATGTTGCCGTTTAGTTTGTATCATAACATCCCACAGTTGACGTATATGTTGACCAATATATCTGCCTTTCATGCATCCTATTTGGTCATAAGAGATAAGGGATGGTAGTACAGCTGAGACTCTTTGTGCCAAAAGCTTAGATAAGATCTTATAATCGACATTTAGAAGGGTGATTGGACGCCAATTTTTAACTGACAGCAGATTTTTAAAAGGTTTAGGTAACAATTTTATCAACCCCCTATTTTTAAAGGTTGGTTCACGACCATTATATAGTTCAGATTCCAAGGTTTCGAAAAGGATGTCTTTTATGTCTTCCCAGAACTTCTTATAGAACTCAATGGGGAGGCCATCAATCCCTGGTGATTTACCATTTGCGAAGGAAAATATAGTTTGTTTAATTTCAAAATAAGATAGTGGCCTCTCCAAAGTTTCTCTTTGGGAATTAGACAAGATTGGTAGATCATCCTCATTAAGAAAAGCCTCTTCAATTAATTTAATTTCAGGATCGTCCCAATCTACTTGTCTTTCTTGGTATAGCTTCTGGTAAAAGTCAGCTGCAATCTGCAAAATTTCCATTGGCTGAGTTACAATGGACCCATCATCTTTTTCCAGCTGTACCAAATTAGTCTGCACATAGTTTCTTTTTTCTAAACCGAGGAAATATTTGGTTGAGCGTTCACCAGAGTGGGCCCATTGCACTTTGCTTCTAATTAGACATCCTTTTGCTTTGTATTCATATAATGCATTTAAGGAATCCTTACATTTTAAATATTCCTGTAAAGTATCACCTTCTAAAGAAAGGGGGTTGGACTCAAAGTCAGCAATTTGTGACAAAAGCTGCTTTTCAGCCATTTTTTGTAAATATGCCTTCTGTCGACCATAAGCCTTAAATTCAGCTGTAACCATGTCCTTAATCTTGTACCAAATAATTTTTGGGTGCCTGTTTGGGTCCTGGTTAGATTCTTGCATGCTTTGCTGGATAATATCACTAACCGTGGTGCATAATTCAGTATTTTCCAATAAAGTTGTGTTCAATTTCCAAAAACCAGGACCCCTTTTCTGGTAAGCCATACCCTCTAAGTACAAGACAACAGGGTGATGATCTGATATCATGGCATGCACTGTCAAGGCTTTTTGGGCCACTGGGACCCAATCTGAAGGGATGAAGATATGATCTAAGCGGCATCTTATTAAGGGGGTCTTTTGGGACCATGTAAAAGACTTTTTCCAGGGGTGTAACACTCGGAAAATATCTACCAAAGCAAATGATTGAAGTAAAGTATCAATGATTTGGTTGACTTTGGTTCTGGTGGATGTACGTCCACCAATCTTATCCACAACAGGGTTTCTTACTACATTGAAGTCACCTAGGACCATAAGTGGCCATACTGGGTCATAGTTTTGGTGAAGAAAGGACAAAACTCGGTTATAAAATTTTATTTGCTCTTTCTCTTCGTTAGGAGCATACAAATTCATAATAGAGCATCTTTGACCTTGTACCTTGGCTTTAACCCAGATCCATCTTCCCTCAGTGTCTGATTTGTGTTCAATAATTTCAACATCCAAATGTTGGGCAAATAGAATGGCAACTCCTCTTGCTGATGTAGTCCCATGGGAAAATACACATTTGCCCTGCCATTGTTGTTTATAAATATACTCATTTTCACAGACCAAATGGGTTTCCTGCAAAGCTATTATACTGCCCTTTTGGCGCTTCAAGAACAACAACTGAGCCTTTCTTTTGTTCATTCGCTGCTGACCTTTTGTGTTAAAGGTTAGTATCTTAAAAGCGTTAGTTTTAATAAACGAGTTAAAATTGATTTGATGTTGTTCGAGAACACCCATAAAAACACTAATAACAACTGAGTGTAATCGATAAGAAACAATCGGGCCTACATGTGGTTATACAATCAAACTATCAATTACCAATTGACCGTAAATTTGCAATAATGCCACCACCAAAAGCCACAAAATCCAAAAATGTGCTGTATGTAACATCATATCCATAATCGAAGTTTAACACTTGAACAGCTAGTAAAATATGCATTTTCTCTATTTATTTAATACCTCAAGTTCCATTGATTCTTGATCGAGTCCAAATAAAACTAAGTTCAACAAAACAC
>JANQEN010000248.1 GCA_028278335.1 Chitinivibrionales bacterium | reverse complement strand
CATCGGCCAGGTCCAGATAATCCATCAACTCCATGACCTCCTTTCTTAATTGCCGCTCCTCTCGTCTTGCCCAGGGAAGTGCCATGGCATTACTCAAATAGTCGCTACGAGTCCGATGATGACTGCCAACCAAAACATTTTCAAAAACGGTCATCGAATCGAACAAGGCCAGGTTCTGAAACGTTCGGCCAATACCGATGCCACACATTTGATGATCCGCTAGTTTAAGTATCGATTCCCCATCAAAAAAAATAGCCCCTGAACTGACTTGATAGATTCGACTGAGGCAATTGAAAAGAGTGGTTTTTCCAGCCCCGTTCGGTCCTATCAGCCCAAAAATCCTGCCTTGGCTGACATCGAAGGAAACATGATCCAGTGCTGCAATTCCTCCAAAATAAACAGAAACATCCAACACCCGCAGCAATGGTATGCTGGGTTCACTCATCGATTTCCGCTTAGGTTTTTGCACGTACATAGAGCCTTTTGCAAAAAGATATCTTTAGAATTAAAGTACCGTTCTACCGCCATCAACATAAACTGTCTGGCCAGTAATAAAATCAGAGGCATCAGAAGCTAGAAAAACAGCAACACCTATTGCGTCCTTCGGTCCACCAACTGTTTTTAAAGGCGTGAAATCCATAATTGTTTTTTTAATTTCTGGATTACCTAATCGATCAACCGCTAGAGGGGTTGCGAAATAGCCAGGAGCAATATTATTTACATTTATTTTGTATTTTGCGAGTTCCTCGGCAAAAGACTTTGTAAACATAAGAACGCCACCTTTGGTTCCTGAATAAATTGAGTTTGGGATTCCTGGTCTAAGGAGTAATCCGCCTGCAGAACCAACATTAATAATTTTACCACCCTCTCCTCTTTTCACCATTTCTTTTGCAACATATTGAGATGTAAAAAATACTGCCTTAAAGTTGACATTTGTAACTAATTCATAGTCTTCCTCTGTTGTATCTAAAAAGATTTTTCTAACATTTGTTCCAGCATTATTAACAAGAATGTCTATTTTCCCAAATGTTTCTATCGATTTTTTAATCATGTCCTTCACTGAAGGAAGATCAGTTACATCTGCTTCAATAGGGAGTGCCTTTCGTCCCATTTCTTTGATCTGTTTTGCAACTTCCTGGACTTCATTCATATGTCTTGCAACCACTATGACGTCAGCACCTTTTTCAGCCAGCCCTAAAGCAATCCACTTTCCTATTCCTTTAGATGAACCGGTAACCAAAGCAGTTTTACCGTCAAGTTTCCAAGATGGGTATTCGATTTTCTCCATAATAGATCTCCTAAATTTGTTATTTCGTTACTAGTACATGATGATTAATACATCTTCGCCCAATCAAATATTTAAATACAGTTTTAACTTTTTAATCCCCTGTCACCCTGAACCAAGGTGGCTTAAATTAATAAAAACGATCACCTTGATTTTACCTCCCATCGTTTGGGTTCCTTGGCCTTTTACCTAACAGAATTCTTGAATAAGCCGATAGAACCAATCGTTGACGATTTCGTACTTTAGCAGAACAGGCAAGCAAACGAACTATTTATGACTGACCGTCAGTTAACTTTTTGCACACAAACCTACCCTTGTCAAGAGAAAAATATTACGCCTTTAGATGTGTCTAAATTAATTCAATATATTAGTCAATTTATTATTTCGTTTCATGTACA
>JANQEN010000238.1 GCA_028278335.1 Chitinivibrionales bacterium | reverse complement strand
AAAGGGCATATCTACAAGGTGATATGGACGAAAAGCCTGAAAGTCTTAATGAGCATAGGATTGCGCTTCTGCGCTACTTCCTATTGCATGATCTGGGTTAAACAATTTTGATATAGCCATAAAAGAGTCATCTGGTTTTGCATGAATGGTTAATTCCTTTAGTGTGTAGGGATGGGCAAATGTCAAAGATACTGCTGCAAGTAATAAACGGGAGCAATGATAGGTATTCTTGAAAAAAGCATTATGGGTACGTTTACCATATTTTGTGTCACCGACTATTGGATGAGAAATATGTTTCATATGGCGTCTGAGTTGGTGGCGTCTACCGGTAAGAGGTATAAGCTCCACCAGGGAATATCTGCTTGTGGGGTATTTGTCAACTGCAATCGGAATCTCTAGTGTTGCCCGTCTTCTGTATCGAGTCTTAGCACTCTGCTTTTCATCAGCTTTGGTAATTGGTTTTCCATACCGGTCTATGATTCGTTTAAGAGGATAATCAATAGTATCAGAATCTTTTGTGTAACCCCGAACAACAGCCCAATATTTCTTTACAATAGTATGCTTCAAGAAAAGATCTGACATATCCTTTGCAACAGTTGGTGATAAACCAAAGAGTAACACTCCCGATGTTGGCTTGTCCAGTCGATGGATCGGGTACACATAGTGTCCAATCTTGTTTCTCAGTATCTGAAGGGCACTCTTTTTTTCTCTTCTATCTATATCACTGGGATGAACCAGCAAACCCGCAGGTTTGTTAACTGCTACCAAATACTCATCATGGTAAAGTATTTCCATTCGCTCAGCTTTATCTTCCTATAGAGTAAATTTCAACTTACTCAAATATAGCTCCAGGTAAATCCGTATTGCTATATGTAAAGAAAAAAGGTTTGGGGGCATCTGGAAGGGCCTCCCCCTCAGAGAAAGCTCGCGCGCTCGCTTTGAGCTTAAACCCGGCAAGGAAAATGCATTTTTTCGCAGAAGTCCACACTGTGGACTGCTCTCCTATATGCCTTCGGGTACAACTTCCTCCCATGGTCGGGTGCTTCCCCATGGGAAAAATATATAACTTTTAATAAAGTATAATGTCAGATGATTAATAAAGTCATTGCGAGCGAAGCGCGGCAATCCCATCAATTTAAAACTACAGAGATTGCTTCACTTCGTTCACAATGACAACAATAAAAAATTCTTTGAAACATTGTAAAGAAATATCTTGGGGGTTCCCCGCTTCGCGGGTCGCCGTGATTTCCCGATGAATCGGGATTTGAATTTTTTAATATAAAGCACCAACCAGACTCGGCTATTCGCCTCGGTCCCGCTATGGCGGGACTAAATCCTCCATCTGGCTAACCCAAAAGCACTATAAAAGATTGTACTAAATTGACATTTGATAGATGTCTTAGAGTAAAAAAAGAGCAACTTTCTAAATTAAGAAAGTTGCATCTTTTGTAAGAATAAATAATTTACTTATATGTCATATAAGAATAAGTTTTCTACTTTGCATGCCCTGTTTTAGCAATAATTAAATAGTCTTGATTTGCAGTTATTTCTATTTTTGAATTATTTCCCCAATCGTCTCCATTTACCTGCCACTTCTTTAAGAAACATCCCATGTTCTCATTTTTTGCTTCAATTATTCTTTTTTGACCATGAGCTAGTTCGATGGTACCAACCGGTGTAACATAGAAATTATTAGGTGGTGTTGAGCAATCAGGATCAATAATGATTGTGATAGTGTATCTGTTTATTGCAAAATTTGCTGTGATTGTCATATCAGAAGTGACATTAGTTACGGTTAATTCATCGTCAGTGCTTGCATGTCCAGTCCATGACGAAAAGTGATACCCTGTATTTCCTTTTGCAGTGACCTGGGTACAATTACCTCCATAGGTTATTCGCTGTGTTTTATTGCCAATGATAGATCCATAGGGACCAGCTATAAAGGTAACCGTAAAAGTATCAATAGCAAAGTTAGCATAAATGGTTAAGTCAGAAGTTACATTGGTAATTTTTAAGGGGTCTTCTGAACCAGTATGGTCTCCAGACCAGCCTTTAAAATGGTAACCAATGCTTGCTTTTGGGTCAACCGCTGCACAATCTCCACCATGCTGTATAGTTTGAGCTACCTCTGGTAAGTTATTTACAGAACCATTAACCTCGGCTTTAAAGGTTACTGTGTATGTGTTAAGCTCAAAATTCGCAGTTATAAGCATATTCGAAGTAACTCCATTCACTGTGATTGCACTGTCTGTATCGGTATGGCCCGTCCAATCCTTAAAGTGGTATCCCGCATTTGCAAAGGCTATAACTTCATTCGTACTGCCATTATAGGCCACCCGTTGCACCGTATCTCCCTGCAATGAGCCATTACCGTCTGTGCGAAAAGTAACCGTTAAGGAGTCGATTGAGAAATAGGCGGTCAGGGTTAGATTAGAGGTGACACCTTTGATTGAAAGAGGATTCTCTGTACTAGGCAAGTCACCTCGCCAGTCAGTAAAATGGTATCCAATAGAACCAATGGCTGTTACTGGTGAAGTAGTATCACCATGGTTTACTGTTTGAACAACCTCGGGCACATTGTCAATCGAGCCATTAGAGCCTGCCTTAAATGTAACCGTATAGGTGTTGATAGCAAAATTTGCTGTTATGGAGCCTGTACCGGTTATGGTAAAGGAGCCCTGAGCTGTGTTGCTCTCAACAGTAATGCCACCGGTGGTGGTCCAGTTTACAAAGTGGTAGCCCGCTGCTGGTGTTGCTGCTACTGCTAACAGGCTGTCATGGCTTAAGGAGAGTGCACCCGCAGGTGTAACTGTTCCATTACCACTGCTTGCTACCGTGACAGGATACATATTAACAGCAAACTTTGCAGTAATTGATCCATCACTGGCAATGATAAATTTACCCTGTGAACTACTATCGATGATAGTCACTATGCCAGTGGTGTCCCAGCCAATAAAATGGTGTCCCGTACTTGGTGTGGCTGCCACCGTAAAGGTGTCACCACCATGGGGAACAGCCACAACTCCCGAGGGTGTCACTGTACCATTTCCAATGGTGCCCACTGTCACAGCATAGGTTTTAATCACAAAGGAGGCTGCCACGCTTCCATCACCGGTAATAATAAATTTTCCCGTAGTACCAGTTGCTATTGGTGTCACGCCACCAGTAACGGTCCACTCTTTGAATGCGTATAAAGCATTGGGTGTTGCTGTAACCGTAAGAGTATCCCCATGAAGAATGGTCTGCGGTCCCACTGGGGCAAGGGTTCCATTTACCGGAGTAGCTACGCTCACTGAATATTCATTTATTGCAAAGCTACCCACCAAGGCAATGTCCTCTTTTATTATCAGGGTTAAGGGGTTGGCTGTGCTATTTAAGGAGCCACTCCAAGAAGTAAAGTCACTACCAATGCCAGGATTGGCTCGTAAAACCACAGTGTCACCATAGTCATAGCGAGGTTTGTCTGGGGTCTTGGTTACGGTGCCATTGCCCTGTGTTTCTATAGATAAGGTATACGTGTTTATGGTAAAGAGGGCCTGGATTGTATCATTTCCATAGTTAAGCGTTACGGTTGTTGTATCATTAAGAGTGTCGCCAAGGATAGTGTTGGTATCTTTGGATACCCATTTGGTAAAGTGATATCCTGTATCAGGTAAGGCAATGATTGGGGTTGCCTGACCATGATTGACTGTTGTATCACCCACTGGAAGTGTGTTCCCATTGGGCCCGGCTGTAACACTCAACAGGTACTTGTTTATGGCAAAGACTGCATGGATCCTATGATTCTCAGTTACATTGGTAAAGGTGTAGGTCGGTTTTATACCAATGCTCACACTATCAACAAGCACATCTATAAGGTGATATCCAAAGCTGGGTGCAATATCAAACTTTTGGGAGGCCTTATATTCCACTGCAATGTCACCTGCTGGGGTAATTGTTCCACCCACTGTTGTGGTGGCACTGATAATAAGCTTCACATCATTGACTACTACCATTGCACTGCACGTATCTGAGAGTGAATCGTCCATAACTATAAAGCTTATGGGGTAAGATCCGGAATCAGAATAACCAGTCTGCCAGGAGAAGGTCCCTGTATTATCACCATTGTCGGTAAAGGTCGTGGCTGTAGGGATAGAGAGTGCCTGCAAGACCAGGGAATCACCATCAGCATCATTAGCTTGTATAGTCATGGTAAGTAGTTGCGCCTCTGCAATGGTTGTATCTACCAGAGAGTCAAATACTGGAGCAAAATTAAGATTTGAAACAGTGACCACAACCGAGGCATATACTGTGTCAATGGTATCTGTTGCTGCAATCGATAGGGTGTAGACTCCCTCATTATCACCAGCCAAAGATTGCCATAAAAGGGTGGTCTCACCAAGGGTATCTTTAACAAGATGTATTGAATCAGGCCGGGGTAGGGTTGTGGAGTCAATAAAATAGAGCACACTGTCTCCCTCAGGATCGACTGCTTTTATGGGGATGGTTAATAGCGCTCCCTCCTCAATAGCATAGAGTGAGTCAGGCAGGGTATCATAAAACACCGGCTTACGATTTACCGGAATGATAGTGAGGAGCGCTGGAGCGCTAGTATCTGGCATGCCCCAACCATTGTTAACAATACAAGTATATAATCCTGTGTCCGAAATGGAACAACAGGGAATGCAGAGAACACTGTCAGTAAACTGAGGTAGTGCTGTGGTGTCTCGATACCACTGATAGGTGATGGTGTCACTTCCCTGAGCCGATACAGCAAAGGAGGCCGTGTCCCATTCCATGACCACCAGGCTTTCAGGATGAGAGATAATTGATACGGGAAATCCCTTTACATACATGGTGTCTTGAGTAAAGCGAAAGGTGTCGTTAAAACAGGCCTTTGCCATCAATATCTTCTCTCCGCCCTTTGTAAAGGTGTGGCTTATATATATTGTGTCTGTTGCCACATAAGCACCAGTATCAGAGCTTGCAGAATACTTTTTTGTTGTATCTGTATCAAAGGTTATCAAAATAGAATCTATAAATTGCGGGTAGCTCCGTTTGATGCCAAGAGTGAATACTTCCCCCTCCTTCAATGAGGTCTTAGCCGGATCAGAAAGCGATTGATCCAATAAAACTATAGCAACACCAACATTATCAATGTTGGAGAAATCCGGTTCCAAAAGCTCGGTGCATAAAAAGCTGGTTCCAATGATGAGTGCTATTAATGCAAAATGTTTAATATGTCGAAAAGAAGATGCCATACATACCTCTCCGGTTGTAAGGGGTTAAAACCGTTATAGTTGTAGTTATGAATTTGGTGAAAATAGGTGCTGAAAAATTCTATACCCGATGCTTTTGCTTCTAGTAAGCTCATGGTCGCATTGGCGGGAATTTGCAACGAGTAAAAATATAGTAAATAAAGGTAGGGTGAGACCAGAATATTGTGAGATTAATTTTGTGATAATGGATAATTTATACGTAACATTAGATTAAAGAAGATCTTATGTGAACATTTCTTGCCACTCTTCTTTAATATCTGTATATGAAATTGCTCGATCGCTTTTTTTAGTTGAAAGTCTCTTTATATGATTGGAAAGGTAAAAAGTGGGGCACTGTGTACGCAGTGAGTGTGGAGTAGCTTTTCTCATTTTTTTAAAAATGATTGAAAAATTAGTGTCCAGAATTGATCCGAAGCTTATAGGCAAGAATACACAGGGTTCAACATGACCTTTACTATTAATGTGTAAATGGGATAAACCACCCATGGTGCATCCAAGTCTTTCCGGTGATTCCAAATAGTCTGTGTATGAAACTAAAGGGTAGTTACGATATTTATTACTTTGGTTGGCCTCTAAAAAGAATTGTGTCGTGATTTCTCGATCGTTATCTGTAAAAAGAGTATCCATGTTTGTATGAAGGTATCCGCCACAGGGTTTGGGTTCTAATAGTCGAATAGCACCAACATGCATCTTTTTTGCTAACTCAAGTAAATTCCAAAGATCACCAGATTGAACAAGTTCTTTTGAGAGACAGGTATTTAAATAGGTAAATATTCCACCCTGATTAAGCAGTTTTAAGGCGGAGGTGGCTTGATTATAGGCATTAGAATTACCTCGTAAAGCATTCTGTCTTTGAGGATTCACATCATCCAGTCCCACTGCAGCCGCAACTAATCCGGCCTCTTTAAGGGACAGTACTTTTTCTTTAGAAACTCCATGGCCAGAAGTATACATATGAAAATCTGATAGATTAGTATCAGCTTTTTCTAAAAGGTAAAGCATATCTTGAAATCGAAGCATGGGCTCACCACCAGAGAAAACAATAACACCAGTACCAATTCCTTGTAACTCTTTAATTGTTTCTAGCCATTTTTCAACTGGTACTGTTTCGGAACCTTTGATATTTTGATGTTCATAGCAATGCTTACAGCTATAAGCACATTTTTGAGTAATTGCGCAGACAGCTAAATCTATATTAGACTTATATTTTGTTCCTGCAGCAGCTAGGTTAAGCCCTCCCTTTGCAGCCATTACATCCCAAGCTTTAGAAGGCCACCGGGGCTTTTCTAAGGAGAAGAAATAGGAGTCATTGAATCGGATTATTTTTCGTAAGGAGAGTTTTCGCTTTATATGTATTGTTTTTAGTAAACCATTTTTAGCAGAGCTTAGTATGAATAGAGGGTATTTCTTTTTTCTAAAGAGGTATTTTTTTAATACATAGAACAGCAGTTCTAGTCTGATAAAAACAGCTCGTGTACCAGTATATATTCTTAAGTGCTTTGATTGCCCTTTGTTCATTTTACTAAGCTTTTTTCCCATTTGCGATACTCTTTTAGAGCATATTCAATACTAAAATCAGGATTGTTTTTAATCTTTTTTAGTGTAACTAAATGAGGAGCTCCCTTTGCATTAAGATGAATATCGTAATAACCTCGTGCTTTTGCTATAATAGTCCGTTTACAGTTCTTTTTTTGAGGTGGTGCTTGAAATTGCAACTCCACAAAGTTGCCAATCTCTGGCATGGCATGATATTTTTTATCACTTTTCTCAAATAGGGCTTTCACATCATTACCAATTGAGTCGATTGCAGAATGGGCTTTTAGTGTCTGAGTTGTAAAAGGTATGGAATGTTTATTCTCAATAGCACAGTAATTAATTTTCCAAAAATTTGCCGGAGGAGCAACCTTGATCCGGAGTGTGTCACCTTCTACATCACTAATATCGAGCGAATAGGCCTTATCTTCTGATATAAAGGGGCCACCTCCAATAACAGTCACTTTTTCTTCCCATCCATTTTTAGTCTCTACCAAAAGTGGCATTGTATAGAGTTGAGCCTTGTCTGCCCATGATTGTTTGTCTTGGTCCAATGTGTCCATGCTGTTCATTTTTGCATACCATTTGTCTACTTTGTTTCCTGCAAGCATAAGAAACTTTCTAAGCATCTGCGAGCCCCAGAGAGTTGTGCAAGCATTTAAGAGCAATGTTACAGAATCGGCATTACGAGGCTTAGCAAATTCTAATATCAACTCGTTTCTTAATTCTCCCTGTTCCGCTGATACCATATCTTCCTTGGAGCTATGCCAATAAATCCAATCCTTTCTATCTATATAAGAAAGGACATCTTTACCCTTACTGTTAAAGGCCTTTATTGGTGTTTGGGGGTTTACAAAGCAATATAGCTCACCATTTACACCCGGTACAACAGTAACACTGTCTGGATGGTCTATTAGTGTAAGCTTAAGTTCGTCTGTGTACTGGGTTTCATTCACTTCATTGGTTAGCTTTATTTTATAGAATCCATCCACCTCTTTTAGGTTCTCTAAGGTACACCATTCTGTTCTTGTTAGTCCTTCACAAATAGCCCCTCCATAGGGCTCTGCATCAAACACATAGTTTTCTCCATCATAGGAATAAATAAAGGGACAGGACTCCTTTGTAGCGAGAATGATTCCAAAAATCAATCCTGCAACAGCAGATATTGATATGGCAAAAATACCAAAGGCTGCACCGGGTTTGATCCTTTCTTCCGTAATAAGTGCTTGATCTATATCAGAAAAGGGAAGGGATACTTCAATAGAATCTATTGTTGTTCCTTTTATCATGCTATCGATTATCTGTGCTGGATTTTCCTTTGGGAACGAGTACTCTGTTTTATCATGAGTAATAATGCCCAAAATTTTAACAGGCTTTTTATTATTCGTGGTATTCAATCTATGACGCTCTTTAATTCTCCACATAGATAGAGTTCGTTCTGAAGTATAGTAACAACCTAAATTGCATAACAAAAAAGACACTAAGGTAATTAGGGAGATAACTTTTTTAAACATGATGTCCTCCAAAAAATAAATAGGAGTGATAATTATTTGATAATCAAACTGAGCTGTTTGAGACGACTGATATAAATATAAGTAGAGTTTTGATACTATGCAAAGCCAACTTTTAGTTCGAAGTTAAATACTATTTGAGATAATACACCGTGAAATTATATTTAAACGTTGTCTAAACTGAGTTTAATGGTTCCAACAAGATTTTATTGCCCATAATGAATTACTAAGGATTAGCTATGGAATTTCTTCTCTTTGTTGTCCTGATTCTTTTGATTGTTTTACTATCCTCTAATAAAAAAAATCAACGACTTCTAAAGGAGTCCATGCAGGAAGTACGAACGGATTACCAGAACCTGCTAAAGGATATTGCTACAATTAAGGAGCGTCTCAGTGGGTCTCTTTCTGAGCCTATACCTTCTCAAGAAAAGGATACTGCCCATTTTGAACCACCGGAAGAGCCTGAAGTACCCCAAATAGAAGAGAAGGTTGTACAACCTCCAGATGATCTTCTGTTAAAACCTGAACCGGCTAAAGTTGCCTCTGTTCAAAAGAGTGAGCCAAGCACTCCAGATTCGACTCAGGATACAGAGAAGGAACCGGTGCAGCTGAGTACACCTAAGGAGAAATCACGCTTTGTCACAGAAGTGGAACAGATACTAACCAAACTATGGAATTGGATAATCGTTGGTGAGGAGCATCGGCGGCCCAATGTATCTATGGAGTATGCGGTAGCTAGTACCTGGCTTTTACGGTTGGGGATTGTTGCCTTAGTTGTTTGTGTTGGTTACTTTCTCAGTTGGTCAATTGACCGAGGGATACTTGGCCCATCGGGTCGAGTGGCGCTTTCGGTGATTGCCGGGCTTGCTATGCTTGTGTCCGGTATAAAGTTGCTTCCCACCAAGTATCGTCTGTTGGCAGAAGGGTTTATTGGTGGTGGCCTTGCCTGTCTCTATTTTGCCACCTATGCTGTGGGACCACTTTACACCTTGGTACCCATTCCCGCCTCCTTTGGCCTCATGTGTTTAGTGACGATCACCGCGGGGATTTTGGCGTTGCGGACCGGTTCACAACTGGTGGCAATTTTGGGGATTATCGGTGGTTTTGCCACACCAATTCTTCTCAGCTCAGGGGACGCTAATTTAGTGGTACTGTACTCCTATATGCTTGTTTTAGGATTAGGAGTGCTTGGTATTGCCCATGCACAGCAGTGGCGACTGCTTAATTATTTAGCCTTTGTTTTTACATGGGGACTCTTCTTGGGTAGCCTTAATAAGTATGAGCCGGCAAAGCATTTTATCGCGGCCATACTCTTTTTATCAGTGTTGTTTGTATTGCATTCTGCAATTGTCTACTACTACAACCTTTTACGGAAAAAACGATCAACCATGCTGGAGATCATGCATCTCCTCTTAAACAGTATTCTCTTTGCAGCCACCTCCTATAATCTTATTGTAGAGGCCCATGGACGACCCTGGCCTGCGATTATGGCCATTGCCTTATCACTTTTCTTTATTGTACATATTTACCTTTTTCTTAAGAGTCAGCAGCATGACCGCAATTTGCTGATTGTTTTTATTGGATTGGCAGGATTCTTTACAGCCTGGGCTGTTCCTTTGATTACAGAAAAGGAGACCCTTACCATATGCTGGGCGTTGCTTGCCTTTTTTATTCTCTGGGTTGGAAAGAGATTAAAGAGTACCCTGCTTATTGGTATCTCTTCACTGCTCTATTGTATTGTAATGATGCGCCTTGTCTTGTGGGATATGCCTCGTAATTTTTCTAATCTAAATTGGGCAGGAGAGCCGCTAAAGGAGTATTGGGTCAGCTTTGCCAGCCGTGCCTGGACCTTTGGCTTGGTCATTGGATCCCTCTTTGGCGCGTTTTGGATTAATCGTAAAAAAGAGTCAACAACAGCTTCACTTTCTGTTGACGAAAAGAACAACCTCGCACTTCCCCTTTCACCGAATGTGTTAGTTCACTGCAGTTTTTGGAGTGGTGTTCTTTTTCTTTTCTGTACGCTCTATTTTGAATTAACACAGATGCTGAGTTATGTGGTGCCCTTACAGGCTCCAATACTCACAGGATTATGGGTCGGTCTGGGACTCTTTGTGTATAGTCACTATGTCAAGCATAGAAAACCACTCTATTTTGGCGTATCTGTGATACTCTTAGCAATTGCCTTGGGAAAACTACTCTTTTATGATTTTGAAATCTGGGGATATATGGCTGGAGTATGGGTGTATGAACAAAACCCCCTTGCAATGCTTATGCGCCTCATTGATTTTGGTGTAATAGGCTTTTTTATTATTGTGCTTGCCCGAATGACTGTACATCCTCCTCTTACAATATCTTCTCAAAAGGTTTTTTCTGGAATTGGGACCGGTTTGCTCTTTCTCTACTTGAGCCTAGAGACGAATACCCTTTTTCATTGGTACCTACCCCTGTTCCAAGCTGGTGCGATTACTATTCTTTGGGCTCTCTTTGCCATCTCCTTTTTAGGGTTAGGCATTCGTAAGGGAAGTCGTTCTTGGCGCTATACAGGATTGGTACTCTTTACTATTGTGGTAGGTAAAGTCTTTTTAGTTGATCTGGCTGATCTTGAAACCATCTACCGGGTATTGGCCTTTATGTTTGTTGGTATCCTTTTGATTACCGGTGCCTTTGCCTATATTAAGGCTGATAAAAAATTTATAGCCAAGGACAATGAATCATGAATAAGATAATCCTTGTTTCTCTAATTGGTTTCCTCTTTTCCTCTCTATTTGGCACTCCTCAAGAACAGTATCGCTATGTCAAAGATGTCACTGCTCCCACGGCGATGACCTCCGAGGTAGGGTTGTTTTATTTAGATAGCGAGGTATATGCCCACACCCTTCCTGCATTGACAGATATTCGTCTCTTTGATACGAAAGGTGCTGAAGTTCCCTATATTATTCGACCAGCCACTGTCCATGATACCGATACTGTTTTCTTTACTGTTGATCTTAAACAGGAGAAAACCCTTACCCTTTCAAAAAACAGTTTGGCCCTAATCTTTGTTCGAGATTCTACTGATTCAATACCAACTAAAATCAACATAACCACCCCCTTGGTAAATTTTGAAAAGAGTGTGTCGGTTTTCGGCAGCAATGATCGCAAAACGTGGCAGTCACTCAAAGAGCACGAACCGATCTTTGATTACTCCCAGTACATGGCTGTACGTAACACCACCATACACTTTAAAAGGCAGGCCCTTTCCTATTATAAAGTAATCATCGACAAGGTATGGGAGACCAAGTGGTCACCCTTTTCTCAATTGGTTTCCGAGGCTACTTCAGGGGTAACCACAAAGGAGTATGCAACCTTTGTGAAGAAGCAGGAGCCTTTTAAAATTTCTGGAATACAATTCTTTGCGCAAACAACAAAAATAGGCACCGGTAAAGGGCGCATAAAAAGTAAGGAGTTAACCTTAGTAACGGTAACCTCTGACTCTATCCATCAATGGGATGATCATATATATGGCTCTTGTAAAGAGCCAATAAGGCGTATTACACTTGATCCAGAGCAGTCCAACTTCCACCGTCGACTGCTTATAGCCGGGACCAATGATACCACCGAGGATAGCCAGTGGCGTTATATCACAGCAGAAAACATCTATCGCATCAAGGCCGAAGCCTATGCACAGGAAAAACTGATCATTGATTTTGCTACACCACAGCGCTATAAACGATACCGGTTTCGAATTGAGAATGGAGACAATAACTCAATTACCTTACAACGAGTCACTGTTGACCATGCATTGGAAGAGGTCCTCTTCTTTCATCGGAATAATAAACGTTTCTCTCTATTTTATGGAAATGAAGAGAGTAAAAGAGCCAACTATGACATTGCATCAGTGTTGAACAAGATGCCTGCTGTCAAGGGGAATCTCTGGAAACTTGGTTCTCAAACAGTTCGATCAACGCCTAAAAAGCAATCTGCCCTTGTTTCTCCTCAGAAACTCCTCACGGTCTCCTTGGTTCTCATGGTGGTGATTTTAGCGTTCATTCTGTTTAAAGCCGTTGGGAAGGTTGAGAAAACCAACGACTCAGAATAGGAAGGATGTTCGCTTCCGCTATTATATCCCTGAGAATTTTGATCCCAGCACAGCCCAATACCTGATTGGTATCCATGGCGCTGGTGATTATCATTGGCCCGGTGCCAGAACAAAGATCGATATGTTCAAAAATATTGCCAATGAACAAAACCTAGTTCTTATTGCACCGGCCTTTGATGCGATCTTTACACAACCACCGGTTGATGAAGACAATGCCCTGGATGAGATTGAGAATGTACAGAGCCTTTATCTCTGGGATTTTGTAATCATGCTCAATGGGGAAACTCACAAGAATTGTGCAGAGCTACTCTATTGAGTTCAAGGTACAGGATGATGCTGCTGGTCAGTTTACTACCTCTGGTCAAGAGACATTTACCGTTGAGAATTGCACGTTGCCATAAGTATAAAGATTCACAAACGTTTAATCTGCAGGCCTTACATCCTTGTAAGGCCTGTTTTATAGATTGCTTCTGTTTACCTATTTATTAGAGATTTCTATATCAATTTTGTTGCTCCACAAAGGGTGTCAAGCCTTGTTTATTATCTGAACTTTTTACATATACTGTTTCTCAAAAGTTTTGTCCCATGATTTTTGACAAAACTCTTATAGAAACAGTTATGCCGCAACACAACATAGGACATAATTATTGAGAAGCGGTATAAATTTTGTCATGAATGAGCAGGCAAGGACCTTTTAAGGAGGATTCAAGGACTTTTTAAGGACACTTTAAAAATGAAATGCTATATAAATCAATGCGTTATAAAAAAGGCTACTTTCAATATAAAATACAAGGACTTTTCTAGCGCTTTTTAAGGACCTTTTAAGGAGGAATCAAGCGCTTTAGGAGTATCTAACGCTATTTTCCATTTTTGTCATTTCTGATTTTGTAGCATGTCTCATTCAATTAGGAAAGTGTTTGTCCTTATTATTGGAGGTCGTCGAAATCAATTTTTAGAGGTCACCTTAATATCTATTGATGAGAGATTTAATATCCATCGGCGGTATTTATAGGATCCATCGTCGATAGAACTAACAATCATCGCCGATGGAACTACCATTTACCGTCGATAGAGTTACCATCCATCGACGTTGCGTATGGGTTTTCTCGTCGATGTTTGTTTGCTTTATCGACGATACTTGTTGACTTTATCGCCTATAGATTTTCGATTTCTCGACGAGAAATTTGATGTTTTAACCCAGATTATGCAGTAGGAGTAGATGCAGAAGTGCAAGATTATGATTTAGTAAGACTTGAAGGTTTTGAAGGGCATATCTACAAGGTGATATG
>JANQEN010000105.1 GCA_028278335.1 Chitinivibrionales bacterium | reverse complement strand
TTGGCAAGTGGTACAAACATGAAGGTGATCTTAAAATGTGCGAGTCTGGCTTTCACTGTAGTAAGGGCATCTACCAAGCGTTTTCTTATGTTCAAGGGGAAATACTTTGTCAGGTAGAAGTGAAAGGCAAGTCAGTAGTAGAGGATGATAAGGAAGTTTGGCAAGAAATGCGAATAGTTAAGTCATGGCGGTGGACTAAAAAGGATAGTGTGGCTTTTGCTATTTATGCAGCTACCTTAGTTTTAAAATACTTTGAAAAAGAATATCCGAACGATAAAAGACCACGACAAGCAATACAGGCTGCTAAAAGATGGTTAAAAAACCCAACTGCTAAAAATCGGTCAGCAGCAGGGTCAGCAGGGTCAGCAGCATGGTCAGCAGATTCAGCATGGTCAGCAGCACGGTCAGCAGCATGGTCAGCAGCATGGTCAGCAGCACGGTCAGCAGCATGGTCAGCAGGGTCAGCAGCAGATTCAGCAGCAGGGTCAGCAGCACGGTCAGCAGCACGGTCAGCAGCATGGTCAGCACGGTCAGCAGCATGGTCAGCAGAGTCAGCACTCTATAAAAAACTAGACACATGGATGAAAAGACATTTGAAAAATTTAAGAGTATTGAGGAAAGAACGCCTGGTTTATTAGAAGATTTCCTAATAGGAATAGGTAGTAATAAACCTCCCGCAGATAAATTAGAAATTAGTCAAAGGCAGCATGAACAAAAAAGATAAAGCTAGAGTAAGTAAAGAGTTTAATAAGATATGGGAGGTTATTTATACTTATGACAGAGATACTGCCAAAGGCTATAACCCATATAGAAAATGTACAGAAAAAGTTTTATCCTTCCTCTTTACCCAAATAGAAGGGGCGGAGAAAAGGTTGGTTAAGAGGATTAAAAACATTGATTTACCGCCTACTAGATTAGGCGAAGCAATAAGAGATGAACTTAACCAAAAATTAGAGGAGATAGAGAATGAGTAAAATAGCTTTTGATTTTGGGAAGTATAGAGTTATTGTATCAAATCATGGCTGGTATGAAATACACAACTTAGAGCTAAGAAAAAAAATTATTGAAAGCGACATAAAGCATGACAAGATTATGGGCAAAACAGATGCGGGTGGATTAATTATCAAACAAGAGTTAGTTGATGATAGCTTGCTATATTCGGGCAAAGTAATGACTGGTTTTGTTGATGGAGAACATGATTTAAATATAAAAGATTTTGCTAGAAAAAGGCTATTTTGGTATTTAACAAAAAAGAAGGCTAAAAAATGACCTACAAATCAGGCTCAAAAGCTGAGAAAATATACGAAGATGAGTTAAAGGCAGATGGTTACTGGACACATAGGAATATCAAGTCTAGGTTTGGTAAGCAGGACATATTTGGTTGTGACATTATCGCTGTAGGAGTTGGAGTATTGATGTTTATTCAAGTCAAGTCCCGCCAAGATAGGTTCCCAGCGATGGAGAAACAAAGCTTAAATAAGCTTAAAAAGCTGTGGCTAATGCTACCAGATGAATCAATAGAGGTCTGGTGGGTGGGTTATAACTTTAAGAAGAAAAAGTGGAAACAGGCGTACATAGATATGAGCGGTGAGTGGGTGGTTTTATAAAGGCAAAATAATTATTTATTAGTATGAAAGGAAGACATGATTGTAAATAGCAAGCAAAAACTACCAATTAAGCTATGGTTTGAAAATGAGGATGATCTAGAGAGTGGGGCATGGGAGCAAGTTAAAAACTTAGCTAATTATCCTTTTGCTTTTAGACATATAGCAATAATGCCAGACGCACATCAGGGATATGGTATGCCTATTGGTGGAATTATGGCTACCAAAGATGTAATTGTACCTAATGCGGTAGGAGTTGATATTGGCTGTGGTATGTGTGCGGCCAAAACTAGCTTAAAAGAGATTGACACTGACACCCTTAAAAAAATTATGGGTGAAATTAGAAAAGTAATTCCACTTGGATTTAATAAACACAAAAAAGATCAGAAAACAAAGTATATGCCAGATGCTAAAGATTTACCTAGAAACGGGATAGTTAATCAGGAATATAGAAACGCTTTGAGGCAGGTTGGTACTCTTGGTGGGGGAAATCATTTTATAGAGATACAAAAAGGCTCTGATGGTTTTATCTGGGTTATGGTTCATAGTGGTAGTAGAAACTTAGGATTTAAAGTTGCCAATTATTATAATAAGCTGGCGGTGGAGCTAAATGAAAAATGGGGTTCAAAAGTTCCTAAGAGTTGGGAGTTAGCTTTTTTACCAATAAATAGTGAAGAAGGTCAAGATTATATCAATGAAATGCAATACTGTGTTGATTTTGCATTAGCTAATAGAGAAATAATGATAAGAAGAATAAAAGAAATAATGGTTGGTGTTTTGTTTCCTGAACCAATGATAAACATTGCTCACAATTATGCTAAGCTGGAAAACCACTTTGGTAAAAACGTATGGATACACAGAAAGGGAGCTACTTTAGCTACTGAAAAAACTATTGGAATTATCCCTGGCTCTATGGGTACTAATAGTTATATTGTTCAGGGATTAGGCAATAAGGAAAGTTTTATGTCTTGCTCTCATGGGGCTGGTCGCAAGATGGGTAGGAATCAAGCGAAAAAGATACTAAAACTAGAGGAAGAACAAGCTAAAATGAAGGGTATAATCGGTAAACCAAGGGGCGTAGGGGACTTAGACGAAGCCCCAGGAGCTTATAAAGACATATCAGTTGTTATGGATAATCAAAAAGATTTAGTTGATATTTTAGTAGAGCTAAAGCCAGTGGGAGTAATTAAAAAATGATGGTGTTTGTAACTCAATTGGTAGAGTGTCAGGTTGTGATCCTGAATGTTGTGGGTTCAAGTCCCATCAAACACCCAACGCAGGGCGTATTTCAATTGGCAGAATGCCTGTGTTGGATACAGGCGGTTGTAGGTTCAAATCCTACCGCCCTGACAAATTATTTTTAACAATCAGTGTTTAGTAGTGGGGTAGTTAGCTTACGGCAAGGGACGCTCAAAAGTATTATCCGTAGGGCGGACGTTAAATATACCTAAATCCTTACATAGTACGTAGAAAAACATATAAAGAAATAATTTAATTAACAAGGAGAGAGATATGAAAGTAAAAAAAATTACAGAAGCGGGCATTGTCTTTGACAATGGTATAAGGATAAATGACCACCACGATCAAGACTGTTGCGAACATGTTTATGCTGACTGGAAGCAAATTGATGATGATTTTAAAGACAAGGAGCTTGATGAGATAAAAATAGAGGGCGTTAAGAACTCTGGGTTTAGGTTAAATGGTTATTTTGTTCCGTGCTATAACGAGCAAAATGGCTACTATGGCGATGATCTTAGACTAGAGATTACATATCCTGACAACAGAGCTAAAAAAGTTATAGATATTACTGAGTTTGTTGAGGACAGGCTCGAGTAAACTAACCAAAAGGAGGGAGTATGGATCATAAGCTAAAACAATTAACAAAAAGATGTATCAATCTAAAGATAGCTATAGACAGACTAGAAAGAGAAAACTGGCGATTGAAAGAACAACTAGATGATTTATACGAAAGATATGGGGCAATGCAAACTTTAATAGATAATCAGCAAAAGATAGCAAGGATAGTTAGAAAAAAAAATAAGATTGATTATTTGGAACTGATTGAAGATGTTATTTATACAGACGAAGGAATAGTTGTTGTAATTAACTAACCCAGCACAATAAATATGAAGTGGAAAACTAAAATAGAAAACACTATCGGTACTAACAAATGGGAGGCTTTAACTGCTGACGACCAACACTTTTTAGTAAAGGCTAGCAGGATGTTTGATTTGGGTAAAAAAGTAGATATTAAAAAAATACTAGAAAGATTAGCACAATAAGTGCAGAGGCGAACGAATAATAACAAAAATCAAACATAGGGATTTTATTTAACCAAACAGACAGATGAAAAAGAATAAAACTGAGTGGGTTACAGTAGATAATCCCATTCTTGGTACTAAATACAGGATAAGAAAAATGACAAGCAAGAAAAAACAAAGTAAGTGGGAAGAAAATTATATTATTGATGAGGACAAAGACGCTTTTGGCAGATGGGTAAGAATGTATTTTGAACATATTGAGGAAAAAATAGAAGAAGAGAAGCAAAAGAGTTGGGATAAAGCAATAGAAGAGTGCATAAGTGCCTTGCAATTACAACCAAGCTATGTAGTTGCCTTACAAAGACCAGTATCAACAAAGATGGCAAAGCAAGTTGAATGGATTGAGCAAACTTGCAAAATGCTTAAAAAACTAAAACAAGGAGGAGATGAATAATGAAAAATAATGATTATCTTGTAATTATACCGTTAGTAATGGGAATCATGGTGGGGTTAGTCTGCATTGGGGTTGGAATACTATTTTGTTGGCATATTAACCAGCTTATATGAAAAAACTAAGAGTTAGCTACACGCTATTGACAAATGTATAAGTAAAATATATAATCTACTTATGCGTAAAGGAACTAAGCATACCATAGAAACTAAAGAAAAAATTAGACAAAAAGCTCTTGGGCACAAACGATGGCTGGGGAAACATCATACAGAAGAAACAAAAAAAAAGATAAGTAGGACAAAAACAGGAATAAAACTATCAAAAGAGCACAGGGAAAAAATAAGTGCTGCCCTTAAAGGAAGGCCATCACCAAACAAAGGAAAAAAACTATCAGAGGAATGGAAAGAAAAAATAAGACTTAACTCTAAAAAACCAAACTTGGGTAAAAAATTAAGCGAAGAAACAAAAAGAAAAATCTCTTTAAAAAGACGAAAAGCAATAGCGGAAAGAAAAATTATTATTCCAAAAGGTAGAAACGCACCCAACTGGAAAGGCGGAAAGTTAAAAGATAAAAATGGATATATCTATATACACTCACCAAATCATCCCCATAAAAACGGAACAGACTACGTTTTTGAACACAGACTAGTAATGGAAAGTTATCTTGGTAGATACCTCAAGCCCAAAGAAGTAGTACATCATATAAACGGAATAAAAGATGATAACAGACTAGAAAATTTAAAACTTTTTTCTTGTTCAGCACTACATCATAAAGAATGTCATCCAAAAATAAAGAATTTTGAACACGAAAGAAATCCCGAAAGCGGAAGATATGTCAACTAAAAAACCGATGCGAATTTCGTATACGCTCCTAAATTTATGGCGGCAAGGAAAAATACAAGAAGCTGTTTCCTGTTACTTTCATATGCCAATGATAAGTACCCCCGCTATGAAAAAGGGAAAAAAGGTACATAAAGTAATAGAGGAAAGAATAAAAAGTGATGGGGTTTTACCCGAGTTTCTGCCGAAATTTAAGCTAAACAAACCCCAACCAGAAAAAGAAGTTGTCGTTTCTTATAACGAAAAGTTTGATATTAAATGTATCTATGATTTGCTGGATGAACCCAACCTATTTGATTGGAAGGTGGGCGTGACATCAGCTCTGGAGTGGTCCGCTACGCTACAAATGCCATTGTATCTTTTTGTGGCTGGCCTGGCGGGATTAAAAATTGATCGAGCCTTTATAGTTCGATACAACCCCATTGAACGCCTAACCGATTGGGTAGTTATCCACAATACACCTAGAATAAGAGAATATGGGGAAAACTTAGTTAGCAGTCTAGCTCCAGAAGTGCTAACATTCTTTGAACAACAGGGGTTAATTTGAAAGACAAGCAATCCGAGCTTACTAAACTAAGATCTTTATACAAAATGGCTCGCTTATGTGGAAAACTAGAAAGAATGAAAGAAATCAGAACAGAAGCAGAAAAACTAAAAAAAAAGATATCAATCACATACAAAGAAGCTAAGCAAATATTTAACTCCTAAGTAAATACTTACCCTCCGCTAGACAGCTTTAATGGTTTATTTGGTTGTAAAACCACTTTACCAGCGTCATTAATCGGTAGTATGCTTGATATTGAACTTGCGCTAAAAAATATATTACCAAGGTTTATATACTTTGCTCCACCAACTAAAGCACTTACTATTTTATCCCTTTCTATTTCGGTTATCTCTGTAAAATCTTTATCACCAATTAGCTTAAGCCTATAAAGACTATATTTCTTATATTGTGGCAACTCTGTTGACATTAACAACCTCCTTTTTCAATTTAATAGCATCTCTTTTTACCCAATCTCGCAACACAGCTTTATAATTTTTATAAACCCTACCCCTTGATTCACAGTAATTTTTAATATCATCTACTTTACTGATTACAAAACTAACTGGCACTTTATACATTTCCGCTATTTCTTTAAAATCACTTTCTTTTAAATCTTTTAAACTACTATACTTATTATTTTTGATTTTTGATTTTTGATTTATGGTTTTTGATTTATGATTATTAGGAGTATCTATACTAGTATCTATACTAGTATCTATACCCCCACCATCCTGTATAAAAAAGACTGGTATATTAGACAATTCTTTCTTCTTAGCTTTATTTACGGTTTTTCCCTTATAAGAATTATATTTATCATGCCTTACAATTTTAATCCAACCATTTTTAAATAAAATGCGGTTGGCTTTGTGAAGCTTTTGTTTTATCCGCTGCAATTCGGATTCAGTCAGGTTTAGATCAACCTTTATATATTTGTCTGGAAGCTCATAAATACCAACTAAGTTTACCCGATCATTGGTTAGAAGATAAATAAATACCAGCTTTTCTTTGTGGTTTAGGCTAGAAACAAAGTTATCTTGCCAGAATCTAGTATGTATTATCCTGGTTTTCATCTTTCTCCTTCTTTGGTGGAACCAAAATATATCCTTTACCTTTACAAGCATGACATTTTGCTTTTCCCCAATTAACTGAACCAAAACCATTACAAACCACACATTTAACTGGGATATATGCTGGTCGTGGGCTTTCTCTGTCTGTCATCTTTATTTCTTCTTACCACCAATCTATCATGGCTATTCTGGTCGTGTCAAGCAACAAAAAGCTGGCTTAGGTGTTATATCTTCACCTTACCAGCTAATTGCTAGAAAATCATTACTCTTCCAGAGCTTACTGAAAGCGGTTTGCTGATTGATTGCGTGGTGGTTCTTTATTACGTTAAAAACTATTCTGGTTTTTACATTCCACCTTAATTATACCATAAACCAACAAAAAACCCCATTGCTGGGGCTGAAACAAAAAAATTCTAACCTATTTAAAGGCAATTTTGTATTCGGTTTTTTGTGTCTCACGCAGTTTTGAGTTACCGCCACCGCATTTCAGTAACTATACTCTACTACAAGCAAAGTTAAGAAGTCAAGCACTTTACAATTATCATAACAACTAACATTACAATTCCCATCACTACAGGAATAATCCAATCGTTCTTATGAAAACCGTTCATAAAATTTAATTTCACGCAGAAATTTATCCAGGGCGGTCAAGCAAGCACCAACAAACACCAACAAGGGTACTACCCACTCAGGTAAATTAAGCACCCCCACCACTTTTACTAGATAAGCTATCACTGCTGGTACCTGCGGCAAGGCCGTTCTTAGAAATCGCTTTACCACCGCTAGTTTCAGGTTGTATTTTTCGGTCATCTATTTCACCTCCAGTATCCCCTTTTTTTGTAGGTCGGGTTTAAGACCTAGCTTTACAAGCTTTTTACTCCAATTACCAACACGAGCACATTCTTCCCAAATAGCTGACCATTCTTTTTGTTTAACTTCTATCTCTTTCATTTTTTCATTAAATCAAGTATACCTAATAGCCTTCGTAGCAATTCTTTGATTAGATCATGGCTGGCAGCGTTTTCTAGCACATTTTCCTGTTTAAGCAGCGCCTCTAGTCTTGCTATTTCTGCCCTAAGTTCACTTTCAGTTGTTTCACTACTATTTTTAAGCTTGGCAAAAGCAGTTTGCAAATCCTCCAACTCATCAGCTTTCGTACCAGCCTCTTGCGCAAAAGTAACAATTTCAACTGCATCTTGGCGGCAACCCAAAGCACTTGCAATATCAGCCACCAGAACATTAAATGTTTTTCGGTACTGATCTGCTGTTTCTTTAGCTGTTGCCAGCTCCTTGTTTTTATCGTCAATAGACTTACGTAGCCCTGACACCAGCTCGTTGACTTCGGCCACAAACGGATAGCCCGCCTTATTAAACTCATCATACTTTGAAGATTTCGTAACCAGTTCTTCAAAGGTCTTTTTATCAATTTCATTATTATAGAGTAAACACTCCATAGAACCCTCCTTAATTGGATTTTTACTAGGGTCAATAATTGCATAACCGTAATATACAGGAAATGAACTCGTGGCTTTCTCCTTTCTATCCCACGGATCATATAACTTTTTATTACCAGTAAATAAAACAAAATGTGAACCGTCTTTCGGGTTAGTATTAAAGTCAGTTTCTACAATACAAGCCCCATACTTATCAATCGTTTCCAACACTTTATCATTTTTATAAGTCCAACCACGCCAGATAAAACCAGGCAAGTGTTCCCACCAAACAAGATTAAGATTAATAAAACCATTGTTGTTTTTTAACCATTCATTCACAATGTTTGGCGTACTATTCCAAAACATAGCAAGACAAGTAACCAAACATCCATGACTACCAATCGTTGTATTATCTGACCATCCTAATTTAATATCTTTCCATTTTTTATTTCGTTGACTTAATTGTGTTATTGACATGTTGGTTTTCATTAATTAATTTTAGAACGGATGTAGTCCCATGCGAAGTTAATAACAGTAGAAAAGGAGGAAGCTATAACAACAACAGCCATTGTAATCTTACCTGTAATATTGGCTTTCCAGTATTCTAAGGTAGTAATACGTTTGGAGTTATCTATAATTAGGTTTTCTATTTTATCGAAGTGTTTGTCTAGCTTGCTTTCCATATTGTTCAGGCAGTTATATAGATCTTTCTGGGTTACTCGTCCGTTTATGGAGTTCATTGATAATATCCTGCTAGTTCTTCCGAAGAATAATATGGAGACCAACGGCTTTTACTAGCATCCCACTTGCTTAAATACCCATCCATTATCATTCTGGCCGCCGCCAATGCATTTCTATAAGCATCCATTTTATCTTGTTCAGAATATCCATACCATCTCATTGCGTCTTGCCATGTGGGGTTGGTAAATTGATAGAGACCAGAGGCAGTGCTGTTTCCTCCTGGGCCTGGGCTGGCAGGATTAAGGCTGCTTTCCGCCATTGCTATATCTTGAAGTAAATCTTCTTGGATTCCAGTTTGTTGAGAAGCAGCTTGAATTGCTCGCAAAGCTGGCTGGACATCTTCTGGATGGTAGGTAGATTTACGTGGATCACGCCCAATAAGGGGTAATAAGGTTGGTGTTGGGGATGGCATCTGTTTTCTTGCTTGTTCTGTTTGTTGCCCTATTAGTTCTGTTTCTTTAGGAGGAATTGTTGGAGTAGTTTCGGCCAAAGGATTAATATACTTTGGAGTGGGGGTAGTCCTTTTTAAATCGGGAACAGGAGAAACGATGGGTTGTTTAACCCCAATCGCTTCTAAAAAGTTATCCCACCAATTATTTGCCATAGCTGTATTATACTACTACTGAGTTACTCCCCTAGCAACTCCCTTAGTTAAAAATTGTTGCAAGCTTCTGGCTAGCGGAGAAAGTGGCTGCACTGCTGTTCCTGCACCATATAAAAATTGAGAAAACTGAGGCAATTTAAAAGCACGACTAAGACCAATCGCTCCCAAGGACGGAGCAGCATAAGTTAACCCTCCACCGAAACTAGCTGGACCAGCCACCGCTGCTATTTCAAACCAAGAAGGCACTGCCGCCTTTTGCAGCTTGTTATAAGCCACATCCGAAAGTCCCTGTAGTTTGATAGCTGCCTGTTGCATATCTAACAACCTGCCCACATCTTTTGGTACTCCAGGAGCATTTCTAACAGTATCTCTTACTCTATCAGAAAGAATCCTTCGTTGAGCTTTTTTTACAGCATCAACGGCTGTAGCTGACTTACCAAAGGTTGTTCTAACGCTTTGATCCAGCGCTCTTTTTACAGTCAGTAAATCTTGAATATCAGCTTGGTTAGATAAAAGGTTAAGACTGGCTGTTTCTAAAACATCAGCCTCTTTTGGTCGTAGCTTCTTTTTAAGCTCGTCTATTGTTTTGGTTAACACATCTGAAACTTGATCTTCAGACACATCTGGAATAACGTTTTTGAGTCCATATTTAACTCCGCCCTTTGTTTTGGCTACTTGCAATTTTTTCTCTGCTTGGGCTTCTACCTTTTGACTCCAATCACCCATCTTTTTATAATTAGCAGGAATCTTTTTATATTTCTTAGTACCAAGTGCTGCCACTTCATCTGGAGACAACCCTTTTAGTGTCTTTTCGGCAAACTCAGGAGCCTCTTTTCCACCTAAGCCAATTTGTCTTAAAACAACAGGAAACTTTTTAAACATTGCTCTGGCAGTAGAAATAACAGCTTCAGTTACACCGCCCAAAACGCCTCCCGTAACAAATCCAGCCACTCCTCCCCTAGCAGCGTTAGCAACAATATTACCTTCTTGCTGACTAAGACCAAAAAGCGTTCCTGCTCCTGCTCCAGTTAAAGCACCTCTAGCGGCCGCTTTCTTAATACCAGCTCCTTTGGGACCAACTGTCGGCATTAACCAGGCTCCAATCTCTGCTCCAGTTCCTAGTCCCTGTCGCACATAGTCTGGTTCTTCTCCTGGCTTCATACCAAATCTTTCTTCAGTAGGAGCAAGTGTTGGGGTTAAGTCAGACAAGGAGAAGTCTGTTTCTCTGGACATCTGAAGAAGTCTTTTTTTCTTCTCTGGATCAGTCTCCTGGGCTGCTCGCCTAGCCATCTGAGTAGATTGTTCTAAAGCCTGTTGAGTTGACTCTCTAGCTCTACCAAAGGTTTTACCACCATAAGTTAAACCAGCTACCGACATCTTTCCAGTCTTAGTAGCGGTTGGAAATAAAAAGCTAGAGATTCTCTCTAAAAACTTAGGCGCAGCCTGTTCTTTAGGAGCAGACAAACCATACTGAAGCAATTCCTTACCAGAAACTACTCTGATTTCCCCAGTCGTTTTGTTTCTTATTTCATACTGGTTGTTGCCTAAATATCTCATTCCCAATCTCCCCCAGCCCCACCAGAAGCAGAACCAGTTATTCTAATTTGTAAGTCGCTTATCACTTGGTCTAATTTTTGTTTAGCCACGTTAGGTAAAAAGAAAAATTCTAAATTATTTGGTAGTTGTTTTTGATAAAACTCTCTATCCGCATCAGAAAGCCTACCGGTTTCTACTAATCTAGCCAACCATTGACCAACACTCTTCTTTTGTGTCTGAAGAGCCACCACATCACCGTAACTACTGGCCTGACCAATTTTTCCTTTTATGTCCTCAAGTCCAGTAATAACATTTTCAACTTCTTGTTCCTCTAGGGCAGTTTTACTCGGCTGAACACCAAAGCGTTGCTCTAGCTCTCTAGGTGATTCTTGTGCTACCCCATAAGGAGAATTAATATTATAAATCTGTAAAATGTCATCTGTTGGTAAAACAGTTGAGTATTTTTGCATTACATCCTGTAATGTATTCCCAGCTATAACATCTTTTTGAAGATTAGTAAGATAAGCAGACTCTCTCTCCGCCTCTGTTTCTGTTCCACCTTCGGTTAATTTTTCTCGTTCTAACTTAATTCTTTCATCAAACTGCCTAACCATTTCATCAAACTCCAGCATTTCCATCAAGTCGGCTGCTTCCTGTTTCTTTTGCTCTGCTTCTACTAAAGCTTGTTGAGCCATACCTCTAACTGTGGCCGCTCCACCCTCAACCGCTTCACCAATCGTACCTGCTGTTTCTTGACCAAATTGAGCCTCTCTTCCTAGTTGTGTTAAGTTAGCTGCTCTTTCTCTGGCAGTTATAACATCAGTTTGTAGGGGGTTTACATCAGCTAATCTTCCCCTAACTTCTGCTCCAGCTCGTCCTAGATGTCCCATTGATTCACCTACATCCATTGCCAATTGACTCATGCCCCTATCAGCTCTAGCTGACCTGACTTTTTCCATTACGTTGTGTGGGAAGGTTTCAGCAGCAGAAGATAAACTACCATAAGTAGCTCGAGCTGATTTAGCCTGTTCTCGTAAGGCTTTTACTTTATCGTAGTCTGCTTGCGTGGCGGGCATTTTGTTCTCCTTTAATATAAATATGATTGTAGCAAACTTGGGGCTACACGTTTGTACTTCTGAGCTAGTTCTGATACTTTTCTCTCTCTGGCTCGTTTAGCTTCTTGTTGTCTAATTGCCCTTTCTTCTTCAGCCAACTCCATTCGTCTTGATTCAGTTGCTCTTTTTTCTTCCTCTCCAATGTCAGTCAAGGCTTCTTTAGTATATATTCTACCAGTATATTCTCCCCTTCTACGAGCTATCTCTGCTTCTGAGGGCAACTGGGCTAAATCAGATAAACCCAAAGTTCCTAATGCTGCTGAAGTAGTGGTTGCTTCTTCTTCCGCAGTGCCAAGCCTTCTAGCTCTTTCTTTTTCAGCCGCTTCTCTAGCCAGCGAAACAGCTTGCAAATCATATTTTCTGGCGGTTTCAGCTTCAGCCTGCTGTTGAGCGGCTCTTCGTTCTATTCCCGCTTTTTCTTCCTCTTCTCTTCCTAATAATTCCTGCACATATTTTCTTCCCACCCCAGAAGTTAATGTTCCTGATTGAATTTGACCCATTTTGGCTTGATCCACCCGCTGTTTCCATTCAAACCTCTTAGTTTCAAAATCTTCATCTCTGCTGGAAGTAATATCAGCTATAGTATTAACAAATTCTTCTTCGGTCTTTGCTTGTCTTATATCAAGGGATTTAAGTTCAGTAGTAAGGTCATCTTTAACCGTCCTTATTTCCATCAGCACATCTTCGGCTGATCTTATCTTTCCCTCTTGAATACCCGCTTCTATTTCTGATTTCTTTTTGTCATAGTATGGAGTTATTTGTTCAACGGCCTTCTGAAGAAAGTTGTTCATTTCCTCTTCAGTGATCTCAAGGGGGTACTTTTGTAGTTCAGCTTCTAACTCTGATATAGCAGAAGCAATTTCATTCTCTAGTTGTTCTGAGGCGATACGACTAACACTCCCACCGCTGGGTTGCCATCCGCCTCGAAGCATATTACGGATTTCATCTGGCTCTCTGCCCCTCATTGCCTCTAATACCGCAGTGCCCTCTGCTCCACCAGGAAACTGCCTTCCCGTTGCTTCTCGGTATAAATTGTGTATCTCTGTATCACTGCCAACTGGCATAATAAAAGCTCTCCTTTTTAAAATATTTTAACATATTATTTCTTTTCAAAGCCGATAAGCTTTCCTTTATTATCTAATTTAACTTTATGTTCTAAAATCTTTTTAGTGCCTTTTTCAAAGTCAAGAATATCATTAGCAAATGGTACATCTGGGGTCAATTCTTTAACTTTTTTAACCTTCTGTTTGACAGTTTTCCTTCTGTATAGTTGCTTTTTTTTATCTACTAATATTGCCTTATCAACTACTTCTTCTACTTCTTCATAGACTGGAGTAAAAGGGACAACATACTTTACAATATCTTCTTTAGGCATATTACTGGGCTGAACCCACGAACTTTTTATAACATCCTCTGTATGAACCCTCCCATCAACTGTACCAATTATATCTCCAGTTTTTTTATTGTAAAAAATTATGATAAAAATACACCTCCGTTTCTATAGTCAATCACATTTATAAACTTCCTACGAAACTTTATCTGTAAATATTATACACCGAACAGTAATGCTAAATTCCGGCTGTCCACCATATAACTTTATCAAAAAAACAACATTGGAAGAAGTAGCATAACCCGTAGAAAAAACGGGTTGGGGAGAAACACCTCTGGGTATCATTCGACCATAACTGTCCCCTATGAAAGCAGTGGAGTATAGCATAAAAGCGGGCACATATCCTAAAGAATGATTAAAGGTAAGAGATTCAGCAGTAGAAAGTAGCGGAATAGTAAGACCAGCAGTAGTGTCAGAATAAACCTTGAAAAATGGATAGGCTGAAGAAAAAGCTATATTTTCTATATTGGCACTTGCTACACCATAACCATCTTCGGTAATTTTCACTCCGTAATTATCTACCATCAAACACCACCTTTGTCGCCAAAAATAAAATAATAGTAGTGAATATCATGAGCAACACTATTATCATATGTTTTATAGTGTAAATGCAGATGAGTAGCATCAATATATAAACCAACCTCTACCGCCGGTGGGTAAGTATATCCGCCGTGAACATATTGATCTCCAGCGTCAGCGTCTCCAGTAGTCATTTTTGTCCTATTTATGAACCACTTACCAGAGCCACCTTTTAACTGAGAATAAAGCATATACATAGGAATAAAGCTCAGCCCATGAGCAATATTTACCTCCACTTCAGAGACGCCAATTTCCATGCCGGTTGTTCCTGATCCCTGCTTAAATATTTTAGCAGTCATGTGTTTAGACCAAAAAGCATATCTTCTGGGATCAGTCTCAGACATACCATATCCAGTATTAGTAACTTTCATCCCATAATTAGGCATTTTAAGCTCCTGTGTGATAAAAGATATAATAACGCCAATAAGTAGGATTAGTTCCCATATAATCTAATAAAATATTACTACTATCAACCCCACCATACCCCATTTTAAACCTTGCATTATCTCTTGAAAATAAACCAAAAAATATAGGAGTATAAGCCAATCCATGAGCAACAGTAGTATTAGCAGCAATGCTAGCTGTACCAGTTGTTTTTCTTATAAGATTATCAAAAGCAGAGCTAAAAACTAAATCCTCATCACCACAGGTTTTAACATCCTCTCCATCTTTTGATACTTTGAATCCATAGTTACCCATATCAGAACCCGCCTGACTGATAACCTATTAAAATCCTATCATCAATCCCATCACTAATTAGAATTCTTTTATTAGCTCCATCAATCTTTACATTACTATCACTTCCTAAAGTTATATATTCATCCACATTAAGAGTTCCAGTATTAGCCGCCACCACATCTAATTGATTGCCACTTATCTCCGTTGCCGTTATTGTGTTGGCCGCTATTTGGTCTGCTGTAATTCCTGATACATTAAGTCCTGCTGCTATAGTTGGAGTAATCTTGCAATCTTTTCCGCTTTCCCCCTCCTCTACAATAGCAACTAAAATCTTGTTATTTCCAACTGCTCTTGAATGATCGGTGGTAGTTGAAAGTATAAGGGGAACATCTCGGTCATAATAGATATAAGTTTGAGCAGATATGTTTCCTGTATTGCCAGACGCTATTTCATCTGATTTGGTTCCATCAGCAAAATAAACGGTTCCTGCTGTCCAGGCGGCAGTATTACTATCAGTTGAGCTAAATACTATATCAGTAGTAGCGTTAAGAGGAACTGAAATCTGACTGGCACTAATCCCCCCAGCTGTAAACATATTGGCAGATTGCACAGAACTAAACCTATTAGATAGAGGAAGTGTTCTTGTGTAAAAGCCGTTATATCCTAAATCAGATACTTTAATTTTTTTTATCATGTTTCGGTATCCTCTGTTTTTGGGTAGAGGGGGTTATACCCTACATCCAGCCCGTGCAAACTATAAAGATTGTCCTTGCTGTATTCCTGTACCCTTATTTTCAATCGGTAAGCCCTTTTCTTGAACTTAACAAAGTCGGTTGAGCCATTCAGTTCCCCTACCGCTTCCCAGTTGGCTGAGTTATCAGCTTTATAAAAAACTTTAAGCCCGCTTAGTTGGTCCCCATAGCCCCAAAACTCTAAATAATCATCCTGATAATTTGCCCCAGATCCATAAATCCAGTCAGATTCATAATGTGATGGGTAGGAAGCACCATTCTGGTCTTCTCCTGAAAACATTTCAAACACCTCTCCATCATCATTTCCCATAAACAAAGCTCTACCTGAAGATGTAGTATAGATGTGTAGGTGTTTGCACTCATCAGCCAAACTTCCCCTATTCCAAGTGTTCTGAAGAATGTTGTAATCAAATATTACATTGGTTAATGTTTCGGGGTTAGTTATATCTCCGATATACACATAAAGATGGTGTCCTAATACTTTAGCCTGAATACTGGATTTATTGGCAAGAGGAATACCGTCCCAGTAATCCTGAATTGGAATACTTATTTTAGTTTCTTCTCCTCCGTCAAAAACATACATTCCATCATCTGAAGCCCAAAAAGTCCACCTGCCATAACTGGCTATACTTTCATGGGAAACACAGCCGTTAGTTGAGATGGGATACTTTTTATCCTCTAAAGTTAAAATCCAAACACTATTCTCACACCCAACAAACATATTATTTCCGTTAAGCCCTGCTCCATTAATTACATCATCAAACACAAACCAGTCATTAATCGTGTCCCAAGTTATACTTCCGCTATCTACTAATGAAGAACGATAAGAACGAGTAGGATAATCGGTGCCAGACACATCACAATTAAGAAGGTATATTCTCCTGCCGAATGGCATTACAAACTTAGCTTTGGGGGCTGAAGTTACATTGGTTGAGGTTGACCAGCTTGAGCCATTATAGCTTCGAGTGGCATCATCATAGTTAACGGCAAACAGGTTATCTAATGTCGGCTCGTAAGCCATCCTGACTTTAGAAGCGGCAGTCAGCGATTGGGATGCCGCCCCCCAACTGGTAGTGTAAACATACAAGTCGGCATTACTCTCCCCATCACAAGCTACAATATGGGTATGGGTTCCGTCTGCCCTGACAAAGTCTATCCCCCCCAAAATATCCTGGGAGGCAGTAATCTGGGAACCCTTAATGGTGTAGTCAAACGATTTGGTTAAAACCCCAATCTTATTAGTAACTAAATTCTCAACCTCAGCATAATTCTCCACTCCAGTCATAAATGGAGAAACAGCGCGGTTAATTCCCTGGTAAGCAATCAAACTATAATATTCCATAATTATCCTGAGTACATATCTTGACCATAAGTGACTCTAACCTGCCTTGGGGCATGAACGCTTCTGGTTTGTCCCACAAACTCCATCCATTCATCTTTTGAATCTCTCCACTCCTGTCTATAACGATCAGATGTTTCAGTTTGGGCCTCTCCTCTAGTAAGCCACAAACGATATAGGGTATAGGCAATTAATGGTTCTCTAGCCCCATGTGGTAGGCCGTGCGTATCAACTGGATCAGTCATCGCCGTTGGATAATCCCAATACCATAAAAAAGCTGTCCCACCAGTCGTATCTGGAGTGGGTTTAATAATATAACTAGTGTCCCTTAAGAATATTCTGGGATCACCTTCGTTAAAGGTTAAGCTGGGTTCGTCTAAAGCTTCTTCTGACTCAAATTTTTCTATCTTGTAAGCATTTGCCTTTGTTGAACCACTAAAGTTAACCCATATCATATAAAATCCTAAGAATCTAGTTGGGTAGTCGTATTCTTCATCATCTGCCGTTAGACTTTGAGTAGTATAGTTTCGTCTAAAAGTAGGGTAGGTTTTAATTAGATCTAGCGTTAGCCTTCTTACCCCAGCTCGTAGATATGATCTTAGCCTATTTCGACCTATCTCATCAGCATGGGGATCACCGAAGTCCTCTAATATTTCCGACTGCATAGAGTAAAGACTTTGCTCGGTGTAGCCAGTAGCCTGCACCGCCGAAGAAAAATCAGATAAGGCAGTGGTAGTTTCGTTATAATACTTAACCTTATACCAAGTGGAACTATCTCCTGTCGTGTCATCGTAAATTGTTTCTTTTTCATCTATATCTAAGTCGATGGTGGCAAGCAATGAGTATGTGCCTGTTTCTGATGTAGCACTATAAATCTTGACTTGGTTGTATTTAATTTGTGACGTTGGGGTTCGAGCAGAGTGAGCAAATACAGGACCAGTAGTGTGTCCTAATGTGGTATTGCCTGTGGTTGAAGTTAGCTTAACTATCTCTGTTAACTCCTCACCTGGTTTACCAAACACAACATAATCGTTAGTAGCAAAACCATCATTATTCTCCACAGTAGAACTGGAGGCTGATGCTGCCACATCAGACGATAACCTTGTTTTCTGTGGTCCTAACTCTGGATGTTCAATATATACTAAGCCCATATTATCTCCTTATTATACTACTTAAAATCGTCTAAAAACTCTGCTAATTCCTTGCTTGCCATCACAAACTTAGCCCCATTGACTTTTTCCTTTACAAACTCCCAGACATTATCTTCAAAGCTGGCTTCATCTTTAGCTTTCTCCAAGCAGTCTATTGCTTTGACTGCCAGCCTGACTTCATCCACACTATATCCTTGTGCTGGTGCATTTTTAAGTATTCCCAAAAGATTAGCTTTATAGTCAAAGTTGGGCAGTTTTTTTAGTGTTAGTTTGTGCATATATTGCTCCTTAATTATTAACTTTGTGTTCCTACTACTGTTCCACTCGTGTCGTTGGGTGGATTACCAGACGATAGTCTAAAATCACCAGTTGCATCTACCCAAAAATAGTATCGACCCAATCTTAATACTATTTTATCAGTTACATTGTCATTACGCCCAATCTGAAAGTAAGCATTAGCTCCAACGGCATCTTTAATAGAAAATGGTGCCCCATCATTATTTATAGCAGAGGCAATATTTATAGATGGTTTTGTTGTTGCTTCAGAATCAATATTAATAGCATAAGCATCACCATTCTGGTCTATAAATAAACAATTACCAGTTCCGTCATTTTGAATGCCAACACAATCACAAGTTGAGCTAGCGTGACCTAATTTAATTTGAACAAATCTAGCGTTAGTAGTTTGAGCAGTTTCAGAATGTGCAAGCACTCCATAGTCACCATTTGCCAATGCTCCAGTCTGATTAAGATATATTCCAAAGTTTGTGCCAGCATTATCTATTTTTAATGCTACTCCATTACCGTTTTGGTCTATATATAGTCCTCTACCAGTTCCATCGTTATGAATGCCAATTACCGTTTGGTTTGAACTGGCATTATCCATTGTAAATTGTGATAATACAGCAGATGTTTGGGCGGCATTGGAATAAACATATAATGCGGCCGTACTAGCCAGCACTCCCGTTTGATTTATGTATATTCCGTTGCCAGCTCCCGCATTTGTTACTGTAATCGCATTGGGGTTGTTGGTAACATCGTTTTGGGTAACTGTTAAACCAACCGTGTTATTATTATCTGGAACAGTTATTGTTCCCCCAGTTCCAGTAAAAGCATTTAGAACGGGTGAAGTAAGGGTTTTATTGGTTAGAGTTTCTGTTCCTGTCTTACTCACAGCCTTGTCGCTGCCAGTTACCCCAGAAAGTTTATAATCATGGCTTGTTGTAACTGCTGAACCATCTATTCCTACTTTAGCTGCAATAGCATTAACTTCATTGGCCGAGTCGTTCTGGTCAGCAGATCCAACATTATCCTGGTTATCAAAGTCGTTTTTTAAACTAGGTTGTGAAGTTGGAAAGTTAACCATTAATTTTCCTCCACTTTTATTTTAGGAACCACATTTTCTATATCTGTTTCTACGTCCTCTACAACAGCTTTGGTTTTAGGTATCTCCCCCTGACTTAGGCTACTTGCTGGATACCAACGGTCGTAATAAGCATCAGAGTCATCATATTTTACTCCTGAATCATACCTTAGCGGACTGCCACTTGTTGAGTCAGACGACACTCTACTAACATCTATTTTTGGCTTCATCTACTTGCTATCTTGCGATAAATATAAGTACAGTGTGTCTGGTTAGTTTGATCGACACAAATGCCTGTACTAAAATAAGCGTTAACTGGTAGGTAGCCTCCAGTTGTGGTGTGTAAAGTATCATCAGCCAAATAAATCTCTACATTACCATCACCATCCGAAGCATGATTACTCACTTCAATTACGGCTGAACCAACGTCAGTTCCAATAATTATGCCAAATAGAAAGGCAGGCCCATTGCTCACCACCACGTTAGCAGCAGCAGCAGCTTGATATTTCTTGGCTGGTTTTCCTATGTTTGGGTGCATACTCACCTCCTTAGTTTATAGTTTTGGGAACTAAAATAGCATCAGATTTATATTTTTCTCTTGATCCATGTTTAAGTTGAAATAGCAACAGCTTAACGAAGTATTTATTCATAGCATTAACAGTATTGGCAAATTCCTTTTCTTTCTTTTTCTCATTTAATTGGTTTTTTAAGTCTATAATCCTGCCTACGTTATGCGCCCCAACTAACCCATCAATCTTTCCTGTTTCCTCCATTCTCTTCATTTCCTGAGTGATTTTTCTTTGATTTGCTTTCATGTTTGTATTCTACCACATCATTAATTGCTAATTTAGGAACACCAGTTTTGGTGGCCTCCATAACAAGACGAGCTACAGCCAACAAATCAACTGTTTTAAAATGAGAGGCGATATGATCCCAGTTTACCCACACCTCAAAACCTGCTTTCTGACAACGATAGCAAAAAGCAATATCGTCACTCATTTTTAATCTGCCAATGTGGGGTTCGTAGATATAAGCAAAGGGTTTTTTAATCTTCTCTAAAACCCTGCGTTTAATTAGCATACACCCTGCTCCAACCGCATCTACCTTTTGCAACCCACCACGCTTGGCTGGCGGATACTGAAGGTATTGAATTTTAGCCAAAGACTTCTCCTTGTTTTTCTGGTAAACATGGAACCTTAGTCCGTTTTTACCCCAACCAAAGTAAGCCCCCCCAATTACATCCTTATTAGAATCAAGCATATTAAAGGGATTAAGTAAAGGGTAAGTATCACAATCAAACATAGCCAAGTAATCCATGTCTGTTTTAAGAAAATCAGCTACAATATGATTACGGTTAGAGTCAGTAGGAATTTCCTTTCTTGGTTGAAAGAAAAACTGATAACCCTTTTTTGACTGCATCCACTTATATAAAGACGACTCTAAACCAGTCACTACTTCGCCCATATTGAGCAAAGCTACATAGACCTTCTTCATTTATTTTTTCTTTTTTTTCGATTTTTTTTTTGGTTCTGCTGTAAGTTCCTCAGCAGCATTTTGTACCGAAAGAGATTCGTTTAGATCAAATTCCTTCTTTTCCATTATTATACACCTCCTCTCTTTTTAGTTATCTGGTTACATTTTTTAACAAACTCGGTAGGAGTCATTTCCATTTTCATTTTATTACAGACAAAGCAACAAACTACACAGTTTTTTAAAGTGTATCCTTTTTTATTATCTAGGCGATCTATTCCGACTCCCTGCACCTGTTTCCCACAATAATAGCAGTCTTTTTCCCAAAACGACAAAAATTCTTTTTTTGTTAATCTGAACTCCAGGTTTCTATTTTTAGCGTTTCTATAATACTGTCCATACTTCCCATTTTTGGTTTTAAAGTAAGCCCTTGCTCTTCGACATTTAGCCTCTTTGTGCTTGTAATACTGTTCCTTTACCCTCTGCCTAGACTTTATCAAATCCTGACGATAGGCTTTTTTCATTTTGATACTAATACACTTCTTGCAATAGGAGTGAACCCCCCATTTTTTATTATGCCTATCTGAATGAAATTCTGAGATGGACTTTAATTTACCACACCCAGGACACTTCTTTTTCATAATTAGTTTAGTTAATTATTAAAATCTGGGCTGGGGGGAGAACTAAACTCTCCCCCCACTTACGTTCGTCAAGCCCAGAAAAGAACCTACTGATTAACCATACTCTACGCCAAGTAATAATTTCCGAGCTTAGCCTTATCGTTAACTGTTCCACTTCCACCATCAGTAATAACATCTGCCGCTGCTAAGTTAAAGATGTTATCTGCATACATAACATCTCCTGCGTTCATTCCAGCACTAATTATAATTCCTTTAGTCATGTTATACCCCGATTGAGAACCAGGCGTAAAATAGTTTCCTATAATCCTAGTTTGGTAATTAGCAGAGGTAATGTGTATTCCCTGATCTCCAGTACCAATAAATTCATTTCCTCGGATAAGAGTTCTGGCTGGATTTCCAACGCTTCCAGTCAGTAAAATGCCAGCAGTTTTGGTGGCCTCAAATACATTGTTAACAATCCAGTTAACGCTCCCACCAGCAAACTGAACACCATAAGCCTGACCATCAGCAGCCTGTGGACTGAAGTAGCAGTTCTTAATTACGTTAAAGCCAGCCGTAGCTGCTCCACCAGCATCATCCAGTTTAATTGCTGCCTTAGTGTTTTTGTAAGTAAACAGGCCCAAACCATCAATCGTGTTGTTGTTCCCAGTAACAGTAAATAAGTCATAGTCCGAGGCAGTTACACTAGAAACTGATCCAGAGCCAAAAAGCATGGTATCTTCTGGGGTTCCAACAGCCTCAATCCTAATATCATTCTTATCTAAAGCGATAGTTGCCGCTAACTGATAAAAACCAGGCATAACTACAATTCTATCACCACGACCAGTTACACATTGACCAATAGCATCATTGAATGGGTCGGTTCCTGCAAATAACTTATTATTATCAACTCTAGTTCGTAAGAATGCTTCGCCAGCCGAATCAGTATCAGCTACATAGAAAACTTCACCAGGAATTCTACTTCCTGCACCCATAATTTTAGATAACTGAATTGCAGCTTTAGGATCAATATTTCGATCTTTTATCATTTATTTTTAGTTTAGGAAATTAAACTTTTCACCCCCCTTCTGTTTTCCATAATATATAATCTCCGTATGTTTCCTTGTATTACAAGAAACACACAGGGGTTGTATATTATCAATATAATCAGAGCCGCCCTTGCTTAAGGGAATTATATGGTCTTCTGTTAACTTAACCTCTGGTTCGCACCTTTTACAACAAAGACACATATTGCCATAATATTCTTTTATGGCTATCCATTCTTCATAGGTATGACTACCCAACGCATTTCTTTTCCTAGCCTTATACCTTTGATTTCTAAATCTCTTTTTTTCTAATTGAATTTTTGGGTCTTTTGAACAAGTCCACAACCCTTTTGTTTTTTTATATTTATATTTAGGTTTATGATTCTCCCACCTTTTTTTAGCACTTGCTTTTCCAATTTTTGATTGTAGTGCTTTCCTTTCTGGAGAGTTGGCAAACTCTTTCATTTTTAATCTAGTTTTAAGCGATAACTTTATACCTAAATGCACTTTACTTAATTTTTGCCTATGTTCCATTGATAATTTCTTCCCAGTATTCCAGGGCTTAGTTCCTTTTTTATCTTGCCAATAACATTCATAAGAACAATATTTCGCTTTATTTTTCCTATATGGTTTTACTTTAAATTTATTTTTACAAACCCTACAAACCAACATTATTTTCCTTTGCCTCTTTTATTGATACTAATTGCTATAAAAAGTAGTAAGGAACCCTAGCCTTACACAGTTAACCCCCTTTCGGGATACTGGTGGGGTTAGTATGGTGTAACCCCTTCCACCTCTTATACCTTTGAGTCAGAAACTAGGTATCACAGTTCCTTTTATAGAGAAACTCCCTGCTATTGCACATCGCGCAAAAACGAATGTGCCCTTGGCTTATCGGTTGCCAACTCTGAGTACCAGTAAAGAACCGCCTCATAAGAATCTGAGTTTGCTACCCTAGATAGTACGCTACCGTCTTTGTCCATAAAATCCCAAGAACTCATCTGCATAATAGACAGATGATTGGTATCTATGAAGTAAACAGTATTAGGACCACAATCAACGTCAGCTACCCAAGGAATCGGTTTTCCACTAGAGTATTCAACTGCCGACCAACCCCCATCTAAAGCAAGGGTGTTAACGTACCTTTTATCAGCTACCAGCAATGCTACATAAGCATCCCTAATGTCAACATCAGACAAAATCATATTAACCATCCCACCGTTCTTTTCTACTGCCGAAACTGAAGCCTGAATCAAGTCCAAGTCAATATCACGATTAGAACCAGAGTTGTCATCGCTACTGTGAGTAGAACATTTCCACCAAGCATATGAGGTACGAGAAATATTATGCAGTGTATCCACATAAGTGTTGTCGTCAACTATCAGTTTTGTTACCGCTTAGGCTCTTTATCCTAAGCCTCTATATGTTTCCACATAGCTCCGACTATATCATCCCTTTCGGGGAGGACGCTCGTGGTAGGATTACTGCCATAACGCCGATATAAAACATAATGTTCTCTGTTACAAAAAAACTTTTCAGTTATTTTTGCTCTTGCAGGAATTATATAAATTGTTTTCCCACAATAAGAACAATGCCTTTTAACAGAACTAAACTGTGGATGGTCTTTTCCCGAAGGAAAGTTATTCTTCTGCCATTGGTGTTTACAAGCTAAACTACAAAAATTATTCTTGTTAGTTTTCCTTTTCCAATAAGGCAAACGAATGATTTTTCCACAATTATCGCAAGCAAAATGTGTTACTTTAAGTTCTGTTAAAATCTTAGCGTCTAAGGCTTGCCTACTAGTCTGTGCACCTTCCGCAGAGTTTCCCCTACGGCTTGGCTCAGGATTATCCCGAAGGACTTCCCCTGAATTCATCCTCTTTTCTATAAGTGCAATAAAATGTTTTCTAAATAGTTTTTCTTTACCCCTAGTTAAATAATGACAGTTTTTACATAAAGTAATGCCATTTTTAACCATAAATCTTTTTTTGGGGTACTTATTAAACTTGTAAATATGGTGTGATTCCAATTTTTTACCAGTATATCCGCATAATTGACAAGTATAATTATCTCTCGCAAATATTGAAAGTCGCCATTTAATATATTGAGCGGTATGTCTTTCTCTTTGCGGGGTTCTAACTAACTTACGCCTATTATGACCGTGAATAAACCGAAGCGGTTGTCCTTTAATCCAACCATTCCTCCGTGCGGTTTTATCGGCTATTCTAGTTTTTTGACCACACCCACATTCACATAAACCATTGCCTCTTATAGGGGCAATAAATTTACCCTTTAACCCCATTACTTCGTATGAATCAGTTGGTAGAACTCCAGCCCCATCAGTCGAGTTAGCTCTAACTACATAGTCATTGTCATCAATAGCCGCATCTAAGGCTGCCGAAACAGTAACTTGGGTATCACTATCAACCGAGCTAATAATTACATCAGCGTCATTAGTGGCTCCATCACCGTCAGCATTACCTAGAATGTCAATTACCATTCCAGCCTGTAGCCATTGAGTACCTGGGGTATCAACAGTTAAGGTCGTGCCAGTACCAGGATCACCATTAACGTAAGCACGGATAGAAGTACCATCCCTAAAAAGCTGTCCATTAACATCTTTTTTAAGATCAGTCGTTACTCCCTTAATTTCAGAGTCTAAAGCCTTAATCACCGCACCCTTGTTATCCCTACTGGCTGCCATTGTCGGACCCGTTACTTCTACCCTTCCCCTGTTATATTTAACAGGACCGTAGGCATTCAAATACCCCTGATAACCAGCTGTAGGCAGAGCAGTTTCCGAACCAGCACCAACTCCAGAGTTGCGCTGATAGTGAGTGGTGATTTGCCACTGTTTACCAGAAACGTCCTCTTCGTTGCGTTGTAGCTTATTCAGAAGAACAGAAGAATTCTCTAGCTGCTCACGGATAGCGGGCAGGTAGTCGATTTTAAGAGCATCATCAAAATAAGTTAAATTTTGAGCCATATTTTCACCTCCTCTCGTTTAGTTACAATAAGATTTATAACTTATCGTTCCTGAAAAGGTGAAGAGATGATTAGCCTATCTAACTCGGCTCATTGCCGCTTTACGAGCTTCTGCAAGGGTTCTTGGAGATTTTTTGTCTGGCTTTCTGGCTCCAGATTGACCCGTTCTTTCGGTACTGGTTCCGCCAGATTTACCTTTCATAGCTTGCTTGTTTTCGTAATCAATAAACTCCTTGCGCTTTAGATCGAAAAACTTAGATCTAGGATCAAAGTTCCGATTGTCTGGCTTGCGCATGGACTCGATTAGTTCGCTTCTGTCAAACTTAGGCTTACCATCCCCTCCAGGAAACTCCTTTTCCATAGCTGAAAGCTCTTTTTCAAAGGCTTCATCTCTCTTGCGCTGAGCATCAGCCCTCTCTCTGGCGGTTAAAGCGTTAGTGATAACTGGTTTAACTATCCCCAGTATCGCTTCTTTAACATCGGGAGGAACATTTTTCAGTTTCTCCTGAACGCTTTTGTTGGCCTCAAGCTCGGCCTGCTCTTTCGCTTCCTTTTCTTTCCTCTCATAATCTGAGAGTTTTTGGGAACGCTTGGTAAATTCGGAGTTCAACTTGCCGTATTCTTCGGCTAATTGGTCTGCTGGCAGCTCTCTCCCATCTGGAGTTTTATAAAGCTGTTGCTTGGACTCTCCGTCCTTACCTTGTCCTTCGTCTGACTGATTTTGATCTTGGTTTTCCTGATTGTCCGCTGAAGTTTGATTTCCTTCCTGGGATTCAGTTCCGCCTTGACCTTGTTCTTGGTCATCGGACATATTTACCTCCTGACTGCCTTTGTTAACTTGGTTGTCTTAACTAACAACTGTTAACTCTGGCTTGGTCTTTATATTAATATAACACAACTGTCAACAATTCTTGTAGATTGATTTTAAAGCCTTCTTAGCTACGGGGTCAGTATGCGATGCCACCCCCCTCTTTTCCCGACCTGGCTTCCATCCCATCTTTCTCATTGCCCCGTAAACATAAGCATCGCTTCTTTCTTTACCAAATCCTTTTTTCTTAACCATAGCTTTTAGCTTTCTCTCCATTTTTTTAGGCATAGTCACCCCCTAACTTATTCTTTTACCAACTTCTTCTACTTTTTTAGCCCTTTCTTCCTCTATTCTTTCTCTAGCCTGCTCAATTCGACTTCGCAAGTCATTATCCCTTTGCCCCGACAATAACTCCCTAATATCCATTAAAAGCTCAAATAAAAGCTTATAAGCATCAGTTGATTCTGATGGCACTACCAACTCTTTATATGATTCCTCTATTTCAGCACGAGTACGCATATCTATTTACTTTCTTTTTTATCTTTACTTTCAAATAAATCGCTTAATCTACCATAAGACATAGGCGGCCAAAAAATTGCTGCTCTTTCTTTAATATATGACCGATCATCGTCAGTTAAATCAACCACCTTGTTCGACCATAGTTTCTGTTGAATCTGATAAGCTTTATTTTTCTTCTCTTTAGATAATCTGTTTGCTTCGTTTTCCTGATCCAGTAAACTAGTTATTGAATCTCTAAGATTCATAGCTACTTTTTTAACTACTTGTTTACCATCAACAACCTCAACATCAAAATTTTCTATTTTTTCCCCTTTAAAATTTTTAATAAACTGGGTTACATCTATTTTCATAAATTTCTCCTTTAAATATTTTAATAAAATTTTTAATCAAACAAAAGCAACCTGATGTTCGTTACCTGCACCATCCTGAAAATAAAGATTATTATCACTTTTGGAATAAATTTTACCATAATTTGTATCAGCCGTTGGTGTAGTAGTTTCCTTTATACACAAAGCTCCGCCTTCAAGAGTTAAATCTGCATTAGATGATGGACTCGCTGTCCCGATGCCGACGTTGCCATCTATTATTCTCATTTCTGCCACCCAGTTAGCGTCGCCTGGATCAGTAGTACCTTGACCAAAAAAGATACCAGCTCCAGAAGTATTATTAGCATTATAACTGAAGATAAGACCATTGGTAGCTGTCATTAGTCCAAAATTAGTACCAGTAATTGACAAGCTGTCTGCGTCAGGAACATATTTCTGAAAATTACTAGTTCTCAGCTCATAATCAGTGTCAACTTGGATATGTCCTCCGCTAACATGTAGTTTTTCAGCTGGGCTTGCTGTTCCGATGCCAACATCGCCGGTATTTGTAATTCTCATCCTTTCAATATTGTTAGTGTCAAATTTAATATCATAATCGTCCATTTGTCGTATATGTAAGTCGCTACTTTTATTTTGAATGATAGTTTCTGTAATAACATTCCCGCTAGAGTTAATTCTTATTGTTCCAGCAAGTTTTAATGCGCCACCACCTTGGATATCAACAGAACCAGAAACTTCGAGTTTATCATTTAAACTAGTAAGACCGATGCCGACCTTACTTGTAGTAGTAATATCTCCATTAGTAGAATCAAAAGTCCAACCATCGGCACCACTAACACCGACAAAACCACCATCGGGGACGTAGACGTTATTGGCTGTTAAATTTGCACTAATAGTTAAATTACCAGTAACAGGACTATTTGAGGCATCTAGTTTAAGATAGCGGGAATCTAAAGTGGTTCCCGCTCCTATTTCCTGTAAAGCCGCTTCTACATTTGTGCCAGTATAGTAGCCCCCAGCGTCAGCAATCGAGATCTCACTTGCCAAACTAGAAAGAGGCTCTAATTTACCAGAGAAAGGATTAAAGGAATAACGCATATTATGTTTTAGTTACGCTAGTCAAGTTACTACCAGCATAACCTAAAGTAAGAGTCGAAATTGTACTTCCCCCTGCTCCACCATTTTTAAAAACCACACCTGTTAAGTTATCACCAGTATAACTAAGACTAATATAGTCGTAAACAGAAGGAACTAAAGAATTTAAAGCATCAAGCTCAGAAATAACATCATCCTGCTTTGATTCAGTAGCCGCACCCGAAGGCAAAGGAGGAGAATCAGTTGTTTGTTTAACTCTTAAACATACCTTACCACTACCATCCTCAACAAATTTCTCGCTTTCTCGTTGGACAGTGGACTTTGGTAAAGAAATACTAATCAACTCCCTTCTTAAAATATAAAAAATTATGTCCCCACGTTTTTATATCTTTTGGCATTTTTCTACCAAAAGTATCAAAAATTCTTTTTAACTCTTCTAGCAACCTAGTCATACACTTATTTTCAAGCACAGTCATAGCTACCCCCTCGCTTGGGTATCAAGAAGCCTGACCATCGTAATTAAACTCCATTTCCCCCTCAATGGTTGTTTTTCCCACTTTGAACTTAAAGTCATGTGTGTAGCCTGGCGGCATATTACCTCCTTACTCCTTGAGCTTCTAGTTCGCCCTGAGCATGAGCTTGGATATTTTGCTGAAACTCAGGTGGAAGCTCAGCATAAATTTGGGTTTGCATAAAATCCATGTGTGCCTGAGTGTGGTTCATGTCAGCTCCTTCTGTGGGAGGTAAGGCATCGCCATTAGCCATCGCTGTATTTTCCTTGTCAGCCAAAGCTTTCATCCTTTGCGCATCAGCCCCGCCCGCAGGAGCAGCCCCGCCCTCACCACCTGTTCTGCCTGCAATTTCAGCCTGAAGTTGATGTTGTTCTAATCTTTCTGATCTCGCCTTCTCTGATAACTCTTCAATATTTGGGAACTGGAACTGACGTAAAACTTCTTCGGCTGGAACTAAACCCGCTTCTGCCATTTTAAGCAAAGTTTCCCGCTGTGATTCTCTGGTATAACCTAACCAAGAACCAATACTGACATTTACCTCACTATCAGAAGTAACAATAGTCATCTTTTCCTTATCCTTAACACTGTCTGAGGCTCCTTCACCAATTACCTTCATATACTTTTCACCTTGCTCTGGTTCAGTAATCTCAGCAATCCGACTAGCAGTATATTTTTTGGCTATTTTATTAATAGTGGCTTTACCAATAACCTTTAAAAATACCTTAAGAGACTTACTAATACCAGCCAAGTTATTAGCATCCCCCGCTTGTAATGCCTCTATCATATCACCTGATCTGGCTCCAGTTGGAATCCGACCAAAAGTATTACCCGTAAAACAGGTTTTGCCGTCCTTTCTCATAAACCAGGTGGTATTTTTAGTTTTAGGACACCATATAATCCCTGAATATTTTTCTTTGCTAACAAATTTTGATAGCCTTTTTTTAGCATTAAATCCAGTATATTTTGTATTACCTTTAACGCTTACCCAATATTTATCTTTAACTATGCCACTTCCTCTAAATACGCTTGATGGATTTTTAACCACGCCGCCTTTTTCCATAAAAACTCTTGAGGCATAACCAAGAAGCGAACATACCATTTGAAAAATATCAATATTTTGTTTATTAGATGAATAATATCTACCCTGCTCTATACATCCATCGGCTAACATCATAGTAGTAAACAAAATACTCAATTGTTCCCCAGTCAAGTCCAATATAAATTCATAGGTTAGAATTTTATCTGGAAAAAGGTTTCTCATTTTCTTGGCCGTTTCCCCAGAAAAGGCAAACTGGGTTGAACCATCCTTTTGCAACTGCGGCTTTGTCCAAATCCCCATCCTTTTTAACAATGCGTCTATCATATTCCACTGCATTGGGTTGGGCTTCTTTGATTGGCTAATCCTTATTCTTGTTTTTCCCTTATCTTTGTTTATAGGGCCAAGTGAATAACAGCCTTCACAAACAACCCACCCAACCAATTCAACAAAATCATCACTATATTTCTTTTCACCAAAATCAACACATTCAGCACTTAAAATAATAGATGAATTAGAATTTAATTCATTAGTTTCCCTAAATTCATGCACTTCCTTATACTTCTTTCTTTTCCCATTCCCCTTTTTAGTTTTAACTAACCACCTGTGGTCATTTGTCACTAAGGCAGAAATATTATTATTTTTAATTTTAGTTAACTCAATATCCTTTTTTTCACGAGAATAGATTTCGTTAATCCTATTCCATTCCCCATTTAATGTTTTTGGATTTATGGTATAAGTATAGTCTCCCTCTTTTATTTTATTCCATTTTTTCCATCCTTTTTTAGTTAAAATCTCTGTATCTTCTGATACACAAGCATCATGCGCTCCTAAAATATCCTCTATTAACTGAAGAACATCACCATTAAGAGAATCTAAAGCCGCTGGCAGGCCCGCCATTTGCCATTGCTCAAACTTACGATTCTTATTAACCTCTATTATCTCTCCCTGTTCGTTGCCGATTGTTCCTACATTAGCCCCATGCCCCTTCTCCGCAATAATCCTGTAAATTAAAGCCTGGTTAACATACATTACTTTTTGGGACAAAGTACGATCCAGCACCTTGTTTAAAGGAATAGCATCGGCTGTCCAAGAGCGATGGTAAATGGTTTTGGGGTCAAGTGGCAGTTGCATAGCATAAATTGTGTATTCTTTGTCCTCTAGCTCATCCTCCCGCAGAACTTGACCACCACCATAGGTAAAACGAATTAAATTTCCACCTTTACTGTTTTTCTCATCATCCCAGAGGAAAAACTCCTTAACAGTAGTGCTGGGAAGGGCATCACCCCAACCACCAGACTCTTTCCGCTTAATCCTGGCCTTCATTTCTGAGGCAGCCAGCTCCTCATCAGCTACTACCTTTTTTCTGTTTTTTTTGATATACCGCTCATCATTATAAATCTCGTCTTGGGCCTTGCTAATTGCTTTAAACAGAAATCTGCCCATATACCGACCTTCGTCAAAATATCCCTTGGGATCAGTAAAAATATCAAAAGAGTCGTGTAAAATATACTTTACGTCTCCTTGCCCATTAGCGTCTTTCTCATCCCAAACTAACTCAACCCAAGCGATTGAGGTATCAAGAGCTGACTCTACTGATCCATCAACGATAATCTCAAATATTTTCTTGCGATAAAGGTAGTCCATAAACTTACCAACCCTAACGGCGTTTCTAACCGTATCTTCATCTAAATCACCTGGAGTAATAACCCATTTTGGCTCTTCTCTGGTAGCAAAGTTTTGGATTGCTCTTGTCGTGGAACGAACCTTATTAACCACCACTCGTACCTCGCCCTTAGCTCGAGGGGGTCGTTCTAAAGCGTTGGTGGTAGTGTTATACTGAACGTAGTGATGTCCCTCCTTAAACATACGATTCATGTACCACTCATAATGACGCTTGGTCATATGCTGCTTGGCTGAATCATACAGACCATCGCAGTAAGTCATTTTTTCTTCATCAGTGGCATTTCTCCAGAGCTTTCCCCTCTTGTTAATCTTAATCATATATTGTCTTCGGCCTCAAGCTGCTTCTCAATGGGCACATCCTCCAGTGATTTATAAGGATTCTCTTTCTCTTTCATTGGCTTAGCTGGGGGTTCAGTCGCTTCTTTATACTCCTCCACATTTCTACTCATAAGCTTAAGCTGTAGCTTTTCCCTCTCTTTTTGGTAAGACCAGTGCTGGTAAACAATAAATATAAACTGAAGAATAACAACAATTAAAAATAAATAGTCCATTTTACAAGTATTCCCCTAATGTTTCATCACAGTAAGGAGCATCCTTTTTTTTAATTTGCAAAACCTGTGTTTCAAAATAGCTTTTAGCCTCTCTTGGTTTCTCTTCTCTTTCATCTGGGGCAAAACCAATCTCAGCTATATCCGTCAGGCTATCAATAATATCATCATGTTTGGCCTTCGGAAATCTCAATAACTCTTCTTCTAAATCCTCCATACCTCTTTTAATATATATTTTACCACGCTCGAATCTTGGTTGTAGTATAGCACGAATTCTTTGCTCTTTTCTGAGCTGATTTCTAGCCTTAATCTCTACCAGCGGTAAAAAAACATTACGATTAACCTCCTCATTATGAACAGGATCAAGCAACATTTGAGCTTGTCCAACCACCTCGATTGACATTGATAAGGGACTCCAGTCTTTGTAAACCGCAAACAGATTTTCTATAAGTTCTCCAACTGTCCAACGCCCTCGTCTTATCTCCCGCACATACCAATTTAAGTCTAAATCTATACTAACCACCGTAATTGAAGAATAGTCGGCTGTAACCTCTTGTGATACGGCGGGGTCACAACAGGCAAAAGTAGCCACATTAGCTGGGAGCCTAACTTCCTCTTTCTTACCGTAATATCTTAAATGGGATTTTTTAATAATGGCTGACTTTTCGTCTATCGGATCATTAAGGTAAAACGAACTGAAAATCCAGGAACCGTGTAGTTTGCGCAATTCTTTCAGTTTAGCATCATCAAACCGCTCAGGAAAGTAAAAAGAACCATCAGGGTTATAAGCACCCCTAATATACTTATCTACATCAGAAAATTTCTCAATGATATGGGCGTAAAGCTCATAGTAAGACCAACGAGTGCCAATGATAATCATTTCTCCCTCTGGCTCAAGTAAAGATAAAGACCTTTTCCACCAATCTATTGTCTTGTCGGCCATATAACGAGTGGATGAGTTTTCATTATTAACCAAATCGTCAGCAATAATAATATCATAGTGCTGAGAAACTAAGTTTCCCCCCACACCTGCTGCGGTAACAGTAGCTTCAGGCTTGCCCAGCTTACGACCTGCTACCACAAATTCATTTTCATTCCACTTTAGTTTAGGATCATATAAGTCGCCATAAAGGGTCTTAAATTCTTCATTTTCCCTAATATGGCGTTGAATTTCGCCTAAAAAACGCTGAGAATTAGACAAAGTAGCGTTAGCAATCAAAATCCGAATATCCCGACTTTTGGCAATGTTCTGAAGCGACCAACCAACGGTAAAAAAGGTCGAGTTGTGAACAATTAAACCATTAGCAACATAATTCCCAGAAGTAGTTTCTATATCATACACACTATCTTCTCCCCAATAATCACAACTTTTAGTCCAAAGCCAATTAACATTTTTTTTAGCATAACTTGCGATACTCGGTATTTTAGCTATTTTTTGTCTGCTTACTCGATAGGAATTATCTATTCTAATTCCACTTTTTCTAAGCGATAAACCTGTCTCTTTTATTTTGCTTCTTATTTCTCTTGGAAAAAGCTCTGACAAACTTCGGTAGTCATCAGATTTTTTAACCATTTCTTTTCTTGCCAACTCCATATCTCTATCTTTCCCCAAAACAGTAAACTTGTTTAAAAACTTTCTTCTGTTTATATTTCCCTCAACATAAACATAGTAAGCAATTTTACCCACCTTCTTATCATCTTTATAATAAAATGAATTAGATTTTCTTAAAGAAGAATAAATCCCAAACCGAGACAAAATAACCATAACTTGTTCACATAAATCCTTATTAACAGAACAATAGTTAATCCCAACCGCTCCATTTTTACTCACATTTATACTTCCATCTGTAGCAAACAATAAAGAAATAACCAACTTCAACTTATAAGTAGGAAGCGACATCACTTCATCTGGTAGTTTTTTTTCAAAAGCAGACTTTCCCCAAAGACCATATTTTCTGAGCCAGTTTCTAAAAGTATTTCCTTTATGTTTCCAATCACTACTTATTCTGAAATGACCCTTTCTAAGCTCCACCAATTTCCATCCCTTATTTTCCACAGCCTCTTTTAAATCTTCCTGAACCTCTTGATTCATATTGGTAATTCCACAGGTAGAATAACAACCCTCTGTTACAAAATAAACAATCAGTTTAATATCATCATCTAAAATCTTATGTTTTGGCTCAGGGATGTTTAAGTAGCGAGGAATAGCAGAATAGGTAGGAAGCGAACGATAATTATCTAGGTTAAAAAACTTATGTTCCTTGGTCACAAAGATTTCTCTACCGCCGTTAAAGTTTATTTTGTAAAGTCTATCCTTTCTTTTAATAGACTTATTAGTAATGACTGACACTACTGGTTTATAATTTTTATAACCGACAACCCTATCGCCAACAACAACATCCTCTATTTTTTTAAGAGTTCCATCAGCCATTTGAATTTTTGTATCCCAACGAACACATTTGAAGGTATTACGAGGTACTAAAATAAGCTTAATGCGGGATTTTGACTCTTGATGCCATCTTGTCCAATCCCCATGAACGTGGGGGACAATAAACTTGCGCCTTTCTTCGTCTTGTTCAAGAATTTGGCGGTTAAAAAAATATAAATCTTTAAGTCCCCGCAGTTTTTTTTGCAGCATTAGGGACTCATATAGCTTAGTCTGTCTGTTTGGTACCATTTTTAGCCCTTAAAGCGGTAATAATCGTATCCTTATCCATGCCTGGCTCATAAACACCTTCCCTTGAGGCTTTTTTAAGAAGCGAAGTCCATTTTAAATCTTCCAGTTCCTTTTGTGGCCGTCCAACTGGATTGGCTGGCTCTTCTACATACTCCTCCAGCCCCGTGTTGACTTCAGTTAAGGCATGATTGGCTGTTTCCCCATCATAAGGGACCTTTTCACCGACCTTATGGATATGAGTTATACCACCACACATAAATTCTACGTCCTTACCTGTTTTATTGATTAGAATTTTTGGTTTGAATGGAGATTTTCTCATTTTTCTTCACCTCCTTCACTATATGCTCGAATGTTTTTGGAGGCAAAACCATAAAAACATCCTCCCCCGTCCGATGGTTAACCACCATTAGAGGAATTTTATCTAAATAATTATACAGATTTCTTTGAAACTCTCTTATGCCGAGACTTTTTAGTTTCACCCTGTTTCTCCTTTGCTTCCAGTTTAGCATAAATAACGGTTAAAAGTCCGACACGGGCGCACTTGGGGTTAGAGCAGACTAAAACATGGTCAACTTTATTAGTATCAAGAGTAAGGCGGGTAAGTTCTGCATGACAAGAAATACAACGAACGCGGGCTAGATTAGTTACTTTAAATTTTGATAAGTCCATAGGTTTTCGGCGGGGTAAAAACGAATGTTTTTGTATGCCGAAAGGAAGCCCCGCCGTCCACCTATTGTAATATTGATGTCACGTCTTGTCAACTTTGGGATTTTTTTTCTGGCGAAGCTTATCTTTATTCATCTCTTGCAGTGTTTTTATTATATCAGAAGCCTTATACTCAAATCCCCAGTGCTGCCTGCCATAACGGTCAGGAATCTGAGCAGCCTGTCGTTCCCAATGCCAGCGGTTAGCCCAATTATGGATGGTTTCCTTACTAACCCTTAGTTTTTCGGCCACTTCTTTGGCCGACATCCATTCAGTCATTTATCCTCCTTAAACACTATCTTTCTCATATCTTCTAGGTGATACTTGGTTGCTTTTAGCTCTGCATCAACCTCTTTTTTACTAATATTAGGCAAATCTTCTGCAACCGCTCTTACAAAATCAGCCCAAAATAACCCACTAATCGTCATTAGGGGCTTAGCTTTATTAGAGTCCTCCTTAACGAAGCTAAATTTGATTTCCCCGTCTTTAATTGTAGCATTTTCAACCCCACCAGGATGTCTTTTAAACAAGTAAATTTCATATAAATCATAACCTGGTCGTCTAACAACCTCTATTTTAAACTCATTCATTTTCCTCCCCTCTTAACTGATTAAAGGTTCTATCTGATAAGGCTCGATCATACTCAATCATTTGATGACAATGAATACAGGTTAAGACAACTTGCTTAAAACTACCCAAAAGCTTTGGTTTACCAAGATACCAGGAACGCTTATGCCTATGAGCAAAGCTCAAACCCCACCTTCCTTGACATTTGGGCAGCCTAACTTCACAGCTAATAATACCTTTCTTGGCAAACTCTTTTTTAAGCTCTTTTTTTGTTTCCTGCCAAGCCTTAGTCTTAGCTCCTGGTTTAAGCGGTGTTTTTCTTTTTAAAACCATAACTTTATAACTGGTTAACAAAAACCGCAATTAAAATAAAAAGTAGAATAATAGCCAAAATCCAAATCATACCTTAAATCCTTTCTTGGTAAGCCTAAAAATCTTATTCCCCCATAAGATTGGGGTTTCTTCCGATACGCCTTTGCTTAAAATCTTCTTTCTTTTCTCATGTAAACAGTTAAAAATATGGGCAATGGCCTCCTCCTTATTCTTAAAACCCTTTTTCTTCCAGTTGGGGGTAAAACCAGGCTGGTAATCAACCTTAACATCTAGAGTTTCTTCTGTTCCTTCTTTTTTATGTACCCGCTTGTGTTTAACAAAGGCCTTGGTTGTTTCAGTAATCTTCTTTTCCTGATCCCTTTTAAAAGCCACCCGACAGGCCGAACTGCAAAACTTAGCCGTACTTCTTTTGGCCTGAAATGACCCCCCACATTGTTTGCAAGTTATATTAAACATAGTCAGGAAAATACTTAATATTCTTCATAATTCCGTTATATTCAGTTACTTTATAACGAATCCCATCAATGGTTCTGCTTTCAAATTGGGCTTGTCCCCCGAAGTACCCTCTACGAAGATAATCCTGTACGCTATTCTTTTTTTTCTTTTTCATATACCCGAATATTATCATAAACGTAACAAGATTGTCAAGTAACAGCATAAAGATAGCGTTACATTTTAGCGTAACATTAGCGTAACAAAAACCCAGAACTGTAACGCTAAAACCGAGTTAGCGTTACAAATAGAAGATAGCGTAACAAATCGTTACTTTGTCGTGATATATCAAGCAAAAATGGTGTATGTTTGGGGGGGAGGAGACAAATTTTTATCAATGCACCAAGGACATCGCAACTACACCCCCCCCATTACCTCAAGAGTCTATATATATATAAATATATATATAGATAACAAAAACAACAACTCTAGCCTGTGGTCATATATATAATATATATATGACTTACTCAAGAAGCATTAGCACAATCAACAATTAACAGAGGTAACAACGTCGTACAATATTAATTATGCGACCAATAACAGAGATGAAGCATTTACAATAACAGAGGTGATCACATCGCACAATATTTTTTTTGAGATCGAACGCTCACTACACCCGCTATACAATATATTCCTGATACCTTAATCTGGGGTTACATCACTAGTACTTTACTGACAACTCAGATTGTAATTTGTCTATTTTATCTTGCATCTGTTCTGGGGTTAGATCCAGATTGAGCGATAACCTTCTTACATCCTTTTTATCCGGTGCATATACGCCTGTTATTTTGTTAATTTCCTGTATGTAGCTTAATCGAGCTTGAAAGTCAGGCAATACTTTTTTTGCATACATTTTTGTGGCGTCTAAACCTTCGGTTAATCTTTGTTCAACTTTACCGTTTCGTCCCACAATTCTATTTTTTCTAAGACCAGCTAACAGTGCTTCTCTAAAGTTATCCTTGTTTATATTTTTGTTGGCAAGAGTGTATTTGGTTTTGTTGTTGCTGGGGTTGTATATTTTTTGGTGGGATTCGGCGGGGTTCAGGCCTTTACCAGTTACCACGTCATTGACCATATCATTAATTACTGCTCTTTGCTTGATGGTTAGTCCGTGTGGGTTGGTTTTGGTTTTTTTGGCATTAGCCATAATAGTTATATTTTACCATAAAGTGTCTATCTAGTTGACCTTCTTAGCTCAATTCTCCCGCATTTTTATAGATGGGGTAGTACCTTTAATCATGGTAAATCACACCCTTTTAACAGTTTTATAACTGTCTATTGACACACCCTTATATAAGTGTTATAATAGTACGCATAATAGAATAGTACCTTAACAACTAAATACAGACTATCAGGCAGAAGGGAGCCTAATATGAACTTATCAACAATCAAGCGCCAGGATTTAGTTAATGCACTCATAGATTTAAGCGGTGTTGATGAAAATTACTTTTATAATGAGTATGAAGGTAGACCGGCCACCAAGAACGAGATTATAGGGTTCTTGTCAAAGAAACAAAAAGCGGAGCTAATTAGGTACATAAAATAACATGACTAAAAAAGATTATATCCTTATAGCCGATATACTGAGATATTACAAGATCAATAGACCAGACAACAAACAGCAGGAACTTATATCTCAGCTAAGCAATGACCTTTGTGTAGAGCTTGAAAAAGACAATCCACGCTTTGACAGGGTAAAGTTTGAAAAAGCAGTTGGATTTTAAGCAGGTTAGAAAATAGCCTAACTAGGGCACTAATAATTTATAAACCGCTTGATAGTTTGTATTTAGTTTTTAAATTAAAACAACAAGAACTTGAAAGCATACCAGAATATAAACTAATAAACCATGATCGGAGGTGATAAAAGTATGAAATTAAATCTAAAACAAGCTAAAAAAGCAGATTGTATTGCTTATATTAAAGAAGTAGAGGAGAAAATAAGCCAATACTATACAAGGCTTATAGATAATGCGCCAGAAAATCAAAAACAATGGGATTACTACGAAAGTCAAGCTGAGAAAAAGCTAGACATTCTTTTTAGAGCCATAAACATAATAAATACATTTGCTGATATTGATCCTAAGAAAAATTATGTAATGTAAGGCTTTCCCGATAGCTTAACCAAAGCCGTTAAGCTATCAGATAAGGTCTTATAAATTAAATAATAAGGAGTAAAGCATATGAAAAAATATCAAAATAGAATAGGTGATGGGAAATTGCCAAACATTTACTATGTTTTTCACTATGATGAAAAAGCCATATTACAAAAAGACAATACTATCAAATTTCCAGATAAAAAAGTGGATGGTGGTTATCTAGGACAGTTTAAATCATATAAAAAAGCCCTTGCTTGTGTAGATAAAAAGGCATTTTATCCTCATATAATAATTGAGGATAGATTATCAGGGGTAATTTTTGAAACGTTATGTAAGATATGCGAGTGTTGTGACGAAGAAAAATACATCACACATGAGAACATAGAATTTACAAAAGAAAAACTTGGAACTGATTTTATATAAATTAATAACTAAGGAGTAAATATGAATGGCCTAAAACAAACAGTTTTTAATATGCTAACAGAGAATACTGGCAGACATATGCTTGACAGTGGTGGTGCTTATGGTAGGCACTGGGAACGCAATCAAGATAAGAAACTAAAAGACTTTGAGAATAAACCAAGCGTAACGTGGGAACTAGAACCAGAGGCAGAAGATACCAGTGAGCTAAATTATACAATTTCAGTTTTTCACTATCTAACATCAGGCTGGCTAGAATTAGATGATATTTGCAAGGCTTTTAATAAACTATCTTGCGATGATTGGAAGGGGTTTACTTATGGGGTTAGTAAAGATCAAACTAAATGGCTTGAAAAACATGGTTTTGATATTAATGATAGTAATAGTTTTAATACCTATAACGAGGAAAGTGCCCTATCTCAAGTATTACAGGGCACATTTATAAAGCTAGGCGATAATGACTACCTATTGTTACAAATTCATGGTGGCTGTGATGTTAGAGGTGGCTATACAGACGCAAAACTGTTTAGATACAATGATATTGCTGGCCTTGGTTGTACCTGTTTATATCGTGAGGACGTATTAGGAGTGATAAACGGAAAACAAGCTGACAATCATTATGACGGTTTTACCATAACAGATGATGGTGGCAAGCCTATCAAGCTAGAGAAAAAAGGCAATAAAATTGACTTATGTTTAGCTGATTACTAAACAACCCGAAAGGCGGTGAAAAATGATAACCCTAAATGAATTTATAAGAAAAATAAAAATTGAAGATGTAGAAGGCAATAAGACCTATCTTCACGCTATTGTTAATGGTAGAAGATATGGGCAGTCCTACGCAAATGCAACCAACACTAAAGAGGATATGATTAGAAGGTTTGCTTGCTTTTATTATCCATTTGAACAAGAGAAAGATTTATAAATTATTATAAGTAAAGACGGTGAACCATGAACTACACAGTCAAAGTAAAAGAAGTCTATACCTATGAGCAGGTAGAGGCTAAGTCTAAGCAGGAAGCCATAGATAAAGTAATAGCTATGGACTGGCGAGGCCATGACGAACAGGATAGGCCATTAGAAATTAGTTGTACAGAAAAATAAACAAGGAAAAAAATGAAAAAAAAATCAAGACTAGATAATATGTTGCTACAAGATATTATTGATAAAATTTCAGCTACATGTCCATATTGTAAGAAGTATCATACCGATCCTGTCGAAGTCCCTTATATCAAAGAACATGGGATGTGTTTAGTTTGCGATAAGATGCATTTAGTTAGGGATGAGGTGCTATGAACTATATTGATACTATTCATGATTTGGTAGTTGATTATGTGAGGGGTAAAGAGAAAGACGATCCTAAGATGGCCAAAAAAGTAATGATAGCATGGTTAGAACTACGAAGAAGATTAGAAGCATGGGAACACTTTTCACAGACTGGTAAGTGGAAGTGTGTGGAACTATGATTGGGGTTATAGCTCTTATCATCTTTATTATTTTATGGGGTAACTTCTTTAATGATTAATATGAGCAGATGTTATTTTTGTAACCAGAACGTAGAGCGTAATAACTGTCGGTATTTAACTATAGCAGAGGATAGCAAAACAACTATTACTGCCCCTGTCTGTGAGGTATATTACCGACAAGAAGCCGAAAGCACCTACGAGTAATAATTGACACACCCTTATATAACTGTTATAATAGTTACATATGAAAACCAAAATAAATACAATTTATACTATAACTGCCGAAGATAAAAAAAGATACTTACGCCTTACTTTTGAAAAAAAAGGCTGTACTGATTTTAACAGCAACCTACCTTATGATAAAAGCATTGATGACTGGGAATTTTATGGTAAGGCTATCACTAGAATAATTAATAAATACAGGAAACTTATATGTCAATAGAAAAAACAGACAGAAACGCAAAAATATTTTGTGATAAGCTGGGTTTAACTAAGCCTACTGATAAAACCAAGAGCAAAAAACCTCTAAGCTATACCGAACTATTGAAAAAATACCATTTATCAATTACCCGACTACAACAAATAGTTAAACGGGAAAGGAAAAAATATGGAAGAAGCTAGATCTAGTGCTAATTTTAAGAAAATAGATACAAGTGGGGTGGAAATAATGTGGACTTTGCGGGACGCTGATGAAAATAAGCTTAAACAGCGTGTGGACGATTTTCTAGCCATTCTGGGCATGGATGTACCTGCAAGTACGAAAAAGACTGCTACTACCCCACAGACTGAAAAAAAAGCACCATCTGATGCTTGTCCTAAGTGTGGCTCACCATTAGTTACATTTCAAAGCAAAGATGGTCGAACCCATTTAAAATGCTCAACGGCTGGTTGGGACAATGTAAGAAAACAATCTACGGGATGTTCCTACATCCGCTGGTCAAACGACAAAGAAGAAACCTATACAATAGGAGATGGAGCTACGCCCGCTCAACAAAAAGTCATTCAAAACAATTGGCCTGAGCTGTGGCGTGATGGGATGACTAAAGCCGAAGCTAGAAAAATTATTGATGAAAATAAAGACTGGTAAGGAGGTGAAAATACATGGCTAAACATAAAAGAATAACCGCTAGTGAGTGGAAAAGAATAAAAGAGGCATTAGAACTGACTGAGGGAAATAAGTCAAAGGTGGCCTCTTTTATGAATCGCTCCTATTTTACCATAAATGTAATAGAAAAAAGCAATAGCTTTAATGATTATGTTGCCCGTACTAAAGCTAGCTGGCAAGAAAAAAAAGCCAATAATGGTAAAAGACCCAGAAGCAAAAACAGCATAACCCATCAGTTGCTACAAGACATATTAACTGAGTTAAAAGAGATTAAAGAAAATCTGCCCACTAAAACGGTTGAAGTAACCAAAGACAGTGTCACTTTTTAGCTGTTTCTATTCATGGGGTTAAATGCCCCATGCCAGAAGGAGTTAAAATGGACAAAAAACCAGTTACATTTAACCCACAAGCTATTACTAAATTCGCTAAAAAAGGCGAAAAGTTTATTATGAAAAAAGAGGCTGAAGCTGAACTGTTAAAACTGCTTCAGGTGCAAGCCTTAGTTGAAAGACTGGTTAAGCAGACTAAAGAAGCGATTGCTAATGCGGGGCTTAAGATAGATAAAGGTTTTAGGGGTGTAATCGGAGAAAATATCCGAGCTGTCTACCGAGTTTATGGGGAAAAGTATACCTATGACCGAGATAACCCACCTGAAGACTATCTTAAATCAACTACCTACTGGAAGCCAGATAGTACCAAGATAGATGATTATTATAAAAAAACTGGCGAGCTACCTAAAGGAATAAGCGAAAAAAACCGAGAGCCAGTCTTAAGTATATCAATTACTGATAAGGAGCTACTTAATGAAACAACTCAGAACTGAATTAGAAAGTAAAAATAAATGGAGGTGGCCTGCTTATGCCTAAAAGATGGAAGTTTCTTCGTACGAATTATAAGTCAAACTACAATGGTAGTTTTAAATACAAGTTTGGCAAGTGGTACAAACATGAAGGTGATCTTAAAATGTGCGAGTCTGGCTTTCACTGTAGTAAGGGCATCTACCAAGCGTTTTCTTATGTTCAAGGGG
>JANQEN010000039.1 GCA_028278335.1 Chitinivibrionales bacterium | reverse complement strand
TAAATGGATATAGCGGACCAGTTCCTTTAGATAAGGATCTTGCTGGCATAAAATGGATTCATATCTACGACTTTTTATTGAGCCAACCAGCATATCCGGCCAGAAGGCGGCTCATGAACACGGAAAGCGGGACTGGGCCGGTACTTAATAAAAAATGACAATGATTGGTCACAAGTGCCCATGCGAAACAGTTATTCTTGGACTCGGGAATCAATTCCAACAGCCGCGTTACAAAATTCTCCCGGTCATAATCGGATCGAAATATTTTCCAGCGTTCAATTCCCCGGATAATCACATGGCGCGACGCACCCTGCGCATTTATTCTCGCTTTCCTTGGCATAATCGCCTGATATCAAATCATATTTTGAATAAAAAGCATAAAATCATAGGCGTCCCCATTCTACCCCCCTCTCTTGATGTTGCATTTATAATTCTCAGGAAAAAACCTTTTAAAAACTTCCGGGTTTCTTCTGAATAGGTGTCTAATTCATATAAATCCCCATCAGGTGGTGTGGCTTTCTTTATTGCATAGAGCAGATTTGGATGCAGAGACGAAAAATCTGCTTCGTAAGTTGGCACTCCGTTGATCAAGATTCGATTTCTATATTCCTTTGGCAAATTCTGGTACCAAGCACCATAAAACCGTCCACCTCTATCAAGCTTTCTCCTTCCATCAAGAAACACCCTGTGCAATTGTTTTCTTGAAAAATCTATTGCCTCCTTATAGGGGTTACTATCATTGTTCAATCTTTCATTAAGTCCCCTTAACTCTTCATCTGTGATGTCAAGTGTAATGTCGGCCTCTTCCATAACGTTATTTATGAGCTCAAGATTCTCCCTCAACTTCCGGACGTTCGGTGTATCCGGGGTTTTACAGATCTTTCTCTTTCTTTGTATCGTTTCCTTTTTTCTCTTTCCGTTTCTAACAACATATACAGAAGTTGGTTTGGGCTTGAGCCCCTTCAAAATGATGATTTCATCTTTGCTGTAATCACGTGTGATCTTATCCTCAGAGATTCCATATTGATTTTCAATGAGATCAATTAATTTTTTAGTAGCCCTCATTCTGGACCGGTATGAGTTAGCCGGGTTATTCTTGTCGTGCTGGAACCCAAAGCATTCAATATATCCCAGATCATTGAGAAAGTTTATGGCTCCTGAGCCTTTTTCAACAGAATACCAATAACTCAGACCAAACTTGTTCTTGAGCCTTGATTTTTTGCCGGAATATGCAACACTATCTCGTGAATAGGAAATTACCTTGGTGTGATCTTTACGGTAAACTTTGTACAGATTCAGTACGAAGATTTCAATGTGGTGCCTAAATTTCTTGATACTTGAGGGCAGAGTGAAATTTAATCCGAAATTATTAACCATCTCATCATAAAGATGGTCAACAACTGGGACGAACTCTTGATAATTGGATATCTTGTACAAGTTCAGAACAGTGGAGTTCTTTAACTCCAAAGCCTTGTTATATGCCTGTTCCTTCTCAGACAAATCAGGTTCCATAGTCAACCCTCTTATAGAATCACGACGGTGGCCGGGGCAGCACCACAGTCAAAAAAAAAAGATATCCAAGGTGATCCCCCCCTCCCGGAGAACACCTCAACCAACAATAAGAAAGGTGTCTCTCCCTCGTCGACACCTCATCAACGAATAAATCCCGGTGTCCTTGGAGACACCGACAACAATATCCATTAATTATCCGAGGTGTCCTTGGAGACACCTCATAGATAAACAAATATACAATCCGAGGTGTCTTAGAGACACCTCAATTAACAACTAAACAATAATATCAATAGAGCTGTCATATATAAACAGCTTACTCATAAAAAGTGTACTTAACATATTGATATTATGCTTGATTATATCAACATTTTTTCTGAGCTATATCCCTATAAATCGAGTGCTGATCAGGCATACAATTCCCCATTCCAGCTCAATGAAATCATAAATTTAATTAATATAGCTGGGTCCCCTATCCCGGCCTGATATAATACCCTTCATCACTATAACCAGCCCAGTTGGCCAAATCACGAAATAAAACCTGCCCTGCCCGTTGTCGGCATCTTTGAATGACGGCTCACAGGCCCTCCGTTAAATATTATGATTTATCAAGCCTAAAAAATAGCTCAATCCCCTTAGCTGTTAAACGTGCTTGATATTGCCGTGTATTATAGGGATTAGGTTCAGACATCACAATGCCTTTACCAGTATCCTTCCACTCACCATTAGATTGCTTCTCAAGCTTAGATCCATATATGTACATGGTTCTCGACACAGTGCCTGAAGTCGTGCCCACCATTTTCTGTAAATCAGGATATGTGACCGGATTCGGATATGCTTCTGCAATAGTCAATAAAATGTCAAGCTGTTTCAGCTGTAAGTTATCCCCTATCTCATGTCGTAAAAATTTTACTTTATTGTGCACTCGTTACCTCCATTGATTAAATTTCCATCCATACGAACATCACCAACTTGTTTTTATATTGTATGAATGGGAATGGGCAAAACTTATGAAGCCAAAGCTTGGATTCAACCAGACTCATCTAAAACTTTAAGGCATAGTCCTCTATTTCTTTCCGTTGGAATCCTTTAATGAGGGCACAGTCCCTCCGTCAGAGAATATCAATTGCAGGTGGTCTTATCGGCAACGAAGGCATATTGCATCCAGCCATCGGCTGTTTCGTATTTATATTCAATCTTGTCGACCATGCTGAACAGATGGTCACGGTATTCCTGCTCCATCACATCACAAAATAGATGTTTGGATTGTTTTTCAGCAACGATGTCGGGACGATTCCATGTGTCGACCGTGTAGTGGCAGATCAGAACAGAGTGAACCTCGTCGAATGAGACTCTTTCCAAGGTGGTGTTGTTGCCGACCCTTCGTGGCAGCTCCATGTTTATCAGGTTGATTTCGTCGTAAACCTGCCTTGCTTTCATCAGTTGCTTTCCGGCACATGCCATAAAAGACAACAACATGATCAGCACGGAAAACACACCAAACAATCTTTTCACGGGCCCTCCTTATTAGGAAAATTCGATTGGCCTGCTTTTCAGGCCTTATGTTTACAGTGACACTCTGCCGGGGTATTTCCGATCAAGTTGGTTCTTCATCGAAGCTTGATGAATAGAGTCCCCCAAGCTAGAATCCCTGTGCCGGAGTTGCATCCGTCGGCCAGCATCCATTAGCCGGAAGGTTCCTTTTGTGCCTGTGTTTATTGATCGGTAATTTGAAAAGAATCTTTAACACGAGTGGGGTACGACTGTCTTGTGAGGGGCTCAATTTAAAGGTCGACAACCACAGTAATCTTTAAGCAAGAATAAAACCACCCTAAACAACCTGAGAGGCTTGTTGAAAGGAATTCTTGTGTAGATGGCAATCTGGCATGTCTTATTTATGAGCCGGGAAGATATAAATTTTTGTCTCCCCGGCTGGGCATGTTGATTAAGTTTCAATCAACCTCATCACAGTATCTTTAACTGTGCCCGGAATAAAAACATGGGCAGAGCTATCAATCTTTTGAAAATATTCTTGATCTTGCCTCATCTGTGTGTTCACTTTCTCCATTGCTCCAAGGCTTTCATAATCTACAATCCAACGAAGGGTTGTCATATCACCAAAGCTATCAATAAACACCTGAACAGGTGGAAGCCCTTCATATTTTTTCACATACTGTGCTATTTCGGTAGCAAAACCCATGGCTTCAATAAATTTCCCTGGTGCAACTCGAGCCTTTCTCATCCATCTTACCATTTTTCAATCCTCCCTTTTTACCGGATCAAAGGTTATAAAAGCTGGATCTCTCCCCCCAACCGTTGATGCCCCCACAAAGGCATAACCTTCGTGGAGGCCAGTCATGGCAAAGTAAGAACCCCCTTTTTTAGAATAGGTCTCATATTGATTCTTCCAGAAGGCTATTTAGATCAAACAAGCAGGGATTGCAGATGTTCCGAATAAGAGATCGATCAAGTGTGAGGTCAGCTCAGATGGAGTTGATTTGAAGTTTAGGGCAGGAGGCAACAAAGAAAACCGTATTCATTTTCGGAGCATTCAAGAGACCGTACCCAGATCGTCAGTTTATGTCAACATAAAAGGCTGGAGAATCTTGCTGTTAAAGATGGGACCACCTGGCAGATCCAGCCACCCCGTTGGGTGTCGATTTTGTATATTGGGGTGACCGGGTACAAGAAATATCATCCCTCCGGCACCACATCTCAGACCACACCAAATGCCCTCATATTGCCCTCTCAGAGGCCTTGAGTGGCTCTATATGGGGCTTTCTTTTGTGCTGAACAGAAAGGGTGATAGCCCATAAAAGGTGCAATAAAATTCCGATTATGAGAAGCAGCTACAAAAGTCTTGGTGCTCCTTCACATTAATATTTTGGACCTCGATTGTTGACATAACTAATCAAAATCATGTAAAAATAGGGACCACCCATCTCTTAGCCACACTAATCAAGGAGGAGATTATGAAAACCCTCTTGATAGTTTGTCTGGCCCTTTTTTCGTCATGCCTGATTAATACTCTTGCCCTTGCCATATCTGAAAGGTGCTCCGAAATTGAACAAAAGTCTGGCTTAAATCTTAATGAGGCTGAGTGCTACGTCTTGGAAAGGCTTGAAAAGGGAGAGCTTGCTCACTTTAAAATCTCTGACGACTGGCAGGCAAAATTCCAACAAAGATTTTCCAAACTGGGGAATCGAAGACTTAGAGCTAATTTCCTGAAGAGATTATTGACTGGCAATCTGCCCGACTTGGAGATTACAGATAAGGGTGTAAGAATCAAATTTGCATCGGTTGGTGAGGCCTTAGATCTGAAGGGAGCAAAAATACCGTATACAATAACACTATCCAATTGTAATTTTGAGGAGGAGGTCGAGTTCGAATCGGCCCAGTTTTTGGCCATGGCTGACTTTAGTGCAGCCCAGTTTTTTGCTGATGTAGAATTTAGAGGGACCCAGTTTTCAGCCGGAGCTTACTTTGGTTTGGTCCAGTTTTTTAAAAAAGCTAACTTTTCTGAGTCCTACTTCTCTGGGAAGGCTGACTTTGGTTGGACTCAGTTTTCAGCTAAGGCTTACTTTAGGAAGGTTCAGTTCTATGGGAGGGCTGACTTTGGTGGGACCCTGTTTTCGGCCGGAGCTTATTTCTCTGAGACTCAGTTTTTGAGCAGGGCTTATTTTTATGAGTCCCAGTTCTCTGGGAAGGCTGACTTTGGTTGGACTCAGTTTTCAGCTGAGGCCTACTTTAGAGAGGCTCTGTTTTTTGGAAATGCTAACTTCTTTAAAGCCCAGTTCTCTGGAAAGGCTTACTTTTTTAAAGCCCAGTTCTCTGGAGAGGCTTACTTTGGAAAGGCCCAGTTTTCCGGAAATGTCGACATTGAAGGAGCCCAATTCTATGGAGAGGCCTACTTTGGAAAAGCCTTGTTTTCTGAAAAGGCTTCATTTGGTGAGGCCACATTCTCTGGGAGTACTTATTTTTCTCAAGTAACCTTCATTAAAGAAGCAAATTTTTCATCGTGTAACTTTGCACCGAAATCAATGTTCAACAAATCCTTGTTCCATGACACTGTTCTTTTTAATGATGTTAGTGGCTTCTCAAAAATGTTTATAGAATTTACATATAGTCCTGATAAATTCGGGTATGAGAATGAAAATACTACAATTACACTGAGAGAATTAAAAAACCACCTGAAATACAATGAAACATTCTTCATTGCACTCCTCAAGAATTTTCGAGACATGGGCTGGTACAAAGAAGCTGATGATTGTTACTATACATATCGGATTGAAAAACGAAAGAATCGATTGAAAGAGCTGAATAAGAAAAGTGAAAAAGAAAAAAAGCTGACTGCAATCATTCAAATGTGGCAAAGGGCAAAACTATACGGGGAATGGCTCTTATTAGATTTGACGTTTGGTTACGGGGTAAAACCTAAAAAAATATTCTGGACATTCATTTTGTTTTGGGCATTTTTTATCCCAATTTACAGCATCCTGCTTCGGCACCAATGGATAAAAAAACAGAAGTGGTTCAAGGATCCTCATCGAAGGTTCTTCAGGGCAACTGTATTTAGTCTTGATACATTGACCCCCGGAGTCAATTTCAGATCGGAAGCCACTTTACCCCCTTATACTTTTAGCCATTCAGACTTCAGAAAGCCTATCTTTAACTTCTGTATCAGATTTCAACAAATCCTCGGTTGGTACTGGGCTGCCTTATTTTTAATTTTGTTCAGCAAGATTTGGATACGATAAGGACAAAGTCGTTTTAAAGATCGGCCTCGATCTAATAAAGTAACCACACTTCCCCTCTGCTCATTTAAGGAGGAGCTTATGAGATCCCTCGTTGCAGCATGTTTGATCATTTTATCATCGGTCCTATTTATCAACCCAACCTATGCCGATACATGCTCCGAATATAGAAAAAGGACCGGCTTGGATCTTAACAAGACCGAGTGTTATGTCCTGGAGCAGGTGGAGAAGGGAGAGATTGCTCACTTTAAGGAAAATCAAAGTTGGCCCCACGGTAAATATGTAAACCGATTTACTAAGATAGAATATCGAACACTTGGGGTTGATTTCTTAAAACTATTAATAACTGGCTCCATTGCAGATTTTAAGATTGCAGATGAAGGTGTAAGAATCAGACATGCTTTTATAAGTAAAGCCGTAAATTTGAAAAATACAAATGTACCTTTTCCTGTTGAGATGATTGATTGCACTTTTGAGAAAGAGGTCGACTTTAGAGGCTCAAAGTTTTCGGACAAAGCTTTATTTGAAAGGGCCCGGTTTATGGCCGATGTTTCCTTCTCCGAGGTTCAATTTTATGACTGGGCTGACTTTAGTAATGCCCAGTTTAAAGCCGAAGCTGTTTTCTACAGGGCCCAATTTTTAGCAGAGTCTAATTTTGCAGGGACTCAGCTTTTGGATAATGCTGACTTCAGTGAGTCCCAGTTTTTAAATAATGCTGACTTTAGTATGGCCGATTTTTCTCAGAATGCAATTTTTTCTAATGCACAATTTCTTGAAGTAGCTAATTTTTCAAACTGCTTTTTTAGAAATTCCTCAAATTTCAAAGGTTGTTACTATAACCAAGCAATTTTCGATAATGTAACTGGATTTTCCAACATGCAAATGGAGTGGGTGTATGATCTTGAAAAATTTGGTGAGGAAAAGGATGAAAAAGGGATAGCAAAGAGGGGATTAAAGAACCATCTTAAATACAACAGAACCTTCTATCTTGCTTTGATTAAAAACTACAAAGACATGGGGTGGCTCCGAGAGGCTGATGATTGCTATGATACCTACCTCATTGAAAGATTAAAACGAATTCGTACCTTGGACGACATTATAGAATTCTTATTTAAAGACCTGACTATCGGATATTTAAAAAAGCCTCACTGGTTTTTGATCCTTTTCCTCTTTATCTGGCTCCCTTTCAGCATTTACTATTCTGGATTTGTACAAAATAAAACGACTAAAAAAGGCATCAAGTATAAATTTAGTCGATTTCTGTGGGCATCAATTTATAGTTTGGACAACATAACACCGGGTGTCGATTTAAAACCTATATCATCATTGAATCAGTATTTTTATGACTTTCCATATTATTCTGATTGCTCAAACTCAAAAAAAATTCTATATGCCCGACGAATACAAAATTTATTGGGTTGGTATTTTATTGGAGTATTCTTGAATATGTTGATTAACCTCACAGCTTTATAGAAAAATCCGTATAAATATTTCGATTATAAAGATGAAGTGACAGAATATTAATTCAGAAAAAAATTTGGTTAAAATCAGATTACAAAAGTGTCATTTAAAGATATAGTCCCATTCAGCTTTCAAGCTGGTATTAGGCAACTTTTTTAATCTTGTTCAGCAAGGTTTCGATTCGATAGCATAATTTCCGGGGCCCCGAGCACGATCTATACAAAATACCACTCTCTTAACAACATTTGGAGAGGCATTTATTGCAAGGCATACCTGAGTATTCTCCACAAAAATTATGCCCCCATTTACTGATACGTGTGGCCCTTTTTAAACTGATTTTTTGATAATAGAGATGGTTTTGAGATTGGGTTGTAAAGGAAAAGGGTGGCCCCGAAGGACCACCTTGACTTTTGAATAAGATTAGACCTATTTGAAATAATTTTCGTCCACCCGAATCCACCGGCCAGCTTCGGGCATTGGCCCTGGATAATGATCTGTATATTCATTTTTTATTTGCCAGTATTTTGCCATTGGCAACCTAAACGACTTTTGATCGGGACCTGACCACTTATTAATGAATATCACATCTCCCTCGTCTTCAAAGACCCCACGACCTCCGTAATATAGTATTGTCTGTTCGGGATCGTCATCCGTGCTTAAATGGGTTTCCCGTATGTAATGTTTTAGCATCTCCAGAGGCTTATCGTCTAGATCGTCATCAAAGATATATACTTTCTCAACCATCTCTTCTCTGGTTGAAACGATACGATACTGATAAGATTCGTCCAAAATGTCAAACAAGAACTGCTCATTTTCGAGTCCACTAAGATCAAATTGATTATCGGGGTCCATCCAGATCATCAGCTTTTTGTCCATATCGTGATAGAGCATTGGGTACACAATTTCGACATGATAACCACAACCATCACAGGTAAAGACCGTTAGCTTTCCGTTAATGAGTCTTTCTTTGTAATCAGAGTTGAGGGACACATTCACCGAATCATAGACGGTAAATTCTTGCTCTAAATCACACTCCGGACAGACAAGATCGACTGTTGACACTTTGGTCATACGGGCTCTCCTTTCGAATAAGTTGTATGATTGATCGGGTGAAATCTGACAATATCACATTATTTTCCTTATGTCTAGCAGGGGGTCGGGAGGAGGGTTTTCCTCATATTTTATGGTGCTTGCAGAGATGTTTTACGTTTTGGTCAGTGTGGTGTGTATCAGACAGGTTGGGGTCAGGTGCAAGGGCACACTGCTTGCACTTCATATGGCCTTTAACAGCCAATACGGGGTGCCTTCCTTGTAGGGAATACCTGAGTCTGCCCTATCATTTTCTACCTCTCATTTACTGATAGGAGTAGCCATTTTAAGACCGGAAAATTGAAAAGTGTGGTGGATTTTGGAGCAATCACGTTGATCAAAAAATTCTGCAGATAGTATTAACCAGCAATACTATGGAAGTTTTGTTCCTCTAATAAAAAGCTGACTTTAAAGCTCAACTGTACCTCAATTATCTGAGTACAGTTCCAAGAACTCTATAAAACACCGGACATATTTCGAGCTTAGCATCTTCATTTATTTCAGCCTCCCGTATAATATCACCATTAAGAAATGACCAAGATGTCTTCGAGCTTGGGCCCTTTTTTATACCTACAATTCCTGTCTCATAGAACATTTTTACAATTCTTAAACGAAACATTTCAACAGTCATCTGACCATTATATACTTGATCTGCCCATTTGCAGAGTTTGCCTCTGTCTGAATAGGTGTTTTTATCAAACGAGTCAATACACAAGTCTTCAATATCTCCTAATTTTATTTCTATAAGGGGGAAAAGCCTTTGTCGTCTTTTAAGAATATCAGATACTTTTAGTAAATTAGGGTAATCAGCAAACCACTCATCTCCTAACGACCTGAAACGTAATGTGGAATAGTGTCCCTCTGCCTCCCGAATTATGGTGGCAGTGATAGCTGGCCGATCTACTGCCATCTCTATGGAGAGATTGGTAAATTGAATAATATCTCTGGGCCTATACATGGTTCTTTTAACTATATATGTCTTCGTGTCTTCTTTGCCTATTGATTTTGGGAATAAGTCTTTCCAAGATATTGGTTCCTTTGTATATTGCCTTTGAACTAAGCTGTTTAACCGTTTATTCAATATCTCTATTAACTGATTTGCATCCCACTTTATCCTCAAAATTAATGGTTGGTATTTCTCTTCTTGAAATCCCGAGTCTCTTGTCTCACGGAAAACTCTGTAAAGTAGATCTTGTCTCAGTGCTATAATAATTTTAACACTTCTAAATTTTTGTAAGTCTTTCAAACATTCAATCAATGACCTGATTAAACGATATCTCAAAGTATCTTCAACCCAGCTTTCATCTAATCGATCAATCACGATAAAGAATTTGGGATATTGATCGGAGAAGATATCATTTGCCAAAATATCGTTCACCCTTGAAAGTTTTCGTATTTGAACTCTATTTATGACATCCTGTGCTCGGTGAACTATCTCATATCGGTCCTCAGATGAAATCTTATCATTCCCACTAACACGTGCCTCTAAAAATTTTGCCTTTGTGCCGACTGCAGCTTTTATATCGTTTTCCAGCTTTTCGGTAACTTCATGAATCCTATATTCTGTGTCCTCCCAAAATTTTTCACCCCATTCTATAAGGTAATTAAGAGCATCTTGCTTCTTTTTATCACCAAAAAATAGCCTAGTTATCCGATTTAAAAAGTTTTTCTGATCTTTTTCGGTTCTAATATTATATTTTATTTTAATTAATTCTACGGATAGGATATGTCTCCATAGTAACCGATAGAAAATATCAAGCTTAACTCCTAAATCTTCTAGGTACTTCAATATTGTCGAGTTTGATAGATAACTTAAAGCAAGATGATCTGGCTCTAACCAAACAACATTCTCTTCAGCTTCTCGGAGTTGCAACAATAATGCAGTTTTACCGGCTCCGGTTCTCCCGACCACAATACATTTAGGGTTCTCAGTATTCCTCAAAATATCTAAATCACCAGTATCTACAAAGCATTCAAAGAGGAATTCTGAATCTTGTTCAGCACCCTCATTACCAATGTTTTCATTTCTACGAAATTTAAACTTATTTCTATCTAACCTTGACATGATCACTCCAAAATTAATTCGTTAAATTATACTATCACTGCCTTTATCCTATTTTCCAGCTTCACTTTGAATTCAGGAAGCTTATCAAATTCCCATTCGATCCTATTCCGATGGGCAAGATCAAAATGAACACCCTCTTTTTTAACTTGGACCGGCCGGCCGTTGCTGTCTTTTAGAGTCTCAACGATATTGCCGGCATCATCAACCAGCTTATCCTCATCACACCAATCTTTTCGGCACGTGTAAATCACAGGCAAGCCGAGTCCATAAGCAAAGCCAGCTTCAAAATAGACCCCACCTCTGTACCCAGTGAGATCACAAACCATAAACCTGCTCCTTCTGATTTGTGCTATAATCTCATCGTTGATATCGTTCACATGCTCGACATTGTCGACTCGAACAGCACGTAATCGGGGTTCGGTGGCTCCTTCTTCGATGAATTCAATTGCTGGTTGAATAGCTTGCTCAAAAACAGTAAGCATTTCCGGGTTGAACCACATGGCTACGAAACCAACATTAGAATCTGTACCTTGCAGTTGCCTGAGCCTTTCATAACCTTTTTGGTCAATAGTGAAAGGACCAATTTGGTCAACATCGTGTAGGGTATAATTTCCACTTTGGTACCCCTTAAGGGGCTTGATTGATTTATTATCCAAAAGGAATGCAATAATGTGCTTCATCTCATCTGGTTCTACACAGTGGTAACATGGGTAATCAAATTCAGGATTCACTTGAATACTATGGCCTATGAATTCAGTGGCTTTTTCAAAAATCCATAAACAATGATCAAGTTTTTCCAGGGAACTCAGTGGCCTGTACCCCACTATATACTTATGTAAGTCATCCAGGGTAGCAGGAGATTCCGAAGGTTTTTTGTTTCTTCTCTCGTATTCATTCCGGAAAACAATACTGAGTATTTTTTTCTGACTCTCGGAGAATCGTGCACCTTCAAAGTCTTCTTAAGCTTCTTCTGAGAGTCTTATTTCACCACAAATTGGACAATGGTATAAGGTGGATGAAGGTTTATACTTTTTGTCTTTGAAACTGGTTAGATCATGCAGACAAAAGTGGCATTGCATCTTAAGATACTCCATTCCGGATTCGTTTTTTTTTATTTAATTTCATATGCATCACACTCATCCGTCGTCGGTTCCCTAATTTATCCAGTTTAGTTCAGTTTAGATTTACACAGATGGTCTCATATCATCCGAGAATTGCCTTCGATATCCCTCAAACCACTTGGATTTAAACATCGGATTCACTTTGGGATCAGAGAGCTTTTTATAGAGCTCCAGCTTTGTATTTACAAATTCCAGCAACAGGTCATCCACCACCCGATCGAATTTGTATTTCATATTGTCCAGTGTGTTGTTGGAATTCATGACCTCCCTGAGCTCTTCGTGCCCTTGAAGCTTCTCTTCCATCCTTTCGATATCAACCTTATCCTCCTCCGTTAAATCGATACCGTAGGTGTCATTGAGAGTTTTTATTATATTTGACAACAGGTCCTTTTCATCATCTGTTATTTTATGTGTACCGGTTGAAAGCCCATAAACGGCCACGTCCTCTTTAACTAATCCAATAGACCCCTTGAAAGTCTGCTGAATTTTAAATGAATCCAAGTCAACAGAATCCTGCACTTCAACTGGAAGTTTGCCCTTTCTTTTGGGAAGTTTTCGGTTGAGATTCCTTGCAAATACATAGAGCTTTTCTAAGCTGGGGTCTTCAAATGTGATGATCTGGGACAGGAAACCATAGATTCTTATGAAGCTTTGCAATGTCGATCTAAAATCCTCTCGTTCATTTTCCTCTTTCTGTTCCCAGACCAAGACCACTTTATCTAAAATAGGCTGGAGTTTTTCAAGGGGTTGTATCGGGTCAAAGAATACATCAGCAAAATCATCCACGTCCTTTTGAGTGTAAATCCAAAACTGTTCCAGTTCAGCTTCAAGATCGTATAATTTGTTGGGATCGGTTACCTCATAAAGAAATGTTGCCTGATAATAAGGTTGGAAAGATTGTAAAATATCGTCGGCCTCGTTAACAAAATCCAGCACAATAGTCTCTGATTTACCCCTCATGGTCCTGTTGAGTCTGCTCAGAGTCTGCACAGCATTAACCCCCCCAAGCTTTTTATCAACGTACATCGTATGCAGGAAAGGCTCATCAAAGCCGGTTTGAAATTTATTGGCAACCACCAAGATTCTATATTCTGGGGTCTTATAGGCATCTTGAATGCTGACTCTGCTGGAAAGCCGGTTTAAACTTTTTTCGGTGTTTTCATCAAGGCTGTCTGGGTCTTTAACGGTTCCAGAAAATGCAACCAAAGGCTTATAGGTAAGATGCATTTCCTTCATAATCTTACGGAACATGAGATAATAACGAACAGCATGTAATCTGGACCTTGTCACAACCATGGCCCTGCCTCGGCTTTGTATGGCATTGGCTGTTTTATCAAGGAAATGGTCCAGCATGATTCGAGATTTACTCTCAATGGCATGTGACTGCAAATCAACATATGATGTTAGAAGCCGGACGGCTTTTTTCTTTTCATATTCCTCATCGGCTTCAACCGATTTTACCAACTTAAAATATCTTTTAAAGGTGGTATAGTTTTCGAGCACATCGAGGATAAAACCTTCTTCGATGGCTTGCCTCATCGAATAATAGTGGAAAGCAAGATAGTTGCCGAGTTCATTCTTCCGTCCAAATAGCTCAAGTGTTTTATTCTTTGGGGTTGCTGTGAATGCAAAGTAGGAAATATGTGACTGGGGGCCTCTGGTTCGGATCTCTTTAATGATCTCATCCTCAAGATCAAAATCGTCCCGGTCTTCCTCTTCTGCTTTATCGAGATTGACTGAAAGGGCTCTCTTTAGGTGTTTTGATGATTCACCAGATTGGCTGGAGTGAGCCTCATCGACAATAACTGCAAACCTCTTTCCCTTGAGATCCGTCATGCTCTCTGAGATAACGGGGAACTTTTGGAGGGTCGTTATAATAATATCCTTGCCAGATTGCAGAGCAGATTTCAGCTGTGCAGCATTCATGTCTATGGGATTGACAACCCCTGCTGTTTGCTCAAACTGTTTGATGGTATTCTGTAGCTGCCAATCCAACACTCTCCGGTCCGTTACCACAATAATGGAATCAAAAAGACGATCCTTATCGGTTTCATGCTGATAGAAACTGGCCAATTGATGGGACAACCATGCAATTGAGTTTGATTTTCCAGAACCTGCAGAGTGTTGGATAATATAGTTTTTGCCGACACCGTCTACCTTGACTGCTGCCAAGATTTTCCTGACACAATCCAGTTGATGGAACCTCGGGAATATAAAGACATCCCATTTACGTTCAGTCAGGCCTTTATTTTTGTCATAATATTTCTCGATGTTTTTTTGGATGTGCAGATAATTATGGATCAGATCCAGCAGAGTATCAGGCTGAAGAATATCTTCCCAGAGATATGCCGTCTTGTGGCCATCGGGATTTACAGGATTTTCGGTGTCTAAATTAAAGGGTAAAAATCTGGTACCATCCCCTAGCAGCTTTGTGGTCATAAAGACTTTCTCGTTTCCCACGGCAAAATGAACAAAACATCGTTTGAACTGAAACAAAGGCTCACGAGGGTCTCTGTCTTTTTTGTATTGTTTGATTGCACTCTCAACGAATTGGCCAGTGAGGGAATTTTTAAGCTCTGCCGTAATAATGGCAAGACCATTCAAAAATATCGTTATGTCCAGAGAGTTTTCATTTCTTTTGCTGTATTTGAGTTGTCTGACTACGGAAAATCTGTTCTCAGCATATAGTTTTTGGTGTTCGGGATTCATACCACTGGAGGGCTTAAAAAAAGCAAGACGGAACTTGGATCCACGGTCTTTGAATCCTTTCCGGAGGACGTGCAGGGTGCCTTTCTTATCAACCTCCTTTGCAAGCCGATAGCAAAGCTTTTGAGGGGTATCAGTACCGTATTGGAGGGTTAGCTTTTTATATTCTTTAGGCTGGGTATTCTGGACGAATTGGAGGACTTCGAAAGGGATTAAGCACAGGTTTTTATCATAGCTTTCGGGGGGCTGTTTGTAATAGCCTGAGTTTAAAAGGTGCTCATCAATGTGCTCTTCGAAGTCTTGTTCCTTATACGATTGAGGGCTCATGGAATAACCTCATCTCTCACATCTATTTTCCCGGTGACGACATCGGAGATTAGAGTGGTTCGGTATTCATATAAAAGGTTTATAGAAAACACGATTTTATCGATTAATCTGTCCGTTTGGATACAGGTTTCATCCAACCGGTTAGCTATTAAATCTTGTTCTGGACCGGGTGGAAATGGAAATCTATGCCTTCTTAGTTGTTCGGCAGTCAAATGGTCAATTGTATTAGGATTCCCAGTAGCCTTAAACAAACCACGATTTGCTGCTGTATATAAAAGATAATACATAAATCGGGGGGACTCCTGACTATCTAAAGGCCTAAGCCTATGAAGGGCTTTTTGATAGTAGCACTCCTTTATTGCCCCCTCCCAAATTGCAGCTCTTCCGACTTCACCACCTTCACAAACAATTAAATCACCCGGGATTATGCCATATCGTTTTCTTTCTTCTGGCTGGATATCCATTTCAGGTAAATTATCTACGTCTATCCTGTCCCATTGAACATCGACATTTCTAAGATATGGAACTAAAAATTGACCGGTAATTTTTTTTGAGTCAAGCATTTTGCCCAATTGGACCGAATATCTTGAGTACACAGGTGCAACGGCCCAATGCTCTGGCATCTCCCCTAACCACTTAATGCCCGAGTCTTTCATCTTAACATTTGGATCAAGCCCTTTAGTCACTGCCTGATTCACGGTTGCAGCTCGTTGCTCTTTCAACAGCTCTATTTGTCTTTGTTTCTTACCTATGAGGGTGTCAATTAGTTTAAATTTGTGATTTAGAAAATTGATTATCCAATCCTGCTCTTTTTTGTAAGGAGTTAGAACGGTAAGAGATTTTATAATGGAGGAATTAAGTCCTTCCATTATAGCACCTTTCCCATTTTGTCTTACCTGTATCGAAATATAATCCGAATCATTTATAAGTAGTGAGATAAAATCTGGATTAACAGAGTCCTTACATTTCAAACGAATCAAATGTGAATCCATTATCCCAGCATCTATGCCTTTTGGCACAACTTTAGATTTACCAGTAGTGCCCATCATTGTAATGATAATGTCATTTTCATTTATCTCATAAACTTTGAGCTCCAAAAATTTATTTTCATCAATGAATCTTTTACCTGTAGAAAAATCATTTTTTATTATATTCTCTTGCCCATATACCTTATAGCCGGTGTCTTTCATTATTTCTAACTTCAATGAACTACCGAAAGGCCCAATCTTTATTCCTTCCTTACCGTCTCGTAAAAGATATTTCAGAGGTTTTAGTTCCCAATGCTCAGGAATTTCACCAATCGACTCAACACCACTATCTTTGTATGCTGGATAAGGTTTCATCAAACCAGAATCCCCCTCAACAACCCTTCAGTTACCTTTTCCAGTGCCAAAATATCAGCCTTAATTTCCCCAAGTGGTCTCAGTGGTTGGTATTTATAAAAATACTTTGTGAAGTTGATCTCATATCCGACCTTATCTTTTTTTCTGTCCATCCATGCATCGGGGATATGAGGCTTCACTTCTCTTTTAAAGTAGTCATCAACATTCTTCTTAAGTGGCACTTTCTCATAGTCTCTCAATGACGTATCCGGCTTTGGTTTACCCTTTTTATCTTTTGCCATTTTGCCGTCTTCAAAAAGGGGTCTCTCTACTGTCAGTTTAGTGTATCCAAAATCATCATTGTCGAATATTTTGCAGTTCTCACCTTCTGTAAAGCCCGTATACATCGAAGTGATTTCCTGAATCTGCTCATCGGCAATGAAATTTCGTTTGTTACCAAGGCTCTTTCTCATCTTTTCGAAAAAGCCTGCAGCATTAATCAGTTGTACCTTTCCCTTTCGTTTATCAGGCTTCCGGTTGGTGACAATCCAAACATATGTGGCAATACCGGTATTGAAAAATAGCTCAGTGGGCAGAGCAACAATAGCCTCAAGCCAATCATTTTCAATGATCCATTTACGAATGCTGCTCTCACCCGAACCGGCATCACCGGTAAAAAGAGGTGATCCATTATGAATAATAGCAATCCGGCCTCCAGATGGCTCCATCTTTGAAATCATGTGCTGCAAGAACATCATGGCCCCATCACTTACCCTCGGCAGCCCTGCATGAAACCGTCCATACGGATCGTTTGCCTCGTTCTTGATAAATTCCTGCTCCTTTTTCCAACTGACCCCGAAGGGTGGATTGCTGAGCATAAAGTTAAATTTATGGCCCTGAAAACCATCTCTACTGAAGCTTGATCCAAGTCGGATATTATCAGCATTCTCTCCCATAATCAGAACGTCTGATTTGGCAATTGCATAAGTCTGTTCATTCGACTCCTGACCATACATGACAATTTCAATGTCAGGATTGATATTTTTATGGATGTGATCTTTTGCAATTGTCAGCATGCCCCCGGTGCCACATGCCGGGTCATATACAGTCCGAATGATACCCTTTCCTTTGAGTTCCTCCTTGTGCTCAGCAAACAGAAGATTCACCATTAACCGGATTACCTCCCGGGGGGTATAGTGCTCTCCAGCCGTCTGGTTGGACATTTCTGAGAACCTTCGAAGCAGCTCCTCGAAGATGTAGCCCATCTCGTGGTTTTTCACCAGGTTGGGATGAAGGTCGATCTCGGTGAATTTATCGACCATCATAAAGAGCAGGTCATTTTTAGCCAACTTGGTTATGATTTTATCAATCTGAAAATTATCAATGATCTCCCGTACGTTTTTGCTGTAGCCGTTGATATAATTGTTGAAATTCAGCTCGATGTTGCCAGCATCCTGTGCAAGCCGTCGGAGGTCGTAAAAGGATGTGTTATAGAAGTTTAGGTCATTAGCAGCCTTAAAGATCACAGGAGAGGGGTCTGGCAGCTCATCTTTAAATTTTTTGTAGGTATCTATTACGGCATCTTTCTTGTCCTCCAGAACACAATCAAGCCGTCTTAGCACAACAAAGGGCAAGGTGACATCACCGTATTCGTGCCGTTTGAATGTGCCCCGTAGAATGTCATCAGCCACTTGCCAGATAAAATTTGCCTTGTCTTGAAAATTGTTCATATTTGTTTACAGCTCCTCGAAAACATTATTTTAAATAATATAAGAAGAAACCCCACCTCCGATTTCGGAAATGGGGTCTTTAAATTAATTCAATATGTACTCCCAAAGTTAAGGGTGATATTTTCAAAATATAACCTTTTAGTTACCCAGATTCTGACTGAATTGTCAAGGATGTTAATTAGATAGGCCATTAACAGTTAGGAATCATTCCCAGTTATCACAGTCTTAAGTGCATCAAGGTCCCATAACCTTCTAAATTTTATTGACAAAATGTTTTAAAGCTGGGAAATGGTTATTGTTAGAGATTTCCAATCCTCATCCACCTATCTAAAGGGGGGGCCATGTGGGTTATTGACATTCGGCATTGGCTTGATGAAACTCAAACCGGCCCAGCTGTTCCCCAACTCAAATTGAAGGTCAAGAAGATCACTGAAATCATAACCTATGCAACATCCGTTAATGCTGGGATATCAGCCGACTCGCATCCCAAATGTTGGAGAAGACCAAAACGAAAACCCTGCCAAGGGAATTTGGATATTTATTTAGATCCGGCCACCGGCCACATTCATTGGATATGCCCAATTTGTAAAGATGAGGGTGTCGTATCCAGATGGAAAGGTCTGATCTGGGACATGTCAAGTCCACCCACATATTTCCAATAATAATGGAAAGAAACCACCATGTCCCTCACAAAAGCTAAAATCGTCGAAGCCATTTCAAAACAAACTGGCTACCCCAAGAACAAATCGTCAGAGATGGTTGAGATCATTCTGGAGCACATTAAAAAGAGCCTTGAATCCGTTGAAGATGTTCTGATTTCAGGTTTTGTGAAGTTTCGTGTGAGGGAAAAGAAGGAACGGAGGGGCCGGATTCCAGCTACCGGTGAGGATATGATGGTGGCACCCTTGAGGGTTTTGAGATTTACGTGTTCGGAAAGATTGAGAAATAGGGCTAATGGATAAAAGGGGTGATAACATGGGGGAAGCAAAAAAAGCCGGTTCTGGGGAATTAAATAAAATACTGGATGAGCATCGACTTTGGCTTGAATCTGGAGGGAAAGAAGGTGAGAGGGCCAATCTTAAAAATGCAAACCTTGAAAATACAAATCTTTCAGGGGCCAATCTGACAGGGGCTTGCCTTTTAGAGGCCAATCTTCCAGGAGCCTATCTTGCAGGGGCTAACCTTTCACGGGCCAACCTTGAAGGGGCAGATCTATCAGTGGCCAATCTTGAAGGAACAAATTTCTACCATGCCATGCTTACAAGAGCAAAACTTTTTGGGGCCAAAATCAAGGGTGCTGATTTCTACAGATCAGACTATACGGGCATTGACATTGAAAAAGAAATATCTCAGCATATAACTCATCACAACCGTTATGTCGGAGCAACTTTCCCTGGTACTAATAAGATTGTTTTGGCAAAAAGTGAGGATATGATCCAACAGTGTTTAACTCCTGATTTTCTCATTTCAGAACTTGGTCCCTATCTGAGTGCTATTGCTGACCTTCAGCACATCATCGATGAAATGAAAGAACGACCTCTCAGTCAGATTCATATCAGATCCATCATCCAGCATTCACCCATTGGAGTGGAAATGAGTGATGTTGGAGACACATATAAGGCTATACGAGAAGATATTCAAAAATGGAGGAAAGAGCATGCTAAGAAGCTTGCTCGTCTAAAAGAAATAAAACTACAGTTAGAGCTTAAAGAAAAACAGGTTGAAATAAAAGAGAGGGAAGCAAGTATTACGAAGGATATGCAAGAAGCTGCTAAATTATCTGCTGAAGCAAGACTCATTGAAGCCGAGGCAGAAAAAATTAGAGCCGAAACCAAGCAAAGAGACTTAGCATTCAAAATTCTAATAAAATATGCACCAAAAAAAATAGTTGAAGAGTTGATGACCAATTTTGTTGAACAATCGTTAAAACCTCTGAGACTGATTTCCGAGAGTAACCTTGCAGATGACTGAAAAAATAGCACAATGGTTTGGACTGCTGCAGGTGCCAGAGCCGTTCGTTAAAAGGAGGAAATAAATTTGTAACTATCCCGGCAAACAACATCCTGAGTGTGTCCGGATCTATTATTTTCAGTCTATTAAGAGTTTTATTCAGAGGGTTTCAACGTGTTATGGGGGGATGATACATGAACAGTTCTTGATAAAAGCCTAATGCTGTGGTTTGTCGGTTGTGCCGAAGCCTTTTTTTACAAAATATAATCTATTAACTGTCTATAAAAGATATGCATTATGATTAATCTTAAAATAGCTTAACAGAGAAAAGAAAAGCATGAAGTGGTCCGTTTCCATTTCAAAAGTCTCTCATGCACCATTTGAGAGGTAAAAAGGGAAAGGTGTATTATGATAAGAAAGGATATCGAGAAGATCATATTAGAACACAAGAGTTGGCTGGAATCCAATGGAAAAGAAGGCAGCAGGGCTGACTTTTCAAATACTGATTTAAGGCAGGGAATGCTAACTCGATTACAGCTTCGTGAGGCAAAGCTTATAAGAGCTAATTTACAGAAAGCAGATGCATCGGATACCAATTTCCAAAAGGCCAATCTCCAAGAGGCAAACCTTGAATACAGTAACCTTCAAAATTCTGATCTTAGCAATTCTAATCTGCAAAAAGCCAACCTATATAAAGCTAACCTTCGAAATTCAATACTTAAAAATGCTGATCTTCGAAATGCAAATTTATCAGAAGCAGATCTCTCAAATTCATCTTTAGAAAAAATATTAATATATAATACTAACTTTGACGGCACTGTATTGGACGGTGCCCATATCAACCAAGAATTGTTGAACCAGTTCCCCAACACAGTATTATCAAAATATAGTTTGGCTTTTTTTCAGTTTGATGACTCAACACTTTCACAGCCTTCAACTACTATATTACGTTCAATAGAATTCCCACCACAATACCTTCAAGCAGGCATATCAGTCCTAAATTACTTTGGGACTGTGTTAAGGAAAAAATATCCAGATCAAAAAGCTAAAGTCAAAATCGAACAAGATGGACTAAAGGTCACTATGACCGTAGAGACTATTAAAGGTGATACTGAGGTAATTGAGCATGCCTTAAATGAATATGGGCTCGTGCTTACAGGAGAAATGAGTCCTGAAGAGTACACGACTGACAGAGCATTGATTATGGATCTAAAGCATGAGTTAAGAATGGCCAGTGTGAGAATTGAGGCACAAAAAGACATTATCGACTTTCAAAAAGTGACACTAAGGGAATTTGAAAGCCTTCTTAATGTGGCAATCAAAAAACCAACAAGTCTTTCTATTACTTCTAATTCGTTAAAAGATACATTACAGAAGGATAATGTAATCCACAATATCCCGATAATATATGGTGGGTTAAATGAATTATTAGAGCAAAGCCCTGAAGGTTCAGAGGAATATGAAGAGATCCTAAATTTACAAAAAAGTTTGGATCGTATTGAAAAATCATCATCACCAGAGGAGGTGGCAAAATCCTCAGCAATGTCCAAACTCGAAAGGTTTTTAGAGAATGTTGAGAAAAAAGAATCAGCTGCTGGTAAGGTTATAAAGACCACCAAAGATGGCATAGACATAGCCAGAAAGCTGGCAGGCCATTACAATACGGTTGCACAATGGTGTGGATTGCCACAGGTGCCGGTGCCTTTTGTAACAAAGCAATAATTGAATTGACCTATTTTTATTATCTACATGGTATGCAGCATATAGGTATTTAAACCCGGAGGTACAAATGGATGACTTGGTTACTATTTTTTCAGGACTAAACCTGTTGGGATTGGGAAGTTTGGGATTTTATATTTATCAAGTCATTAAAGGTTTAAGGCAACGGATAACTGCTCTGAGCCAGTTATCAGAAGAACAAAAGAAAACCCTTGAAATTGTTCGAGAAAGGGCAACCGAACTAGATGTGTTAAGTAAGGCATACAAGGATGCCCTATCGGACTTTGATGAAATGGGTCTCAAAATAAAAGAACGGAAAGACCAACTAATAGGAGAACTTGAGGATGAGATCAGGAAGAAAGATGAAAAACTCATGCTTTTTCAAAAACATAGAAACGTGGGCAATATAGTAGAAGATATATCAATTGATGCAGATAGTCAAAATCGATTACAGATTAAACCTCATATATCTTTTTTTCAATTTATACTTGAGCAAGTAATTGAGCAATTGCCCGATCAATCTGATGAATGTGAGTCTATTATTAAAATCAAAGATGACCTGTATCATCTTAGAAATTTGAAAACATCTAATGAAATAAGCAAATCATCTGCTATGTGGAAAATGCACAATTTAGTCAAAAGTTTAAACCAACCGTATAATAATTATCAGAGAAATTTTAGGAACAGAAGCACTGCCCTTGAAATAACCCTGATACTCACAAAGCAGTACAATGAGGTTGCAGAACGAATAGGTTTACCAAAAATAAATACTGTGGGGCTAATAATAAGATAAAATATAGTATTCTTATTCAACTCCCATATCTTTTGGGCTTGAATGCCTATCCCTGCCTTCCTGACTTCAGCTTTTGCTTGACCGATGATCTTAGCTCAAATTTCAAGTTATAGTTTTAGATACTCACGTGTAACAGTCATTTAGGATTTCATGGTGTCCATTGGATTTAAAGGTCTTTGCAGACATTTTCCTCTAATATACAGATGCATTTAAGACCCAAATTAGAGATCAAGCAATTCACAATTACACCAACTGTTTTTGGACGGCCCACAGTTTCTAATTTTTTCAATTTTAAGATTGACGGCATCGGACAATGGCTCTGGTGCACCGATTTTTGGAGTCTTTAGAGTGCAAACCAGTTCAAGAATAACTGTCACAAGCCCGTAGATAAGAGGATCTTTTGAATGACGAGGCCCGGCCACGTTTAATGTTTCAATACCATTTTTTGCAATCCAATCTTCAATAATCATTGCAGCCTGAAACGATGGCAGCTTATTGAGGTCGGCATGATACCACGGCTTGCCGTGTTTCATGACCATTTTCCGAGAGAAAGCCGAGCCACCCGTTAATTCTCCGTGAGATATTATCAGAGTACCGTCGGAGTCGATTACGTTCTGCTCGGTACGGACTGAATAGCTGTCGGTGGGCATTTCTTGGAGCTGGTATTTGGTGCTGATAGGCCCGTTTTCAGCCAGTCTACCTTTAGGCACCCATCCCCCATGAGGTATCATCAATTTGATGGCAGCATCCAAAGCTGCCCGGTCGGCCCCGGTTTGCCCCCCGGATATGATCTTTTTGATCATCGATTTTTAGTCTCTGCTTTATTTTGGCTCCTCTAAAAGATGAGGGCATGTTCCTTTTAGTTGCTCTTCAAATTCAGGATCAAATTTGGCCCTGTAAAGAGATTTAGCTTTGCAAATTTGGTTGACATCCAAATTTCTTGATGTCGTAAAATCAGCATACTCAAGATTAACTCCCTCAAAATTGACTTCCCGAAAGCTATATCCCTGGAATTGACCCCAACTAAAGTCCATATTTGGACGAATATGCTCTTGAGGGTCTGATGAATTCGTAAAACAAGGACCTAACAATTGGGGATACTGTCGTCTAAGTTTTTCATACAAAGCCGACGGTAAAGCACTTCCATAAAGTGATCTTGCCTTTGATAACTGTTCAACTGTAAGCCCATAAGCTTCTCTAAGATCGGCATATCTCATATCTGCTCTGGTTAATACTGCCCCTTTAAGATTTGATTTCCTTAAATTAGTCCTACGTCTATCGGTTATCAGATCTAAAGTTAAAAAAAGACCACCAGAGAAATCTGCATTCTCAAGGTTTGCATCCACAAGGCTTGCTTCAAAAAGGTTAGCCCTAACTATTGCAGCACTTCTCAAATTGGCTTTATCTAATTTAGCCCCTCTAAGATTGGTGTTATTTAGACTTGCACTTTCCAAGTTTGCTTCGATAAGGATAGCTTTGCTTAAATTAATTGAATTTAACTCACTTTTCCAACTCTCAACTATTTCTGTTAGCATTTCAACCATTTCACCGTATTCACATTCTTTATAAAATGATTCTACTACTGAAAGAGGTTTTAGGAAGTCAGGTTTTAACGGACACCTCATGTTTTGTATCCTTGATATTTCATTAAGAGCACCTCTTCTGACCTCACTTTTCCTATATGTTAGCTGAGGGATTATTGCATTTGTTCTGTTTTCAATTACATCAATCCGATTTTCATATCTCTGGGAAGCTAACCCAAATATAGCTATGTATATTCCTAAGAATCCAAGTGCCCATATCGTAAAAGTTGCTGCTGGTCTTCTGCTGGACGGTCCATCGACTGGAGGACAAATCTTTTCCCATACAAACCGAGCACCAGAAAAATCCCACAACAGCCACACTACAATTCTCCGGCTCTTTTCATTAACAAAATAGGCTATCACAACAGCCCATGCCAGAAGGACGATTATGACCAAACCTATCCAAGACATATCAACCTCTTTCTTGATGATTAATTCCTGAAATCATATTGAAAAAATTAATATTACCAGTATTGATCTGCATCTAAAGTTTCGGCTCCGGTGGCACCTCTCTTGCCCCAGCATCAGCTCTGAGAGCCTCTACCAGCCTCTCAAACTGTTCCTCAAATTTGGCATTATCAGCCTCCCATCCTGTGAAATCTGCTGCCAGCCTGGATTTGATCTGCCGTTTTTTTCCACTTTGCCACTCGTCTGAGAACATATAGTGGTCAAGATTTATCGGGATAAGGCTCAGCACCTTCTGCCCCCGGTCCTTCATTAGCTGTCGTTCTTTTTCAAAGGCTGTGTCAATCTCGTTATCAACCCACCAGCTTGTTAGAGATGCCTTAGAACAGCATAACAACACCTTATCCCATAGCCGAATACCCCGATCTACCTGCTCATAAATATCATCTCCGGGTAGCATCTGGTGCTCATCCAGCCAACAACGGATGCCCCGGCCCTGAAGCTGATCATGCAGTCGTCGTGCAAAGGATTTGTCAGCATGGCTGTAACTGATAAAGCAGGAGTAGAATTGGATTGGTTGATCTATGAGGGAAGGGATGTACTGAATAAAATTCTCAGGGACACCGGCTCCTCGGAGAAAGGGCTCCGGAATTTTTCCCCTTGATTTAACAATTGTGCTTATATCAATATGTGAAGGCCCTCGATGCTCTGTTTTATCGAGATTTTTTACACTTCTCAAATCATTGTCTATGATTAGGGTTTCACAAAATATAGCATTTCGAAAATCTACATTGGATAGCTCTGCCCCAGTAAAATTTGATCTTGTAAGTTTTGCACCGAGAAGGTTTGCATTGGAAAAATCTGCCCTAATAAAGTTTGCTTGGGAAAGTCTTGCCCCTATAAGTTTTACCCCAACAAGGTTTGCCTCGGAAAAGTTTGCCCCGGTGAGTTCTGATCTATAAAGATCAGCTCCCTTTAAATCTGCCTTGATAAGGTTTGTCCACCAAAGGTTTGCCTTCGTCAGATTAACCCCAGCAAGGTTAGCTTTGGAAAGGTTAGCCCTCGTAAAATCAGCATAAGTAAGGTCAAAATTGACTTCAGGATTCTCCATCCTCCTCTTGTTCCAAGCATCCACCCCTTGTTTCAGGATCTTAATGTGTTCCGGATTTGCCATACATGCCTCTCTTCTATTCTCCCTCAGATTTCAAATCCCTCAGTAATCTCTCAAATGCATTCTGGTAGGAATCATGGTCTTTCCAGTTGGTGAAATCACCGATATGCCGTGACTTTCTCAGCTTGGCTGCCCAAGCTTTTTCAGTATCCATTACGGCATCATCCAATCGTATCGGAAACAATACCGTAGTGTTTCGTCTCTGCTCTTGCTCAGAGGCTGACTCAAACTCGTCCCCAACCCACTCACTATTTATTGAATGTTCAGATAAAATCAACAGCAGTTTGTCGTGAATCCTGATTGACTGGTCTATTCGATCCCGTATCGGATCACCGATCCTCATGTCCTTGGGGGCATACCAACAACGAACCCCTTTGTTCTGTAAATCTACATAAAGCCTTTCAGCAAAGCCTTTGTCTTTGCTGGAATAGCTGATGAAGCATGAATAGTATTCGATGGCATGACCGGTGAGTGAGTGGATATATTGTATGAAATTGTTTGGAACACCTGCTCCTCTAAGGAAAGTTTTCGATATCTTTCCATTTGACCGGTAGAATGTATCAAGTCCAATCGTGGAAGGACCTTGATGCTCTATTGTCTCTAAACCAATTACATTAGTTAAATCAAGATCCCCTAATTTAGTCCAACCCATTTTGGCCCCGGTTAGATTTAAATTTTCAACATTAGACGATACTATTTCGGTATGAAACATTTCAGCCAAAGAGCAATTGGCATTGGAGATATTTGTTTTAGTGGCATGTGCCCATATAAGGCTTGCTTCAATCAAAGTTGCACCCTTCAAATCTGCCCCTACTAAATCTGCATGATATAAATCAGCTTTATCTAAATTTACCCCCGATAGTTTTGTTCTAAAAAGATCTGTTTCACTCAGATTGAATTTAAAGAGGTTATTCCCTCTTAGGTCAAAATTTCTCAAATCAGGCTTGACCTTGGGATTGTCTACCCTCCACCGATTCCAAACATCCACCCCCTGCTCTAAAATCTTGAGATGTTCCGGATTTGCCATATGGGTACCCCCTCGTGGTTATCTGATTGGCATAATTGGCAGGCTACAATTAACATTTAAATTAAAACCCTTAGAGTGTCAAAGGATTCGTTTCGGAGGGCACCACACTGATCAAAAAACGGCCCACAAAAGGGCCACACGTATCAGTAAATGGGCATCTAAATTATCCAAGGAATACTAAACCATGCCCCCATTTGACAGATGCCCATAGTCTTTGCTAGGATAGAATCCAACACACAAATCATGACGAGGACGTGAGAGAACTGGCTCTGTGACCGTCCAGCAACTGATCCATTAGTGGACACGGTGCTACTGCCAGCCACAAAGGGAACCATGATAAAAGCATCTTTGAATCGACCTCCCGTTCTTGGGAGGTTTTTTTGTTTAAGTCCGAGATCCCCTCCGATTATTCCACGTTCTCAATCCCCGGTGGCCTGTTATAGGCACCACTCGATAAAGCTGTTGCTAAATATATGATAGGAACCCGTTGCCGGGTGCCGTTAAGAAAGGGAGATCAAAAAACCATGTCAAATTATGTGACCTTTAAGATAATTGAAACCCGAGACGGTGAGCTCGTCCTGTACCTGCACAACCATAGCCAAAAGCTCATCAGTGAACAACACAGATCCAAAGATCTTGATGAGGTCGTGGCTAAACTCAAAGAAAAGATCAACTACCGAAGGCACTTTATGAATGCTATGAATAATTATGCCCCCGTCATGGAGGCCTATGACAAATTGGAGGATAATTATCCGACCGGCAAGGAGGACGGGTTCCCGGTGGGGTGGACCGATCCATTGGATCTATATGGGGTCTATCAGTGTGAGATAATCGAGCCGGGCTTGGATCTGGATAAAGAAAGATCTGATCTGCAAGGCTTAATTGATGAGAAAGGCCCTGAATATGTCTGGGAAAACCGGCAGAGGCTTGTGGCCGAACGGCTATTCATCCGGGATTTTTGATATAAAAAATTGGCCGAGTTTCTGTGTGGGGTATATGGACCGAGGCCGTGGGACTCCAAATTGAGGAGACCCCCCGGCCCCCCGACTGGTGTCCCCCCCCCCGGGGTCTTTTTTTTTCAAACCAGTCAGTGGCTCTGGTTTACTGTATATAAGCTCGACAGCAACCAACCTGCACTTGGTCTCGAGTTCAGAATGTATGGATACGGGGGAAGGCCGGCCTATGGTAAATCAAAGCTCAGAATTTAAGATCAAAATCTGGTTAAAAATTGTTTCGAAGTTAACCTGCAGCTTTTTCAACAATCTCATTCGATTCCAATAGGTTATCTTGTTCATCCCCAGTCGGAGGGATGCCGGGGCTAGACATTTCGTTAAGCTTGTGCTAGCATGGATATAAACTTAACGAGATTGATAAGGAGGCTGCCAACATGAGAAAAGGGGAGAATTTCAATCGACCGGCAAAGGGTTCCACCATCAAAGTTGAGCCGATCAGGAAAAAGAGGGACATCCAATCGATTAAAAAGATGCTTGCCGACAACCCAAGGAATCAAGCTCTGTTCACAATCGGAATCAATACAAACCTAAGGGCCAGTGATCTTTTAAGCATCAAGGCCGGTCAGGTCCGGGATCTCAAGCCCGGTGATTCAATACAGATTAAAGAGAAAAAGACGGGCAAGTTCCGGGTAGTAACACTAAATAAAGCCTGCACACAGGCTATTCAAAAGCTTTTGGCCTCAAGCCCGTATGATGATAATGATCCCCTGTTTGTGGGTCAAAGGGGACCCCTTACGGTGCCCTCTGTCCACAGGCTTGTTAAATCATGGTGCCGGGCCATCAACCTGAAGGGCAATTATGGCAGCCATTCTCTAAGGAAAACTTGGGGGTATCATCAAAGGGTAACCTTCGGCACCGATATTCCACGGCTGATGGTTTGTTTTAATCACTCGACCCAACGGCAGACACTTGATTACCTATGCATTCAGCCCGAAGAAATTAAGGATGTCTATGAGAATGAGCTTTAATTATACTGGCCGGGCTGAGTCACTGCTGTTACTTGAGTTTTGATTATGTCAAATTTATTAACCACTTGTCTGTATATAGGTAATGGAAACAAGCTAACCAGCTAAAATAATTCGATTACCCAGAATAAGGCTGAAATTTTCGAGGTTTCGATGCTGGGGAAATCAAATTCAGGATAACCAGCTGTAATAGCAGTGATTAATAACAATGATTCGAAATAACATTGAGAGAAAGATCAATCCCTGAAGGATTTATACCTATAATTAATAAGGTGTATTGCCAAATATTTCTGTTGTTTCTATCTGGTTGAAATTAAAAATTATTAGGAGAGAATTTGGGGTGTATTTACGTGGGGCTATTGTGGGGCAAATGTCTATAAAAAGAAAAAAGGATTTACGGTCACTTCCGTAAACCCTTTATTTAATTGGTGCCGAGGGACAGAATCGAACTGCCGACACGGGGATTTTCAGTCCCCTGCTCTACCGACTGAGCTACCTCGGCGTTTTGCGCTAAAATCGCA
>JANQEN010000017.1 GCA_028278335.1 Chitinivibrionales bacterium | reverse complement strand
GTATTCATAGGCCGATACTGTGTTTAGCCTTTCAGCACAAGCAGTTAGGACTAAACACATTAAAACGTAAATCGCCTGAGCATCCATGGTATGTTGCTGGCAGCGATCTAAACCTATGCAACTCTTCAACACTCTGAAGATTTCCTCTACTTTCCACCGTAAAGTGTACAATTTTAGTATCTTTTTGACATCCCATGTCATTCTATTGCATGCAAAGAAGCGACTTTTGCGCCTTATTACTTTCAATTTTGTTCCGTTTGAAATTGTGCCTGTCACCTCTCCATATCCCCTCGGAATTGATTTTCTAATGGGTTTCTTTGATAGTGTTCTCGCCTTATTGAACCTCATTACAAATGGCCATCCATAGTCAGTGAGTAGTTTTGCAGTCGCATCAGTAAAGATGCGTCTGCAAGTACGGTTTCAGGTCTTAACCTGTAAGTTCTCCTTAGCAAGTTTAAACCTTTTCTAGCCAACTCATTAATGCTCTTGCTTTCCTTATTGTACAAGGCAAAACCTATTGGTATTCTCCAATACTTTGTACACCACAAGAATAATAGAATCTTATACCCGTTATGATAGCCACCTGTAGATAAATTTTTGATTTTGACAGCTTGTTTTTTAAGCCCATAGCTAGGATTGTTTGTGTCATCAAGTGATAATTCACCTTTTGTGCCTCTTACCAGATTTATTAACTCTGGAATCATGACTACATCATGGCTTGGCATGTTTTGAAACGCTGTCAGCAACTGTTCATAGATTCCCTTTTTTAGCTCTGTTACTTTAAATCCTCCAAATGATAGAATCTGCTTGATATACAGAGCTGAACCCTCTATAATTGTATTTATCACTTTTTTATACCTTCCTTTTGCATTGTTTGACCTACTTCAATAGGTTAACAACTCCAAAATGAAGGTCTTTCCTTTATTTACAGGATTTTTTGAAATTCAGTAATAAGATAAAAAAACAGGCTCGGCTATGAGTAATTTACAGGTAAATCCTCAAAATTCAAATAACTATCAAACTCATCTTTTTGCTGGCTTTAGCACACGAAAAAGCAGCTACAAAGGGATTTCTCAAGG
>JANQEN010000013.1 GCA_028278335.1 Chitinivibrionales bacterium | reverse complement strand
CTTCTCAATAATTTTGTCCTATATTGTGTTGCGGTATAACTGTTTCTATAAGAGTTTTGTCAAAAATCATGGGACAAAACTTTTGAGAAACAGTATAATTTCCAGAAAGAAAACAAAAAGCAAACATTTCCATTGAACCTCTCAGACAATAGTCTTATACTTTTATATATAAACATAATACAATTTAAAGTTCTTTTTTCGATGGTTTATTCTCGTGAACGCACTTAGTTTTCTACATAAAAGCGATCATATTGCTGAGAGAGATAGAAAATTTTATGTTTTTACAAACTATGCATATCTGTCCTGTGTATTTGCCCATTTAATTTTTTTAATCTCAGGGTATCTTCTCAAAGTCCATATCCTTGCAGCCTTTAACGTTTATAGTGTAATTATTTTTCCAATTTGTCTCGTTTTAAATAGAATAAACAGACTTAAACTTGCCTTTTTGTTTGCATTTACCGAGTTAATTGTCCATGGCTTTATTGCGACTCTCTGTTTGGGATTTGAGAGTTGTTTCTTTTTAGCCTTTATAGGAACTTGTACAGTAGTCATCTATTCTCCGTTTATCTCTTATGTAAACAAGGTAGTTCTTCTTTCACTTACCTTAGTTCTATTGATTGCTTCATATTTAGTTACCGCAAATTATGGGGTTTTATATACAATTGATACCCTATTTGTTCAATCCTTTGGGGTTTTGAATATAGTTGTCATTAATTTTTCAATTTTTTATGTTTTGATAATGTATTTCAATTTGACCAACACTCTTAATGAAAAACTAAAGAAAAGTTCTGAAATTGACGCATTGACACAAACCTACAACAGAAGATTTTTAAATGAGTATTTAGAAATTGAAGTTAAAAGGCAATTGGGTCAGATCAAATACAAGCTGAATCTCGGAGACATTCACGACTTTTCAATTGCCCTTATTGACATTGATGATTTTAAACATATCAATGATACCTACGGGCATCTGGCCGGTGATACGGTTCTCCAGGAGATCGCATCCATTATAAAGGAATCACTCTTTTCCCGTGACCTTTTATGTAGGTATGGTGGTGAGGAGTTTATCATTTTATTTACAAAAACCCGTAAAAAAGATGCCATTTATGCTGCTGAAAAAATCAGAAATTTAATCAGTGAACATGAGTTCACCTTAAAAGATACCATTACCAAGAAAGTTTCCATCAGTGTTGGTCTTGCCAGTTTTGATGAAGTTCCTAACTCATCAGCAAATGAGATCATTAATTTAGCTGATGAACGGTTATACAGAGCCAAGCATAATGGGAAGAATATGGTTGTCTATCATTAAATTGCCTATTCAACCCCATCTGACTAAATAATTTTGTTATTACTGTTTAGATTAGCCAAATCGTTTCCTCGAATATCAACTCCTCTTCCATGATAGATCTGGTTAAAAAGTTTTTATCCCAATTCTATAAGAGAATAAATTGTGCACCATTTTAATTAATTTTGTATTATTTTGAGTATATACTATAGTGCAGCAGTGAACTTTCAATTAAGGGGTGGTGGCCATGCGACTTGGAATAGCCGTAAGTTTATTGATTTTTGGAGTAGTACATCTTTTTGCAGAAAATTGCGATTCCCTATCTGATATTCAGGGAATGACCTCCGCTTCTCAGCGACTAAAAATTAGAAATGGCTATGCCTGTGAAACCTATGTGGATATTACTTGGTGGGATAGCTATAGCAATGGCTCAGAACATACTCTCAAGTATGGTAAAACACAGGCCATGGGAGAGGAAATTAATTTAAAACCCTTTTCAAAAAAGACTAATATAACAACACGTATTAAGGACTTAGAGCCAAACACCACCTACTATGCTCAATTTTATAGAAAGTATAAAAGTAGAATTAAAAAGCTTGATTTCACTTTTAAAACTTTAGAACCGGTTTCATCTATTCACCTAAATAAAAATAGAATACCCAAACAGGGCATATCCCTAAGGATGACCGGCTCAGTTCTACACATCCAGAATTATGGAATAGCTGCTCAGTACATGGTATTATTTAACATGCAAGGGAAATCTCTGCTTAAGCAACCAATTAATGGTTCCCATATTTCCATTAATCTATCTAAATTAGCTAAAGGTATGTACCAGATGAGTTTTCAAAGAGATGGCAGGACAGTGAAAAATAAAAGAGTGTTAATTGGGTATTAACACTTTTCTTTATTAAAAAAAGATAACTCACATAAATTAATTAAGTTACAAGTTATAATTAATCTTTTACCTAATCCCTATTCCACCCGCATCATTCTACTGGTGGTTACAATGTCCTGACTGATTAATTTATACATATACACCCCAGTGGCAACACTTTCTCCATGCTTATCCTTACCATCCCATGAAATGTGATGCGTGCCTTCAGTTAGGTGATCATTAACCAAAGTTTGAACCACATTACCCTTCATCCCATAGACTTGAAGAGTCACTTTGTTAGGCTTTTTGAGAGAAAAGGAGATCATGGTATGATTGATAAAAGGATTGGGATAGTTTGTCAATGAAGCAGCTTTCATATTTTCCGAGGGTTGGTAATAGTCTAGTGATCCAACATTTGCAATGTCAGTATACCAGAGTCCTCTACCATAGGTTGCAGCATAAAGAATATTTTTAGTATAGTGAAGATCTAAGTCTTTTACGATAACATTGGGTAATCCACCACCAAATCGTACCCATTTTGTTGCTTGTGGGCCAATAATATATACGCCAATGTCCATTCCAATATAGAGGTTACCCTTAAGATCAAAGACCGCGCAATTGGCCGGAACATTGGGAAGATTTTCTGAAATATTCTTCCACGAGCTACCAGCATCCTTTGATACATAAATCTTTCGATTGCTGGTAAATCCTCCATAGGTTACAACAACATGTCTGGGGTCTTCGGGATTCACCGCTACATTAGAAGCTGTTGATGAGGGCAAGCCATTGCTGGAAATCGTTGACCAACTAGAACCACCATTGCTGCTCATGTAAACATAGGAACTTCGTGTTACATAGATGTAATTAGGATTTGACTTACATAAGGTTATGGCCTTTTTATCACGGCCATCATCAAGGCCGATTTTTTGCCAGCTTCGACCACCATTAGTTGATTTGGTAACAGCATCGTTGCCAACAAAAAGTATATCATCATTTGTAGGATGCATAATCGCAGGAGTTACCCAACCACCACCTCCAGGCTGGGTTATGCTTGCATTGGAGTTCCCCACCCGTTTTCGCCATGAGCCGTTTTGAGTTGTGCCATAGAGGGTATTTCCATCGGGAGAGACCATACAATCCATACCATCAGCGCCCATCCAGTCCCACCATTTATCCCCATCATAGAAGCAAGTACCATTATCCTGAGCACCGCCAACTATTTTAGTAACATTGCTACCCTGGGCAACGGCAATTTTATAGAATTGCCGTACTGAAATGTGACCGTTTACAATATCTTCAAAGTCGCTGCCCTTGTTGGTACTTCGGCAAACAAGGCCATCGCTACCAACATAAAGACGATTCCCGAAATACTCTAAAGCATGAATGTCACAATGGGTATACTCATAGCCACTACTGACTGGATAGCGCCATTGGGTTGTGGCCTTCCAAGTTCTGCCACCGTCAACAGAGCGCCAGGTAAGAATATTCGCAAGATGAGCCTCATCTGGGTCAATTGGAGATACACAGAAGGCAAGATCGTAGTTTGTTTGATGACTGGTACTTGATCCATCAGCATTGTATCCATAGATACCTGAAGGTTGATTACCGCGAAGCGAAAAAGAGGTTCCACTATTGGCTGAACGATACACTCCCTGGAAACTTCCCGACGTTTTTGAGGAGAGCACATATACATATTCTGGGTTGGCTGGTGTAACCCCTATAAGGCTTCTACCCTGTGTTGAAGGGAGACCTGAGGAAATTTTCGTAAAAGATGAGCCACCATTGGTGGACCGGTAAAAACCCCTTGCAATCATCGCATAGACTATTGATGAATTACCGGGCTTGAACTCAATATCATCAATGTTGCCATCTCTGATTTTGTTCCAACTCTCACCAGCATTATCAGTTTTATAAAGGCCACCATTGGTTGCTGCAAAAAGGATTTTTGTATTACTGGGATCCATCAATAATTTACGTAATCGATGTTTTCCTGATAATTGAAAAGTGAGTCCAGTTAGTTGCCAGGTTGCACCGGCATCAAAGGATTTAAGCACGCCAATGCTTCCCACATTACCACCATCACCATCACCAGTACCCAAATAGACGATACCGGAATTTTCAAAATCAACCACAATACTGGTAACACCAAGCGCAGGAAGATCATCGGTGAGGCACTGCCAGGTCTTCCCTGCATTAGTAGTTTTCCAACAGCCACCGGCCGGTGTACCAACGTAGATTATGTCTTTATTCTTTGGATCTTCACAGATGCCATTAAACCGGCCAATTCCAGGGTTCCAGTGACCAGCGCGGTTTCCCCAGGAATTGGGCCCTAACTCTCGCCACTCATTACGGGTGTGTACGGGAAATTGCCTGTCAATGTACTCTTTGGCCTCCCAATAATTGAAGGCTCGTAGTTGTCCCTTTTCATCAACACGATCCTCGGCAAACTCAAAAAAACGTTGCATATAGGCAGGACCAGTTTCAGATGAGTATTCACGGGATTCGGGGAGCGCATTGGTTTGTAAAAGTCCATCAACAGCTTCTTTTAGTTCGTCCACAGTGGATTTTGGATTATTTAGAGCATCGGAAAAAATGATTTGAGCTTGCTGTGCAGCAAAAGTTTCAGAATCAGCCCAGGCAGAGTTCAAACAGAAAAGGACGAACAAAATAAAAAGGGAAGTACATTTAAACTGATTCATCAGGCCCCCTTGCGATGAAAAATAGTATATATACAGTAATTTAATTATACGATTAAATCGTTACTTTTACTACTTAATATACTACATATTTTTTAAAATTGTTTTGGAGATTTGATATTTATGTAATTTATTGCATAGTAAAGGATTGAATAATGAATATACAGAAAAAATAATGTGAGAACAAAAGGGCATGCAATTTGCATAATTTATACTCTTGGAATTAAAAAGGAGTAATACATGGTAGATCATTTACAGAAAAGTACTTTTAATTTTTTAAAGCAACTTAAGCAGAATAATGATAGAGTGTGGTTTTTAAAGCATAAAGAGGAATATTTAAGTGCAATGGAAGATTTTACGGCACTGGTTGAGAGTATTATCTTAAAAGTGTCTCAATTTGACGCTTCTGTATTGGAACTTGATCCTAAAAAATGCCTCTTTAGGATCTATCGAGATACCCGTTTTTCAAAGGACAAAAAGCCCTATAAGACCAATTTTGGAGCCCATATTGCAATGGGTGGAAAAATGAGCGATAATGCAGGTTACTATTTGCATGTGCAACCGGAAGAGAGTTTTATTGGTGGTGGCATGTATCATCCTACTCCGCAACGATTGCAGGGTGTTAGAGAAAAGATCTCTGCAAAGGGTCAACAATTTAAAAAGATCATCAACCAGAAATCTTTTAAGGATACCTTTGAGTTGTGGGGCGATCAATTGAAAACCTGTCCCAAAGGATTTAACAAAGAGGATCCCATGGTTGAGTATCTTCGCTACAAAGATTTGGTTCTCTTACATTCAATACCAGACTCTCTTTTGCAGGAGAACGCCTTTGATGTCTATTGTGCCAAGATTTTTAAGAAAATGGTCCCCTTTAATAATTTTCTAAATACTGTAAAGAAATAGTTTTTAACCCTGATTATGCAGTAGGAGTAGATGTAGAAGTGCAAGATTATGATTTAGTAAGACTTGAAGGTTTTGAAGGGCATATCTACAAGGTAATATAGCCGAAAAGCCTGATAGTCTTAATAGACATAGGATTGTGCTTCTGCGCTACTTCCTATTGCTTAATCTGGGTTTAAGGTAAGGAGCATATCATGATTAAAGTAAAAACCTTTACCAATGAATTAAAAATATTTGAAACAAAAAAAGAGTTAGATGAGCTTGATAATGCCGTTAATTCATTCATTGAAGCTCATGAGATAAAAAAAGTGATTTCTGTTTCTGATACCACCACAGCAACAGATGAAGGATCTGCTGGAATTATTCGCGTACTTACTTTTGAGGTTTAGTATTGAGGATTTCAGCTATTTTTTTGGAAAGCTCAACTCGACGGTAGGGCTTTTGAATAAAGCCATTAATACCTGCTTTTAGAATTGATCGTGCTTCACCAGTAATACTATATCCAGAGGAGAGCAAGGCCTTGATATCGGGGTTTATCTCTTTCATTGCTAAAAAGGCATCTTTTCCGTTCATATTAGGCATTACCATATCCAATATCACAAGATCAATATTTTTCCAATCATTTTTATACTGCTCTACAGCTTGACAACCATCTTCGCAGGTTAACACTGCATAGCCAAGCTTTTCAAGGATATCAGTGGTAATCTCCCGGACCATCTCTTCATCGTCAACAAGCAAAATTGTGGCAGCACCGGCTGTTTCCGGCTCTTTCTCCTCCTGTTCCGAATCAGCAGGAAGATCCTTGATACTCTGTGGCAAATAGAGATGCATGCTTGTGCCTTTGCCCACCTCTGATTCGACATCAATAATACCATTGTGAGATTTAGCAGTCCCATAAACAGCAGCCAAGCCCATGCCCGTTCCTTTGCCCTGCTTTTTTGTTGTATAAAAGGGCTCAAATATCCGCTTGAGTAGCGCTGAATCAATGCCGGTGCCACTATCGATAATGGTAATATGGACATAATTACCGGCGGTCAATTCAAACCGTTTTTGTTTTAAATATATGTTGTCCAAATGGGTAATCTCTGAGGCAATGACTAGCTCTCCCCCATCAGGCATAGCATCGCGAGCATTTATCGTGAGATTGAGCAGGGCATTTTGCAGTTGTGAAGGATCACCTTTGACAAAGGGCTGTTGCGCAACAAGAAGCTGTTTTATAATTATTCGTTTGTCAATACTTCTTTGCAGAAGTGTCACGACTTCGTTCACCAATTTGTGCATGTCAACATGAACTGAAAAATATTTACCCTTTCGGGAAAAGGCCAGCAGCTCTTGCGTGAGATCGGCAGCTCTTTTTCCAGCGGTAAGAATATTGTCGGCATATCGAGCATTATCAGAGCCATCCTCTGCATCACCGCGAATCAAATCTGCATACCCCACAATACCACTCAGTTGATTGTTAAAATCATGGGCAATGCCACCGGCAAGCTGTCCCACAGCCTCCATTTTCTCTGCTTGCCGAAGGTGCTCCTCCATATTCCTCTGTTCGGTGATATCGCGGAATGAGCCCCAAATCCGACGAAGCATGCCATCTTCAATAATGCCATAGCCATTGTTAAGGTAATGCCGCTCTGTACCATCCTCTAATGTTTCAACCCCTTCACTATTGATCACACGATAGCCATGATTCAAAATATCTTGGAAGAGTGTATCAAGGTTGGCTGATTTCCCTTTAAAGATTTCAACAAGCTCTTTACCAAGAATGTCATTTACCGAGTCAACGCCATAATGCTTTGCATAGACAAGGTTGCAATCAACCAACTTGCTATGATGAAGACGATCGACTTGTTCGTTTATGGGAAACATGATGGGAATGGGATCAATAACTTCAAAACAAAAAACCGCATCGGTTGTGTTTTCAATGAGTGATCGCAGGCGTAAATCAGCACTGCGCAATGTTTTCTCAACACGCATACGGGCTAGTGCATTTGAAAAGACCTGACCCAATAAAATTGCACGATTGATTGAGTCAGAATCCCACTCCATTTCATGATCGAAAAAGGTAATGGAGAGACTACCAAATACTTTATCAAATGATTGAAGCGGTACTGCAATAGATGATTTTATGCCCTGATCCGCATAGTATGGTCGTAAAGAACGTAAGTTACTGGGGAGTTTGTCTAACTGAGCAAAATGAAAAATCTTGCCCTGTGCAATAAGATTTGCTGCATCGGCAAAGATATTTTTGACATTTTCTCCCTTGGGAAAGGGTTTACATTGTGTGTCATTGTGATATTCATGGGTGATTCTATAATTATCGTCGATATCAACTATTTGAAAAATTCCAGCCCTACCAGCACCAAAGAAGAGAATCGTCTTTTTTAGGGCATTAACTATCTCCTTGTCCAATTCATCATACTCAATATTAAGAAAAACGTCGGAGAGATGGCTGATCAGTTTATCAAAGCGACGGTGGTCACCAAGAAGATTTTTATAGTTCCTTCGCTCACGGATTTCGCGACCAATAGAGAATATGAGTCGATATTTACCCTCTTTGTCAACAAGAGCAGTTTGAGTATACTCATGAGGAATTCGATCGCCCTTTTTGGTGATGAGATCCATTTCATATTTGACTGTTTTACCCTGCAGTGCCTTACGATTTAGATTTGCCGCCTTCACTAAGCTTTCTGGATCAAAATAACTTTCAGGGACTTTTAAATTGGCAATCTCTTTATCAGAATAGCCAACTCTTTCCTTAAAGGCCTTGTTCCATCGAATAGCTTTTCCTGATGATGAATCATATATTAATAGTATGTCCTGCAATGTATCTATAGCTGTATCAGAGAACCCAACTCCTTCAATCAAGGAGATTCCTTCAAAATCATTGGAACTGTCTCCATGAAGAGCCTTAATCTGCTCTTCAATTTTCTCTCTCTTTTTTATCAACTCTTCCAGGGAGAGCTTCCCAGCCATACCCGAGTTCCTTGCTTGTGATCGTTGACATTACCACAGGATTTAATACATCATAAGCAATACAGACAATTTCCCTTCATTTATTAAAGAGAAAAGTTGCATTCTATAATTTTATATAGATTTGCGATAAAAGACAATAGAATAGTTCTATATGATAAAAATGGTTCTCAGGTCTGAGTGCTTACTTCTTTTTTACTTCTCTTTCGTAAAAGGCAATCCACTCCTTAGCAGAAACTTTAGAAATCAATTCTCCAATGAGGTCAAAGGGGATCTTCTCTGGTTTTTTAAACCGTACACAGCTCTTGCCCATATCAAGTTTCAGTGATGTATGTTTGGGATACTCCTTTTCAAACCAGGATAAGAGTTTCGGCATAGAGTAGATTCCCATGTGGTAGAACCCAATAAAATGCTTCTGTGAAGCAATATTTGCAAAGGGCAATGGCATTTTTGGATCGCAATGGTATCCATCGGGATAAACTTCATGGGGTATCACATAGCCAATCATGCCATAATTCATCTCTTCGACAAATCCCTTGGGAAGATTATCCAATATAGTCTTTCTTAATTTTGAAAAGGCCTCTTGTCGCTCCTTTTGAACGCTCTCTAAATACTCTTTCACGGTTGTTGCGCTTGATTGCATTTATTTCCTCCTCAGATTGTTTTCCATTTCAGGAATTTATTAAGCAAAGAAAATACCGAACTACCTAGACAAACCAAATAGGGCTGGACCAGGCAATCTCATTATCTTCAGCAATTACTCGTGCATAGTACCAGGTCTTCTTATTGGCTATAGGTTTTTGGTCAGTCCACTGCAACGCCACCTCTTCTTTATGTGGATTGGATTGATAGACAATACTGTTATTTCTAAAGAGTACAACTTCCTTAATAGGCTTTAGGGATTTTACTTTTATTGAAAAGGAGTAGTCCGAAGGTTTTGGGGCTTTGTCTCCCATCATGGTATCGTTACAGGTAAGCAAGAGTCCCATTTTTGCACCGGTTGTGCCAAAGGTGTGACGGGCCTTTATTGCCTTAAATAAACTCTCCCTTGTTAAACTTTCTGCCCAAACACCGGCTTTGCCAAATCCTCCACCATGATCAGGACTGGCAATAACACCAATAACAGTACCGCGCTTCCAAACATCCTGCAAATAGTATTTATGGAAGGGTGCTCCTTTGGGAGCTTGACGAGGGCATCCAAAGTGCTCGTAGGAGCCTCTGATCTGAAAAATCTCAGCAACTGGTTGATGGGATTCATCAACATAGTGCCAGTCTGTGGGAGGATTGCCAGCCTTCCCCTTGAAATGAACCATGTGTTCCCAGTCAGCCAATTGATGGGGAATACAGATAAAGTCGGTCTCTTTGATATTCTTCCACAATTGGGTCGGTGAAAGATCACCATCATGGGCATCAAAAAACTTGTCAAAATGGGGATCTAAAAAGATCAAGTTTCTATGGCCATAGGATCCGGCAGGCAGTCTCATATCCGAGGTCCATTCCTGCCCCAAAAAAGTAACAAACCGTCCAGGATCATGATTATAGCGTGTCTGTTCGCCATTTAATTGCCATTGGGGATTATCAAAGTTATATCCATGATCGGTAATCGCACAAAAATCGAGTTTCTCAATGTCGCGAAGGTTGGCATATAAATCATGACCCGGTGGATTTTTATCGCGGACACACACCGATATATCTGTATGATCATGAAGATCACCAAAATAGAGGTTTAGTTCTTTTCCTTTGTATTGGTATTTTTGTCGGGGAAGTTCTGCAGCACAGAGAGTTACTTTATTATGTATTGAAAATCCAGTCTTTGGCATCTCTAAAGGGATTGTTTTTAAAGGTTTTGCATCATTCACTTTAATTTTTTTATTAAGTAGTGTCACCTCAGATTTCCATCCAGGATGAACACCTCTTGTTTCATCCCAGGTAGTGGGAAGATTGTCCCTTTGTACTGCGGTCACTACACTGCCTTGATTGACCACTATAGATATAGGTCGCCAACGTCCCTGCTGCGTTTCATCTTCATAATATGAAGTCCATTGATCTTGTGAATAGCACCACACCTTTGCTTGCCAGCCAGCATTTGCATGAATCGACTTTCGCGCTGATACCCACAACCTTCCGGAATCATCAAAGGTGATATTGGGACGTTGCAAAAGATGCTTTTTTGGAGACACTTCGTTAAAAAGGTTATGTGGAGCATAGAATCCTTTTTTAGCAATTTTTGCTACAACAATACGTTGTTCATCTAAATTATTGAGCCCAATACCGGGACTATCCTTAATCAAAGTGTCATAGGATTGGGCTTGCCAGGCCATCCACAGGTCACCCTTCCAAGCGGTGAGAGTAGGGTGCCGCTCTAAACGTGCATCAAAGGTTAATTGTTTCTCCTTTTTCCAGCTACCTTTTTTAAAAGAAGAGCCGTAGATATTACAGCTCCTATTCCTAAATGAATCCCACGCTGTAAAGAGTTGACCATTGCCTAAGGCCGTGATAGAAGGATTGTAGCTGTTGTTGCTCAATGAACTCAATCGAATGATATCACCTGGATTTTTATTGGATAGAGAGCAGGCATAAACACCTCTGGCTTGTCCTGCATTCGACTCCCACACTAAGTGAACTGTTGTACCATCAAACCCTAAAGCTGGATTGATATTTGTACAATTGGGGTTGCCTATATAATCTAATCGAGGTGAATCTTGTTTTCCCTCTAAAAAGGAGTAGGCAATTGTCCATTGGTTCTGCATTTCAATAGAAAAAGTAATTACACAACCACTCTCGGTTATGACTAAAGCCGGAGCACCAATACCAGTAACTGATTTATCAAAGGAGAAGGTTTTTTCGTACAATGTTGTTCCATTACTACTTTGGCAAAGATATACAAACCGCTCTCCCCTCTCACGTTTAACTGTGGCCATCCAAAGGGTATTATCACGACCTTTTACAATTGCAGGGAAATCTTCAACTGGATACCCCTTCTTATTGGACTTCTGATCACTTCCATAGAGTACGGGAGCATTATTGACACAGAGGATTCCAACACCAGCTACTGACATCCGCTGAAGAAAGTCTCTTCTCTTCATGTTACCTTATCCATTGTTGCAATTATTATCTATATCATTCATATAAGGTTCTGTTGCGTAAGGAGTAAAATAATCAATCCTGTAAAGAAGTATAATTTATGGCACTCATTTTGCACTTTAATTTATCACAGAAATAGGAACTATAAATTGACTGTGTCAATATAAAAAGGATGGTAAGTATGAGTGCAGAAAAGTTGGTCTTAGTAAGTGGAGCAACAGGTCAGCAAGGAGGCGCTGTAGTTGATGCTCTACTAGCAAAGGGACATAAGGTTCGCGGCATGTCACGGAATGTTGAGTCAGAGAAATCTCTTGCTCTTGTTGATCGTGGTGTAGAAATGATTCATGCTGATTTTACCGATGGTAATGCCCTAGTCTCGGCAATTAAAGGTGTTGATGCCTTTTTTCTCATGGGCACTCCCTTTGAAGAGGGTGTGGAGAAAGAGACTGAGCTTGGAATACAAGCTATCCAAGCTGCTAGGGAAGCACGGGTTGAGCATTTGGTGTATAGTTCAGTGGGAAGCGCAAATAAAAACACTGGCATTCCCCATTTTGAAAGTAAATTTAAAGTAGAGCAGTTCATTCAAGAAAGTGGATTAAATGCGACTATAATCGCGCCGGTATTTTTTATGGAAAATGTTATTTCTCCCTGGATGCTCCCTTCGATTAAAGAGGGATTCTTCTCTCAAGCTTTACCGGAAGAGAGAAATCTACAGATGATATCAATCAAAAATATTGGTGCCGTGGTAGCAGAGGTAATCAGTCGTGGTGCAAAGGAATATGGGAAACGATATGATCTTGCTGAGGATGAGTTAACTGGTGTAGAAGTTGCAAAAATTCTTTCGAAAGTATCAGGAAAGAGGATCGGTTACAAAGGCTTTCCTCCTTCTGTGATCAAAGATCAGATGGAAGATATGGCTATCATGTACGAGTGGTTTGACAAAGTAGGCTATTCAGTAAATTTTAACGATCTCAAAAATAAATTCCCCGAGGTTGCATGGACCACCTTTAAGGAGTGGGCTGAAACGCGGAGCTGGAATATTCTTGACTAAAATTGTTATCCCAGACTATTCAGTAGGAGGAGATGCAGAAGTGAAAGATTATGATTTAGTAAGACTTGAAGGTTTTGAAGGGCATATCTACAAGGTGATATGGCCGAAGAGCCTGAAAGTCTTAATGAGCATAGGATTGTGCTTCTGCGCTACTTCCTATTGAATAATCTGGGATTATGTAATACCCTCCTTTCGTTGACAGTTTAAAGTCCCACCATTTGTTGGTGGGGCTTTAAACAAATACTGATAACGGTTTTCTTAGAAATGGTATACTAGTTTTGTCCCCAATGTCCCTTGGTTATTTATATACGGATGAAGTGAGATCATTTTCTTCGAGGAGCATTCTCGTTGAGCTTTCCTGACTTGGCCAACTGAAGAGAAGCAGGCAATTCCCCATAAAAGATCTTTTATTGTCCATCCTGAAATTCCAATAATAATTGGCGCTAAAGAAATTGGATCGTTGTTACCCACTGAAGCTGCTGCACCAACCGTAAAAATGACAAGGCCTACTCCTCCACTAATCCATCCACTAACATAGAAAGCCCAGGGAGAAATTGTTGTTTGAGCGTTACTGTTTTTACAGAGGTCTTTAACTTTAGAAGATTGAACACAGGCAATAGGAACACTGGAATATAAAAGAGCATTCGATAGCATAACCGGGAATACATAACCCTTTCTGTCCTCTTCGGGCATATCCTTCATTGTCATGATGGGTGATAGCGTGTAAACTCCGACCATTCCAATGCTATACATACAGGCTGCAGTGATAGCCACCCGGTTGTTTTTAAGAATGAGGGAATCTCGATTTTCTAAGCTGGTTTCATCAAGAGTGTCACTAGAGTATGTTAAACTAACACTGAGAATTAAAAGTAAAAAAATTATACGTCGAATAGTGGAACTCCTTTTCATATATCTTTAATGCGAATGCTTAGTAATGTGTAAAGGATTTTCTTATATATAGAAATATAATTATTCATCATCTTGATTTATAAATATTATTTTATTGTTCTCTAATTTTCTGGATGCATTGCAATTTCACATTCAATCACTCGAAAGTACATGAAGAAACCACAATTCCAAAAACAGAAAAACATGACCCGCGTCCTCTATGCTCTAAGCCCTGTCTTCTTGACATCGCTTTACTTTTTTGGATGGCGAGTCGCGGCAATTCTTTGCACCGCTCTTTGTGCTGCCTTTGTTACTGAGTGGATCATGGCTAACAAGCGTAATGGCAAGGTCAGCTATGCCTGTTTTGTAACAGCCACACTCTATGCACTCTCCTTGCCTCCTACCACCCCCTTTTGGATTGTTATGGTGGGTGCCGTAATTGCCATTCTATTTGCAAAGGAGGCCTTTGGTGGATTTGGGAAAAATGTCTTTAATCCAGCCATTGTGGGTCGCGCCTTTGTCTATGTCTGCTTTCCTATTGAATTGACCTCAAAATTTGTGCCTGTCTTTACAGGATTCCCCGGTGGGTTTGCTCGCTGGAGTTATGCTGCATTAAGCAGCGCACCAGAGACAGTCTCCCGGGCAGGACTTGCTCTTGCAGATGGTATTACTACTGCAACACCTATGTGGGCACGACGAGATTTTGGATTTATGACCGATCTTTCTCAGCTTATTGTTGGAAACATCCAGGGTGTTTTTAATTTTAAGAGCACCACAAAAGTACTGGCTGCAGGCTCTGCTGGTGAAGTGTGTGCCATTGTCATCTTACTCTCTGCGCTGTATTTAATTCTCACCAAAACAGCCCAGTGGCGATTGATGGTATCAACAGTGATTGGGGCAGCATCGCTATCTTTTGTGTTACGTACTGTGCTTGGTATTGATGCAGTGCCACCAGTATTGTTCACCCTTTTCTCGGGCGCACTGTTGTACGCTGCAGTATTTATGGTAACCGATCCGGTGAGCGCACCAAAGCTGCCCTCCTCGCAATGGATCTACGGATTATTTATTGGCGCACTGGTTGTCTTCTTTCGATTTAAGGCGGTCTTTGTTGGTGGCGTCGGTTTTGCAATTCTTTTAGGGAACATGATAGCTCCAAGTTTGGATTTGTGGATCAAACGATTGACAAAAAAAGAGAAAGGGGTTGCCAAAGCATGAAAAAAACATCAACAACCTACATTCTTTCCTTTATGATTATTCTCTGTGTTCTCCTTGGTAGCTTAGTCTCCTTTGTTCAATTATCTACCGTGGACATTTTAAAAGAGAATGAAAAAGCTCATAAGAGTAGTGTCATATACCGAGCTTTTACCGGTGACAATAACAAATTAACCCCAAAGCAATATGAGGAATTCATAACCGCAAACTTAGACCAAAAGACCCGATCTATTGGCAAAAGAAGCTTAGAAATTTTTAAACACAAGCAGGATAAATCCATCGGATTCATTTTTCAAGGACTGGGTTTTTGGGACGCCATAACCGGTATCATTATACTTTCCGATGATCTTTCTACTGTAAAGAACATTCAGTTCTTAAACCATAAAGAGACCCCCGGCTTGGGAGCACGTATCGAGGAACAAAGCTTTACTGATCAATTTAAGGGATTGACCATAGACTGGAATGCTCCAGTGGGTGAAAGAGTCATTGTGGGTGCTTCGGCTGATCCCAATGCAAAAAACAGAGTAGACGCTATAACTGGCGCATCCCAAACATCGATCGCCTTAGGGGCGTTTTTAAATACAGAACTTGAAATTATTCGATCAAATCTTAAAGACTTTTAACAATTTGATTTTGGACTAACTCTATGTCAAACAAACCATCAATTGTATTTATCAAGGGACTGTGGAATGAAAACCCGGTCTTTCGGCAAGTTTTAGGAATTTGTTCGACACTTGCTGTGACCAACCTTCTTGCCAATACGCTCTTTATGTGTTTTGGCGTCATCTTTGTTACGGCCCTGTCCAACTTTACCATCTCCTTAATACGAAACTATATACCAAAACGAACCCGTATGATCGTTCAGGTATTGATCATAGCAAGCTTTGTGATGATTGTGGATATCATTATAAAGGCATTGGCACCAGAGATTCACCGGTTTATTGGACCCTATGTGGGACTTATTATTACAAACTGTATTATCATGGGGCGAGCAGAGGCCTTTGCAAGCCAAAACAAGCCCGTCATTTCACTGGTTGATGGCTTGGCTTGTGGCTGTGGCTACTCATTGATCCTCATTGCTATTGCATGCATACGGGAGCCTCTTGGTTTTGGCACTATTTTAGGATATACTCTTCCTGCCAAGGAACTCTGGTGGCATCAGTGGACCATTATGGTTATGCCTCCGGGGGCATTTTTTATGCTTGCGAGCTTCACCTGGTTTACTCGTTCTCTCACCGCACCTAAAAGCGAAACTAAATAAGGAGCAATAATGGTTGGATCAGAAAATCTTAGTTTTATCGGCTCCTTAGCACTCATTTTTATATCTGCAGCCTTTACAGACAATGTACTTCTGGCACGCTTTTTAGGGATGTGTTCCTGCCTTGGTGTGTCAAAAAAGGTAGATACCAGTACAGGACTTGGTGTTGCCGTCATCTTTGTAACAGCATCGACTGCGGCTCTTAACTTTTTAGTGTATAAATACATTCTCATTCCCCTTGGGTTAGAATATCTCCGTCTTATCACTTTCATAATAGTGATAGCTGCCTTTGTTCAATTTGTAGAGATGGTGGTGGAACGGTTCTCACCAAAACTCTATAATGCGCTGGGCATTTTCTTGCCACTCATTACAGTAAACTGTGCAATTCTTGGTATTAGTCTTTTTATGCTTAACAAACCATACAACTTTGTGCAGGCCTTCTTCTTTGGCCTTGGTGGCGGTTTTGGTTGGTTTTTAGCCATCATTTTAATTGGTGGAATCAGAGAAAAAATAAAGGAGTCAGCCCTTCCCAAGGGACTGGCCGGTCCTGGCATCACCTTAATAATTATTGGCATTATGTCCTTGGCATTTGTCGGATTTTCGGGTATGATAAAGATATAGGAAATCGTATATGACAACAGATCTACTCTACTCAATGGCAACCTCAGTGATTTTTCTCTCCAGCACCGGCGTTGTTTTATCGGTTATTCTTATTTTTGCAGAGAAAAAAATCCTCAACTATGGACCATGCAAAATATCCATCAATGAAGGTGAAAGGGAGTATACTGTTCAAGGTGGCTCATCACTACTCTCTTCTCTTTCGGAAAATGAAATATTTATCCCCTCGGCCTGTGGTGGTCGTGGTAGCTGCGCCTATTGTAAGGTAAAGGTGCTAGAAGGTGGTGGGATGATTGGTCCAGTGGAAGAGCCCTTTCTTTCACCAGAGGAGCGAAAGGATAATATCAGGCTCTCCTGTCAGGTTAAAGTACGCAATGATTTAAAAATCGAAATCCCCAAGGAACTCTTTTCTGTAAAACGATTTAGTGGAGTTGTTGAAGCTAAAGAGCAGCTAACCTACGATATTGTTCATTTAAAAATTAAACTTTTAGAGCCTAAAGAGATCTCCTTTGTTTCAGGACAATATATGCAATTAGAATCAGAGGAGTACAAAGGTAAGGAAGCTGTCATTCGAGCCTATTCGATCGCTTCAACCCCTTCCCAAACCGACCGGGTAGACTTGATGGTCCGATTGGTACCCAACGGGATCTGTACAACCTGGGTATTCGAACATCTTAAGGCGAGACAGAAAATTTGTCTCTCTGGACCCTACGGTGAGTTTAAACTCTCCGATACTCAAGCACCAATTATTGGTATTGCTGGTGGCAGCGGCATGGCACCAATATGGAGCATCGTAAACTACATGATAGAAAATGGCATTGAACGAGAAATGACCTACTTCTTTGGTGCATTAACCCAACGCGACCTCTTTTTAGTGGATGAACTTGAAGAGGTAGCGAAAAAGCACCCCTGGTTCAATTTTGTTCCGGCCCTATCCAATGAGCCAGAAGATTCTGGTTGGGCCGGTGAAACCGGTTTAATAACTGATGTTGTTGCAAAGCACTTCCCCGATACCTCTCAGCACGAAGCATATCTCTGTGGATCGCCGGGCATGATAAACGCATGCTTGAATGTATTAACCAAAGGCGGAATGCCTGAAGAGAATATTTTTTATGACAAATTTGCTTAACTTAACTGACAACAGGATAGTTTTACTATGAAAGTATCACCGGAAGATTTCAATCTGAACAAAAACTTGCAGCCTTCAAAATTCTCCAGCGAAGGATTTTTAGGTGATGATGCACGCACCTTTGATGAAATCGTTGCAGAGGATCGCACCACCATTGAAAAAATTGGTGTTACCAAGGATAAGCTGGTCTCTGAATTAAAAACAGTCTATGACAAATCTAAAAGAGCGTTAGGTGCGGAAATTGAAATCGCTCCCAATGTATTTGCTCGATTTTACGAATCAATGGGTCGCATTCCCTCTCCTTTTAAGGGTGAAGGGGTGTTTGAAAAAGGTGAAGCAGTAATCACAAGCAAAATGACCAATCAACAATTGATCATTACAAGTCTTTCAATACATTTAATTGAGAAGCACGATTTCTTCCAAGGTAAAGGAAGTCGATACCGGCTTGATCCTGAAAGAATAATTAAGTTGCTCAACGTAAAATATGTAAGTTCCAATTAACGTATTAAATTAATTATAGATACAGAGACTTCTTTAAGTATAACTTCGCATCTTTAGTGAAAAAAATTATGGATAAAAACATACCGGAGAGAGTCTCCTGTATTGTCATTGGTGGTGGCATAACTGGTCTATCAACTGCGATAACCTGGGCCAAAAACAATCCCTCCGATGAAAAGCCTGTTTTACTACTTGAAAAAGAGCCTGGTCTTGGTGGCTATGTAACCTCCTTTAAACGTAAGGATTATTTGTTCGATACGGTCCAGTTAATTCCAGACTCCTTTGCAGTGCTTAAATACTTTGGAATTGATATTGATTTAAAGCAGTTCGAGGGCTATTACGCGCGGATTTTTTTAACTGACACAACTACTGGTAAGGTGAAATGCATTGCTATTCCCTCGGGTGTAGAGGCATTTCGCACTTTTTTGCTTCAGAACTATCCTAATGATGAGAAAGCGATAAACAAGTATTTTATTTATGCTCAAAAAATGTTTGATGAGCTTTTTCATTTAAAAGTAGAGCCAACCTTTTTTGAGATTCTCAACATTCTCTTTAAATGTCCAAAGATTATAACCCAATCGAGTAAAACCTTCAGACAGTTTCTTAAACGATTCCATTTTAGTGAGCCGGAAATTTCCGAAATCTTTGATGTCTTTGCAGCCTTTAGTGGACTACCCTCTGAACGTGTAGCAGCTTTGCTTCCTGTTTCTGCTATGACGGTTTCCTTGCAGGGTTCTTACCGACCATACAAAGGATTTATCGAATTTCCCCATAAAATGAAAGTGCGCCTTAAAGAACTTGGTGGGCATATACTCACCAATACAACCGTGGAAAAAATCCTCATTGAGAATAACAGAGCCATTGGTGTACAATGTGAAAATGGCAAACGCTTTTATGCTGATTACGTGGTCACAACAATCGACCCCAAAGTGGGCATGCAAAAATTGGTTGGAAAAGAGCTTTTGCAAAAACAATCTCCCTCCTATGCGCGCAAAGTTGATACAGCAAAGATGTCTGCCTCAGCTTTTATGATTAATCTGGGACTTGATGAGGAGATCGATTTAGAGGCCCTGGGATTCAATTGCGGATACAATCTTCTTACCACAGGGAAGGGTATCTTTAACAAGCTTTACAAAACCTATGAAAAGGGTGATAGGTTCATGAGCAAGGATGAATTTTTCATTCCGGTGATATGTCCTTCGCTGCCCTTGGGCAAAAAGAATGCCTTAACCATGTTTGTATATCCAGCTTCTGTTGGTGATTGGTGCACCTTACGAGACAATGATTACGCTGCCTATACTAAGAAGAAAACAGAAATAGCCCAACATTTTATTGGTCTTGTTGAGCAGTATATGATCCCTGGTCTGTGCAAACACATTCAGGTAATGGACATAGCAACACCAGCCACCTTTGTGCGCTATTCTGGCTCCCCTACTGGTTCAAAATTTGATATGGCTCCCTATCCAACTAACTTTGGTAAAAACCGTCTTAAGATGCGCACACCAATCAAAAACCTCTTTCAACCAAAATTCTCCCATGGAATCTGGCCCTGTTTACAGGCAGGGATACAAGTGGTTGACATGATCATGGACCGGAAGATTATGGGTGGGAATTCGAGGTATGGTTAGTCAGATATTTCCTATTAATAATTCTTGTTAATGTTCCCTTCAATAAAGAGTATTGTCATTATTCTTTTTATATTAAAATCGTCGGGCTTCTGCCCGACAGCAGACTTACTTGGTCACTTCGTTCTGCTGGGTAAGGAGTCTAAAATCCTTCGGATTTTATTCTATTGTATTTTTGCCCGGTCTTCTATAGCGAAGAAAAGTAAGCACTCGGAAGCCAGGG
>JANQEN010000226.1 GCA_028278335.1 Chitinivibrionales bacterium | reverse complement strand
TAAGACTTTCAGGCTTTTCGGCCATATCACCTTGTAGATATGCCCTTCAAAACCTTCAAGTCTTACTAAATCATAACCTTGCGCTTCTGCATCTACTCCTACTGCATGATCTGGGTTAAACATAGCAAGTATTTTTAAAAATTCAATTCCTAGGACGATAGGTTCAAAAAACAAAATTAAAACACTGTAAATGGTACTCTAAGTCTATCTGAGTGTCAAATCGTTTGCTGTGGTTGAATCTGTTTGAAAAGCAATGAAAAATTACTCTAATCTATTTAATGATATATGGTTATTTCTATTTATACTATTTTGCATTAATTCCATAATTGTTGATAAATAATTTTACCTCTTTAAAATTAAGCAGTTAAGCTTTTTTTATAATCAATGAAAATGGTAAAATCAGGGTTATTTTAGCTCTTTTTCAAGCTGAACTCGCTTGAGCCCACGTACAGAATTTCCACAAAAAATTGCATCTGCTTCTACAAGATCTTTTTTATAAAGCACCCGCTCTTTACATCGGTTTGCGGAAATTAAGAAAGCTCGAAGAGTCCCAGGAAGAAGACCACAGGTAACTGGTGGTGTGAAAAGGGTACCTCCCACCTCCAAAAAAATGGAATTAATGGCACACTCAGTTATCTCATCTTGAGTATTAAAAAATAGTGTATCATAGCAGAGACCCTGGGTGATTGCTTCCATGGCCTTTTTATACCAGGGTCTATGTGTTGTTTTGTGATATAAAAAGGGGTTGGTTGGATCTAACCGATGTGAACTTATTTTTAAAACATTTGTGATCATGGTGCTTTGGCTAAGAGGGGCTATTTCGTGGGTTAAACCTCCCACATTGTCTAAAAGGACACGTACTTTTGAGCGCTCATTACTCGGGCATCCCTTATTCACATCATTTAAATAGTGCTCGATTTTATCTTTTTCTAAGGGGAAGTTAAAGTAATGAGCAGAGTCAACGATTCGATTAATATGCTCATTCTTCAAATGGAACTCCCCATCAAATAGCATGGTTTCAACAATCTGAAAAGACGGCATGGAGATTTTCAAGAATCGAGTCTTTTGAAGGCACTCCTCCCATTCACCAGAGGGATCAGAGTCCCAGATGATCCCACTCCCAACGCGATATCGCCACGTCGAATCATGGTGAGACTTTTGTAAAGTTCTTATAGGTACGCTAAATGCCATATTTCCCAGGGGTGATGAAAATCCAATAGCACCACAGTACACTCCACGCTCACCCTGCTCCAATTCATGAATTATCTCCATGGTTCTAATTTTTGGAGCACCAGTCACAGATCCGCAGGGAAAAAGGCTTTTAATTATGGTTGAAAAGCTAGTTTTTTCAGGTAACACACCGGTTATCGTAGAAGTCATCTGATGCACTGTGGGATGTGACTCAACATCAAACAGTCTCTTGGTAGTCACAGATCCTGCTTCACAGATCTTGCCAAGATCATTGCGAAGAAGATCAACTATCATGAGATTCTCTGCTCTATTCTTAGTATCGCTTTGTAAAAACTGTTTTCGCTGTTCATCCTCCTTGGTACCCATCCCCCGAGGAGCTGTTCCCTTCATCGGTTTGACTTCGATGAGTTGTCCACATTTTTTAAAAAAGAGTTCCGGTGAAAAAGAGGCAATTACGCCATGCTGATTTTGGATAAAAGAGCAGTAGGTTGTACGTTGATTTTCTCTAATTTTACGATATAATGCAAAGGGTGAGTGCGTCGAATTTACCGCAACATCGTAAGTGAAGTTTACCTGATACGTTTCTCCCTGTTTGATATATTTTTTAATTATTTTTATGTTGTCTTCAAAATCATTTTTAGATAATAAATGGCGAATTTCGAACTGTTTTAGTTGTTTTTCATCGGTGAAAACTTTTTTATCAACCTCGGGAAGAGGTCGATTCCATTGATTGTCCTTATGATCAAAAACCCAAGGATTTTCGAAAAGACCAAACCAAGCCAAAGGAAATCCTCTCTTTTTTTCTTGCTGCAATTTAAAAAGTCGTTCTTCAAGGGAATATGCAGCTTCATAGGATAAATACCCACATAACCATAATTGATTTTCATAGTTATCCACATCGTTTAACAACTTATCAACATCAGAAAAAGTGGTTGCTTCAAGCTCTTCATTCGGGTTAAAGAAAAGGTATGAGTAACGACTACTTAGGTCATTTCGGGCAGAATCAATAAAAATCAGAGGCTTACCGCTCAATGAAAGGTTTTCTATTGCCTCTAGGTCTTTTTTTTGCATGGACATGAAACTCTGGCTTTATCTTATGGAATTACAGCCGATTAAGTTGATATTCATTAATAAGATGATGTTTTTATCCTAACCTACTATAAAAAAACGAATTAGTTAATTATTTATCTATTATCGCTTTTTCATAAGCTCTGTATTGCTTACGCCAAGAACAAAGTAAGGATTTTTGTTTCCACGACGCTTCATAATTACCCAGAATGGCTTATCCATTATAAAACTTCGTATTTTTTTACCTTCCTCCGGGGGCATAGCTGTAGGCAAGGCTATGACCGCCTTATTTTCAACACGGGCACCCTTTTCATCAAGGTCAAATTTAATCATTTCGTACATTTGGCCAATTGCATAATGAGTGAAATTATCGTTTCCAATTTTCTTTTGAAGAAGCTCTTCATACACGTGCGTATGGATAGCATGTAGATTAACCATTTCAAAAGCTTCCAAGGGCTCAATAACCGGATGATAGTCATTGGAAAAAGCAACAATAGAATCAAGCGCGCTCTGAGGAGAGGTCATATCAAACCCCTTGGCGAGCAAAAGCTCATCGTTGTCGTCTTTAAGCTGTAAGGAAATGATAAAGTTATCGTCGTTCCAATACTTGACAACACAAACATTTTCCCGCTGCTGTGGAGTTCCAGCAACGAATCCTCTCACTGGCTGACCCAGAAAATCTACATTGGCTGAATCAAAAACTCTACGATATTTTACCTTCTTTAAAAAGTAGGCAAAGGAGATGATATCCTTCGGATTCAATCGAACATTGACTCCACCCAAGGTCATCTGGGGAAATTTTTTCTTGACCTCTCGATTAATTTGGTCTACGGTTTCCTGACCAAATCCACACTTTACATAGTAACTGGCGACATCCATATCCTTTTTTGTAAAGGGTGAAGCATTAAAGGTGCTGACTATTTTTTGTGCCAGAGGATCCTTAGACTCCAGCTTAATAGGCTCTTTAATAATAGTGTCCTTTAGCTCATGCCAGGCATAGTTCATGGCTGAGCCCCATATATAATTGCCCTTAATCTCACTCCCTAAAAAATTTCCTCGCACCTTTGTCACGGTCTCTTGATTGTCTGTTGAGTCAATGTTTTCTACAACCTGTTTTCCGTTTTTAGGAATTTTACAAACCACAAAAGCAACCGCTACAAAAAGGATGAGCATTGCATGGAATTTCATAGTTTCCTCCTTTATTACCATGTATAATGTTGATAATATACTATCTGTTAATAACAAAGACACGTTTGAAAAACAATCTCTTTAGGTGGACCTTTTTTGTCCTCTTTTTGAAACCAAAACAAAAAACCGCATAAGCATAACGAGTACAAGTATGCAGTAAAAATAGAGATCTCTCTTTGTAAAGGATGTGATCAACGTTGACTTTACACGGCTTGAAAAATATCGATTGCTTGATCCAACCATCTTTTCAAGGCTTGTGACTAAGCTATCCGGCCATAACACTGCATTGTTTGCAACCTTTTGTGAAAATTCATGATCAATTGGAGCAAGCAGAGTAGCCATATTGGCGGTACTATTTTCTAAGAGGAACCGATTGTAGTAATATCGTAGTACCAGATGTTCATGATAGGATTGAAAAAGGTCTTTATACACGACACCCTGAGCATTTTTATATTCATTTGTTAAATAGAATTCACGTTGAAAGAGATGGCGCAGCGCCTCATTTTCATAGATCTTTTTATCTTTCAAAGAGCTGTTTTGGTTTTCAAAATCACTCAAAGCGATGAGCTCGCTTCCTGTAAAGGATGAATATATCCGTCCCTGGTTTCGTTTTTCCAATATATACCCAAAGTCATGTACTTTTTGAATAAAGAGGGTTGTTGCGATAGTTGATAGTGCTAAAAAAATGAGCAGAGCTTTCAAATGCTTGGTAGAATAGGTTTTAGATGTGGCATACCCCAAAAACCATAACAACCCTATTCCCAGCGCACCAGAAATAAGATTGATTACACTATCGCGAATCTCACCAACACGACTTGCTAATGCCCACTGAATAGCTTCATCACCAAGCCCAATCCAAAAAACAACTTGCAGAGCCAATGAAATAGCAATCCAGGTCGGTGTGTGGCGAATAAAAGCCCAATAAATTAAAGCACCTAAAAGACCATACTCAAGAAAATGGATCTTTTCTACAGGATATTTCATACCAGTGAGATAATACCCATAGATCACTGTAAAAACAGTTAAAATGCCAATTTTTTCAAGAAGAATTTTTCCGCGATATCTTCGTAAAAAATGAGCCAGCAAAAGGATCCCAACAAGCGCAAAGATGCCATAGATATAGTTAAATACAGAAAGTCCAAACTCTTCTACCAGCGCTTTTCTGATTTTGGAAACCAGTGATAGTGTTGCGTAAATAACACCTGAATACAACACAATTATTGACCAAAGTATATAATCTGTGGAGGAAACAGTCTTCTCTGGCGAGCCTTTATTCATGTAAACTAAGCAGTCCTAAAAGAATATCGCGGTTTAATCTTTTCATTCACATACTCAGTAGAAAATAATTATAAATATGCCTACTAGTATGAAATGATAATTGATTTATTACAATCTTCACCACACATTCCTTTTTTATATTATTATCTATAACATAGTAGGTTGTATAATAACAGCAATCAATGGTGAGGTCACCTATGCAGAGACGCATCTTTCTCATTTCTCTTGTAAAGTATATAGCCCTTGCAAATATACTCTCCTGTGCCATTACAAAAGGCACAATTAAAGAAAAAAAGGTGACGTCCTTCTCCTTTATAGTGTGTAATGATATCCATATCAGTACCCAAGAACACAGTGATTACTTTGCTAAAAGCATTGAAAACTGGAATAGCTTTTCCGATCATTTTGACTTTGTGGTCATTAACGGAGATCTGGTCGAATATGGAACACCGCAAGAGTTTACCTATGCGAAGAACCATCTTGCGTTGCTAAAAAAGCCCTACTACACAGTTCTTGGGAACCATGATGTTTCAAACAGGGGGGTGGAGGGCAAAAGTGCTTACAGAGAAGCCTTTGGATTGAATCGGGAAAATTACTTCATACAGCATAAGGAAGTTTGCTGTATCTTTTTAGACATAACAGATGGACAACGTGCTAACGTATCCATGCAAGAATCCACTATTCTATGGCTGAAAAATGCTTTACTCGACATTTCTAAAGAGACTCCTTTGATCGTTTTTTCTCACTTTCCTCTTCATCCTGAGACCCCAAAATTTCCTGTCAGGGATGCTCATCAGCTCTTTAATCTCTTAGAAAACCGAATTGTGTTAGGTTATTTTTCCGGTCATTATCATAGCCTTTGGCAGAGCAAATATAACAATGCCCCCTTCTATGGAAACACATGCCTTTCTCTGCTTAAGGATAATTTTGATGGGACAACTCAAGAAGGGTATCTTTTCGTTACATTGAAGGAAAACGAGCTTGCAGTGGAATTTGTTCTCCGAGGGGAGAAACCTCAGACTCTAAAGTAATCGTAGAATGTCTACGATCACCACAAAATCAAAAATAATCTAAAAACTAGGTGGCCATGCCCGAAAAATGGGTTATCCCTGTTGGCCGTATAATATTTTTAGATACATATCATTGTGGTTAAGAGATCATTTCATAGGGAATGAATAAAATTCAATTTAATTGACATATAGAGGAGTTTACTATGGCAAGAAAGAGTACGAAAGTAGTAGTTGATACGCAAAAAAACAAAAGCACCGTATTGGACCAAGCCCTTAGCCAGATTGAAAAGCAGCATGGAAAAGGTTCAATAATGCGCCTTGGTTCATCAGAACAAAAACTGAATGTTAAAGCAATCTCAACGGGCGCGCTCTCTTTAGACAATGCCCTTGGCGTTGGTGGCATTCCCCGCGGTCGAGTTGTCGAAATCTATGGTCCCGAGTCTTCAGGAAAAACAACCCTGGCCTTACATGCCATTGCCAGTGCCCAGAAGTCGGGAGGTATTGCCGTACTTATTGATGCAGAATACGCCTTTGATGCAAGCTACGCTAAAAAGCTTGGTGTTGATGTAGATAATCTTTTAGTTTCCCAACCTGATACCGGCGAGCAGGCGTTAGAGATTGCCGACACCTTGGTAAGAAGCGGTGCCATCGACATTGTGGTTATCGATAGCGTGGCAGCTCTTGTCCCTGCCGCAGAAATAGAGGGAGAAATGGGAGATAGTCATATGGGACTTCAGGCTCGACTCATGTCTCAGGCCCTTAGAAAACTAACCAGCATAATTGCAAAATCAAACACCTGCCTCATTTTTATTAATCAATTACGAATGAAAATTGGTGTTATGTTTGGTAACCCCGAAACAACAACTGGTGGTAACGCCCTCAAGTTTTATGCTTCGGTACGATTAGATATACGACGTATTGCAGCAATCAAAGATGGAGACAAGGTCGTTGGCAATAGAACGCGGGTCCGAGTGGTGAAAAATAAAGTCGCCCCGCCCTTTAAAGAAGCTGAATTTGATATTATGTATGGGGTTGGCATCTCTATTGAAGGGGACGTTTTAGACCTTGCTGTTGAAAATGATGTTGTTGAAAAAAGCGGTGCCTGGTTCTCTTATGGTGGAGAACGTTTAGGCCAAGGCCGGGAAAAGGTCAAAGATTTTCTTCGTGAAAATGCCGATATTTTAGAAGATATCCTAGACAAAACAAAAGTAGCTTTAGGTATGACCTCAGACCAAGACAAAGAAGTCGAGACGCTGGAACAGACCTAATAACAACAGGGAAAAAGGAAACCTAATTAAGTAATGACAAAATCAGCGAATACCATACGTAAAGAATTTATCGAATTTTTCGAAGCAAAAGCACATCGATTTGTTCCAAGCGCTCCTGTGGTACCTCAGGATGATCCAACACTACTATTCACCAATGCAGGCATGAATCAATTCAAACCAATCTTTCTTGGTGAAGAGCGGGACAACCTCAAGCGAGCAGTCAATTCTCAAAAATGTATGCGTGTTTCTGGAAAACATAATGACCTTGAAGAGGTTGGTGTAGACCATCATCACCACACCCTCTTCGAAATGCTGGGAAATTGGTCCTTTGGTGACTACTATAAAAAAGAAGCCATTCAATGGGCCTGGGAATTACTGACAACAAAATGGAAGCTTCCTAAAGATAAACTCTATGCTACAGTATACCGTGATGATAAAGAATCTGAGGAGCTGTGGAAGTCAGTTACTGATATCAACCACTCAAATATAAGTCGGCATGATGAAAAGGACAATTTCTGGGAAATGGGTGACACAGGCCCCTGTGGTCCTTGCTCAGAGATCCATCTTGACTCGGGCGAAAACACCTGTATCCATGAAAACAATCCTGAACACACCTGTGGAGTGAACGCGCCTGGGTGTGGTCGATATATCGAGATTTGGAACTTGGTATTCATTCAGTTCAATCGTCAAAAGGATGGCTCTCTCATTGACCTTCCCCGAAAACATGTTGATACTGGCATGGGTTTCGAGCGACTTGTGAGGGTTATGCAAGGGGTCACCTCCAACTATGACACAGATCTTTTCACTCCCATTTTAAAAGAGATTGAAAACATCTCTGGAAAATCCTACACCTCTGGTTCAGAAGGTGTGCCCATGCGTGTTATTGCTGACCATCTTCGTGCATTGCTCTTTGCCATTACCGATGGTGCACTCCCCTCAAATGAAGGGCGAGGATATGTACTAAGACGCTTGCTACGACGAGCCTATCGATTTGGAAGATCATTAGGCTTTGTAAGTCCCTTTATTTACAAGCTGGTACCTATTGTGGTTGACATGATGAAAGATGCTTTTCCGGAACTTGTCGAAAGAAAAGATTTTGTCATGCAAATTATTAAAAGTGAGGAGGAGCGTTTTGACCAAACGCTTCAACAGGGACTTGACAAAATTAACACGTTAATTGATCACGCGACAAAACAGAAGAAAACAGAGCTTGCTGGTAAAGATGTCTTTACTCTCTACGACACCTTTGGGTTTCCTATGGATTTAACCCGACTTATTGCTTTGGAACAGGGAATGGCAATAGATGAGGTCGGTTTTCATGAGCACATGCAAAAGCAGAAAGACCTGGCCCGCAAGGCCTCTGGCTCGGAAAGTTCACAGGGCCTTACTCCAGAGGGATGGGTAGAGGTGCAACAGGTTTCACAAACAGAATTTGTTGGCTACGACACCTATGAAACAGATGTTATCGTTTGTAAATATAAGGTGATCGAATCACAAAATAAAAAATCTGATGTGACTAATATCCTTATCATCTTAGACAAAACCCCCTTCTATGCAGAAATGGGTGGGCAAGTGGGTGATCAAGGGACATTGCAAGCAAAATCAGGAGAACTCTTTACAATTGTCAACACAATTAAGTGGAATGACATGACCATTCACAAAGCAACTCTCTCCTCACCTTTTTCAAAGAATCTTTTTACAAAGCCACTTCTTGCTTCTATTAATGAAAATAGACGTCTTAATATTCAGCGCAATCATACTGCCACCCACCTATTACAATCAGCATTGCGATCAGTTGTTGGTGATCACATTACTCAATCTGGATCTTGGGTTGGGCCTGATAGTTTGCGCTTTGATTTTACTCATTTTGAAGCACTCTCTCAGGATGAGCTCAAAAAAATTGAAGAGCAATTAAACAGATGGATTTTATCAAATTTCACGGTCAACATTGAAATGAAATCCATTAAACAGGCAAAAGAAGAGGGCGCCCTTGCAATTTTTGGTGAGAAGTATGGCGAGACTGTACGGGTTGTTAGTATTGGCAATATCAGCAAGGAGTTTTGCGGAGGTGCACACTGTAAAAGAACCGGAGACATTGGACTTTTTTATATTACCTCTGAGAGCAGTATAGCTGCAGGAACCCGCCGTATAGAAGCGGTGACTGGATTAAACAGCCTTATGGTACTTCGACAGAAAGCAGCTACGATTGATAACCTTTGTGGCACACTGAAGATTCCTGAGAATAAACTTTTTGACAGAGTTAATAATCAAATAGAAACGATAAAAAAACTTGAAAGTGAAATCACAGCACTATCTCAAAACCAAGCTGTGGGACGAATTGAGACGATGCTTGAGAAAGCCAATTCGCAAGGAAAATTTCCCTGGGTTGCTGTAAATATTGGCGTTGTGGATAAAGCAACATTTACAACTTTTTTTGATACACTCTCCGATACAATCAAAGAAAAACAATTAGATTCCACGGTTGTCTTTTTTGCTGCCCAGGTGGGAGAAAAGGCTCTCTTTGCTTCCTGCTCTGGAAAAAAAGCAGTTTCAGAATTCTCTATTCACAGTGGAGATCTTGTTAAAAAGGCAGCCCAAGTAGCTGGTGGCGGTGGTGGCGGCTCTCCTTTCCGCGCTCAAGCTGGTGGGAAAAATGTCGCTGCTATAGAAAAAGCTGTTGAAAGTGCTGTAACAATGATCAAGGAAAAGGCAGGTGTTGCATGAATCCAGGTACGGTTTTATCTGAAATTCAAAAACAGGTTTCTAAAGGTTCTAAGTGCTACTGGATACTGCTCGATCCCGATGATTTCACCTTAAGCCAAGCCTCGGATATTGCTGCTCAGGCGCAAGAGTGTGGTGTTAATGGCATCCTCATTGGTGGGAGTCTCCTTAATACCAATCATTTAGACGATTTTACCGCAGCTATTAAAAAAAATATCTCTATCCCTGCAATTCTTTTTCCGGGTGATGCCACACAAATTTCTGCTGAAGCAGATGCCATTCTCTTTCTCTCTTTGGTGTCTGGCCGAAACCCGGTTAATCTTATCGGCGAACAGGTAAAAGGAGCTCCTCTTATAAAAAAGTGTGGGATAGAGCCAATATCCACAGCGTACATGCTTGTTGAGTCGGGTGCTGTTTCCTCGGTTGAATTCATGAGCAACACCAGACCGCTTCCGCGCACAAAGCCGATGATCGCCGCAGCTCACGCTCTTGCAGCGCAATATATGGGCATGAGCATGATTTATCTTGAAGCAGGTAGCGGCGCACCGCAAAGCGTTCCTAACGAAACGATCCAAGCTGTTCGGGACTACGTTGACATTCCACTCATAGTCGGAGGGGGAATCCGCGATGTTAAAACTGCTCAGGAAAAGCTGGCGGCCGGTGCAGATGTTATTGTTACGGGGAACCTTCTTAGACAGGAAAAGGGTCTTGAAGTAATGAAAAAAATTGTTGAAGTTGTAAAAAATAATTAAGAACAGTATCTAATAAGACCCTATTTACAAATTCAATTCTATTTACTTTTGCAAACTCACTTTGTAGGTGTTGCATTTGTCCTTCTGCTTACACTGTCGACATCCATATCTGATGTAATAGACACGAGCCAATCCAAAACATAATACAATCAATAGTCCTTGTAAAATTACAATGCTATAAGAAAAATTCGTAAATAGTAGATATATAGAAGCTATTGTTGGAGCAATAAAAAACACAATTATTGGCAAAGAGTATTTGTTGTTCTTAATAAAATTGTATTCGCTTCCTTTCTTAAAGAAGAAAGGAACAATGAGTCCAAATCCAGAAGCGCATCGTTTTCCATAATAATAGCAGAATTTACATCGAAAATACAAAGACCAAATAATAAAAAAAAGATAGTAGACAAGATAGAGTATAACAAAAACTGTATCAACAACATTTAAAATTATACATCCTGTAAGTATTGTAAGGATGTTTAAGATATTTCTAAAAACTACTTGCTGGAGAGGGTACTTTTCATAATTACTATTGTGACTATACTTCATGATTCAATGCAAGGCTTCCAAAATTGTAATTGTCATCAATGACGTAGAATTGTATAATAAATTATTACCTGAAGAAGAAGTATAAAAATATTACTTAATTTACTTATTACAACGAACTTAAATTGTATAAAAATATGGAAACCACACACTCTAAAGAGGTCTCCTGCTACAGTTCCTCTTTGCTTATTAAATATGCATTAGATAAAGGTATCCCCTCTGTAAACCTATTTAATGGAATTGAATCCTATAAAACAATTCTTGAAAATCCTTTAGAGTGGACAAAGGCTAATATTTGGAGCGTCCTAGCAAAAAATATTGAAAAGGGCTTTGGTTTTGAGCCAAACATTCTTGAAACAATTGGGGACGAAATTACCATTAAACAGGTCACCTTCTTCCCATTGCTCTTCTTTAAGATTTCTCCACTCCCTTTTATTATTAGCAGACTTCCAAACCATATGGAAAACAATGTAAACAAGCTTTTACACACAAGAGCGACTCTTAATAAAAAAAATGACCTTAGTGTCTTTTTTAGACCGTTAGACAAAAAGAGATACTCTCGACAGATATGTGATTTTAATAGAGGCTGTACCTGTGCAACGGTAAAGCTAAAAGGGTATAAAAATGTAACAATTACGGAAGTTGCTTGTGCAGCAAGGGATCCGCAGCAAGAGTTCTGTCATTATAGGTTAACTTGGAATCAAAGTTCAAATATCCTATCAAAAATTAAAGAGACTCTCATTTTTAGTTTCCGTGATCAAAAAACAATAATTCAGCACATGGAAGAGACTCATACAAACCTTCAGCAACAATATAATGAAATTCTCTCAATAAAAGACTTTTACTCTCATATAATGAATAATATGAGCGAAGGTATTTTATGGTTAGATAGAGATGGGTTAATTACATTTGCTAATGACGGTTTTTGTGCTATTTCTAAGTATCCAATCGCAGACATTAAAGGAAAAAGTTTTTTTAATTTTCTGTCAAAATCTAAGCCCTATTCTGGGATGGAGGATTTTCTAAAAGAGCGCCAGGATAACCCCAAAGAATCTATGATGAAAGAGCTGGTTCTTAAAACAAAGTCTGGAGAAAAACGAATCGGCCTAGCTAATGTAATTTGGGTTGAAAGTGTACACCAAAAACCTGGATTTCTCATCAGTATTCGTGATATTACTGACCAGAAAAAGATTGAGCGACAGCTTCATCTGTCAGAGAATCGTTATGAATCTCTTTATAACAACTCTCCAGCACTTATAATAGGCCTCGATCTTGATGGACGCTTTATTTATGCAAACCCTTCAATGGAAGAGCAAAGTGGTTACTCTGAAGAAGAGCTGGTAGGGATGCATTTTGGAAAACTTGTAGCACCAGATGCCGAATTCGATGTCAATCGATTATTTAAAGGAAGACTTGATAAGCAAGAACGTCTCCAGGAAGTAAAATTTAAAACTAAGTCTGGTGAATGGAAAACAATAGCCCTAAACACCTACCCTGTACGTGATAGCATGAATATGGTAGCTGGTGTAGCAGGAATTGGTATAGACATTACAGAGACAAAAAGGCTCAATGAACAGGTTGTCCAATCACATCGAATGGATCTCCTTGGAAAAATGGCCGGTGGCTTAGCTCATGATTTTAAAAATGTATTAAATGTCATTCTTGGTTATAGTGAAATTATACAAGCAAAAACAGAAGATGGAAATATAAAAAGGCAGGCAGCCAATATTCACAAAGCCTCAAAACGTGCAACAGAACTCACAAAAAGCCTTCTAACTTTTAGTCGAGGTGAGGTTGTAAAAAGAAAACGATTTATTGTAAATAACATTCTAAAGGAGGTGTATAATTTATGCCTTCCAATAATGCCTGTCAACGTATCGATCACTACGGATATTCCAAAAAAATCCTATTATGTAAAAGGTGATTCTGGAAAGATCCATCAGTGTGTCTTAAATCTCTGTATAAATGCCCGAGACGCTCTTTCTAAAAAGGGTGGAACGATTCAACTAAAAGTAGACCTTTCAGAACAGGAGGGTTTTGTTCGAATTGAGGTGCAAGATAATGGACCTGGAATTGCACCAGATCATATTGAACGCATTTTTGATCCTTTCTTTTCAACAAAAAAGAAGGGAGAAGGTACTGGTCTTGGCCTTTCAGTGGTCTATGGTATTGTTCGAGCACATAATGGTTTTATAAATGTAGACTCTCGACCAGGTGAAGGAACTACTTTCATTATTGATTTACCATTAATTGTCGAAGAAAAAAATGAATGCACCAAAAAAGAAAAATCAATCGAGAAATCTTTAGTCATGATTGTCGATGATGATGATCTAATGCGTGAGTTTTGCGAGGAGTCCCTTCAAGATTATGGGTATGATACAATTCAATTTTCAAGTGCTTATAAATCTATCGAATGGTACAAAGAAAATCACTCCAAGGTGCAGTTAATCTTCGTAGATGTTCAAATGCCTGAAATGAATGGTCTCGACTTAATTAAAGAATTATATAATATAGAAAAAGATTCAAATATTATTATTATGAGTGGATACCTCCCATCGGATATTCAAAATTCAACACAACGATATCCAATTTTAGAAAAACCATTTACAGCAGACAGTCTTTCAAAGGCTATTGATTCTTCTTTTACCTTTTCAACTAGTTCGAATTAGTTTCAATTAGACCAAATCTAATCAAGCTTAAAATTGTTGAATAACTCGACTCTTTCGACGGGAAGGACTAAGTCTTTGCACTGAAGTTGAAGCATATTTAATCTTTAATTTACGATATATTGGTTTAATATTTTGATTAAAATAACCAAGAATTATTGTTGATAATAAATTACCAACATTGATACCACCTTCCATAGACTTAATTTTTAATCCTTGGCGAAAATAGTTCATGAGCCAGAAGTGTTGTTTGCTCATAGTTGCCAGCTTATTTTCATGGATATAGCAAGATTTTCTTAAAGCTTTAAAGGTATTTTTTTCATCGTAGCTTACATCTTTTTGCGGTCCATCAAATACAAGTCTTTTCAAGTATAGCTTCTCCAAGCCCTTAGAAGCCATACAAGTTATAAACATATAATCTGCATTTATCTGAACACTTTTTGCCCAAACAGCCTTAAACAGCATTGAAATTACAGTTGGGATCAAAGCTTTCTTTATGGTAAAGCTCCTCATGAGCTTATAAATTTCAATGCTTTTTGCAGTTGACCCAACTTCTTTCTCTACATCAAAGAATTGACTTTCTGCATGCGTTCCTTGTTTAATTCGTGCAAATTCAATGGGAAGCTTTTTTCCTGATTCTCGTCGAACAATAATAACAGATCCCACAATCTCTTCATCCTTATCAAAAACAATAAATATCGAGGAGTGGGATTCATACATCCTATCTAGTTCTATCTCTTTAGAACAATCTTTTAATTTATTGCTATATTTAAAGTTATGATATTTTTCTTTCACCTTTTCAGGTATATCTTCATAGCGAGGATACTCTTTTAAGCGAAGGCCATGGGGCCCCTTAAACCTAATTGGTGAACCAATAACTGGAAAAGAGGTAAAATGGGCTAAAAGATAATTAAAATCATTCCAATATTTGGAAGGGAGAACATCCAATAGTGACTCTGTTGCCCATTTAAGCAGGCCCATAATTTTTGCCTTTAAATCGAGAAATATTTCCAAAAAAATATTTAGTACAACTTAAAAAACAGCAATCACTTAAAAGATAATATTTTCCTGAAAAAAGTAAAAAAAAAATTCAATTTTTTTATAAAAAACATTTCTGTGAAAATATCTTGACTACTTTCGAAAAATTAATTAATCAAAAACCATCAGAATATTGACAACGACACCGGATTATGTTACTATTAACAATCAGAAACCCTGCTGGAACTAACATTCTTTGGAGGTAGTATAATCATGCTGGGTAAAGATATTGCTCGTCTCATCACCCTGGTCAACAAATACACTAGTATTGATGAGCAGACCTTAACAAGAGACATATCACAAAAACTTGATATTAATATTAAGACCTTCACAAGCTGGATGAGTGATCCAATAAAAATGGAACACAAAATCGGCCGTCCCTATGTTGCATATATGCGAAGGATGTTCGAGTCCATATTGCTTCGAGACCTGATCCAGGGGCTTGTCAAAAAGGTATTTAAGATTGCTCAAGGAGAGTTTGTTGGTTTTTGGATCATCTGCGGGACAGAGGTGGTTCTCCTTAAAGACACCGCGCGAATTGAAACGCTAAAGCAGAAAAACAAATCCCGTTTTTATAATGATGAGTTGCATATAACACTTCATGATTTCTCTGCCACAGTAGAAGCAATCCAAACAGCACAAGTGTTAAACCGCCCAGGCACAGCACTGATAGGTGAACAGGATTTTGTTGGATATCATATTATGACGAACTATTTAACGAACAAATCCTGTTCCAGTCTTTTAAAAATTCCTATCATCATTCGTAGCACCATTGGCCCTCGGGTTGTGGGGCTTCTCGATATACAAAACAGATTGTATAAAAACGACGAGGGAAAGCTCGTTCTGGTTAAGCCCAGATGTTCCGAAGAACCACTCTTTACAATGCAAGAGGTCGATCAAATCCGTGAAGCGGCGCTCAAGGAATACAATGAGAAGTTACATGAAATAATCCAAGCTTTGGATTACCTTGATCCAGAAACATCTCCCAGTAACGGCATGGGTGAGCTAATTATAAAAAACGGCATTTAACCCAGATTATGCAATAGGAAGCAGCGCAGAAGCACACCACGACTTTGACCGGATGTACGGTTGGGAAGTAGCCTGTAATCCTATGCCCATTAAAACTTTCAGGCTTTTCGGCCATATCACCTTGTAGATATGCCCTTCAAAACCTTCAAGTCTTACTAAATCATAATCTTGCGCTTCTACATCTACTCCTACTAAATAATCTGGGTTTAATCAGAGCTACCACCGTTCATACTACAAAAGATATTTTTCCTGCAACAAACGCTTTAATGAGCGACAAAAAACCTACCCAACATTTTCGTAGAATGGATCCTACATGTTTAGAACCCTAGTTCTTAATAGCGCCTTTGGTTTGTATTTGGTATATAGTTTGGTCTACATTCCTGTGGTGTTATATTTCTATATCCTAAACAAGCAGCACGAACTTGATCGATTTATGGGTTCAATGGCAAAAACATGGGCACGGCTCCTTCTCTGGGCAGCAGGGGTTAAAGTAGAGTTAACTGGCATTGAGCACATTCCTCAGGATAATACTATCTGTTTTATTTCAAACCATCAAGGTGAATTCGACATTCCCATTATTATGGCGCATGTGGGTAAGCCTGTTGCATTTATTGCTAAAAAGGAACTTGCATGGATTCCCATAATGGGATTTTGGATGAAGGTTATCCGCTGTATCTTTATTGATCGGTCGAATAATCGAAAATCCGTTAAAACAATCCAAAAAGGTGTTGAACAAATTAAAAAAGGTCATCCCATGCTCATTTTTCCCGAAGGCACTCGAAGCAGGGGCGGACCCATGAAGCCCTTTAAGGCAGGAAGTTTAAAGCTTGCCATTCGATCCAATGCAATCATTGTCCCAATGAGCATTGACGGCTCCTACACTCTTAGAAAAAAGGGAATTGTAACACCAGGAACGGTTCGGCTAGCCATTCATCCAACGATTGACGTAAAGGAACTCACAGCAGAAGAGAAGAAGGAGCTTGCGTCCCGTCTCTATACACTTATTAACTCTGGTTTAAAAAATCCTTCGATAGCCTAAGAATTAAAAATAACGAGTAAATCCCATCCCCACAAGCTGCTTGCCAGCTTTAACATTAAGAGAGACCTTCTTTTTTAGTGTGGACTTATCTCTTTTAATAAAAAGAAAGGGAGAAATGGCAATTGAGACACCTCCTGCAACACCTGAAATTATTGCAATGCTCTTAAGTGTTTCACTTTTTTTAATATAATCATCATAATCGTCTGGTGTTGTTGAACTATTTGCTTTTATAACATAGTCATCTGATTTTACTCCGGTAATTGCCGCAACTGTACCACAGGCCACACCTAACCCAGCAAGACTAAAACCGATTATCTTTTTCTTTTTATAGGGCGATGACTTTTTCTTCTTTTTTGATTTGTCTCTGTCTGCATCTTTTTCAGATGTAGAGGTGGTTTTCTTGGTTTCTGCAGGAGTCTCTTCCTCTGGCTCTGATCCTGTTGGATTGTAGGAGTAGGAAATGTTATCCTGAACATAATGAATATTATCATTAATGGTAAAATGAAATTGACCATTCTGTTTAAAAAAGCCACTTTGTAAAGTTATATCATCCTTCTGTGACTTAATCCCAAACACCGAAAACATCAACTTAAAATTACGAAACTTTATATCTTCTGCCTTTTGTGTAACATAGATTCCGTTCCAGTCAAAGGAGTTGGGTAGTTGATCTGCTTCTGGGTTATAGTTGGCGTCATTAATGGAGGTAAACACAATGGGATCCTCTTCGGTGCCCTCAACTAAAAGGCTCCCGTGAACATTGATACCAGTAAAGGACTTAAATAGGAAAACGACTCCAGGCTTTACAACGACCGTACTTCCTTTAGAAATGGTTAGGTCGCTTTCAATGATATGGGGATTGTCTGCAGAGGTAAAGGTTCTGCCATCTATAGAACCACTGAGAACAGTCGCACCGTGGATTGCTAAAGAGAGAATAAGTATACTAAAAATTACCGCAATTGATTTCTTCATAACTCCTCATTTATCATAGTTAAAAATAGTGATGTTAAAAATAATATAAATTCTTTTTTTATAGTTGTCTGTGATTGTAATCACAAAAAATAATTAGTAGAATGATTTTTTAAACATTTTTAACCGAAAAGATTCTTTTCATCAAATCCATTCACCACTGTATCCATCACTTTACCAATGGAGAGATTACGACTTTTCACTAGAAACACCGGAAGTGGTCTTAAAGAAATATTCCTTAATCACAATTGAGTCCTAATTATATTTTTGTGGCTTCTCACAACTAAATAAAAGGAATTAAAACATGACTCAACCAACAATTCTTAATGGAAAAGAGCTTGCTCAATCTTTGGAAAGCTCACTAAAAACACGGGTCAGTGCAATAAGGGAAAAATCTTCTGGACAGGCTCCAATCTTAGCAACCATATTGGTCGGTGATGATCCGGCCTCTGCAACCTATGTCCGCATGAAGGGGAATGCCTGTACCCGCGTTGGCATGGAATCAAAAAAAATTGAATTATCACAGGAGACTACCACAGAGCAGCTTTTAGCAGAGATAGACTCACTCAATAGCGATCCCGCTGTTCATGGCATTTTACTTCAGCATCCTGTCCCTAGTCAAATAAATGAGCGAGAGTGCTTTGATCGAATTGCGGGTAATAAGGATGTTGATGGGGTAACCTGTCTTGGCTTTGGCAGAATGGCAATGGGCGAGGATGCCTATGGCAGTGCAACACCTGCGGGTATTATGAGGATTTTAGATCACTACTCTATTGAACTCTCGGGAAAAAACGTTGTGGTGGTTGGCCGAAGTCCAATTCTTGGCAAGCCAATGGCGCTTATGCTTCTTAACAGACATGCAACGGTCACGATTTGCCACTCCCGGACGCAGAACCTAGCTGATATTGTTCGCCAAGCTGATCTTGTTGTTGGTGCTGTAGGACGACCGAAGTTTATCAAAGCAGACTGGATTAAAGAGGGTGCTGTTTTGATCGATGCAGGGTATCACCCATCTGAAAAATGCGGCGACATTGATCTTGAGCAAGCTTCAGAAAAATGTAGCGCCTACACGCCTGTTCCTGGTGGTGTCGGCCCAATGACAATCGCAACCTTGATCGCTCAAACCGTAGAGGCTGCAGAAAAGTCTCTTTAAGAATAATTTTAAATACATTAATAACGAAAGTGTGATTTTATTCTGCACAATCTAACTCTTGTTATTATTATTATAAAAAATTATTTTATGTGACTTTGAAAATTCAGCACCCTTCGTCTAGTGGTTAGGACTCAGGATTTTCATTCCTGCAACAGGAGTTCAATTCTCCTAGGGTGTACCAAAATATATAAGGGCTTCTCTGTAAAAAGATGATGCCCTTTATTTCTTACCAAGTTCCATATAATCCATATTAACCCAGATTATGCCATAGGAAGTAGCGCAGAAGCACAATCCTATGCCCATTAAAACTTTCAGGCTTTTCGGCCATATCACTGTGTAGATATGCCCTTCAAAACCTTCAAGTCTTACTAAATCATAATCTTCCACTTCTGCATCTACTCCTACTGTATAATCTGGGTTTAAATTTATTAAACAATTTATTTAATTCGTTGTAGTAATCGCTCCCCCATTTTTATATTTTATAAACAATTAATTATTATAAATTATAATATCTTTAGATTTTTTTACTTTTACAATTGCTCAACTTAAAATATATGAGCAATTTAAATTTGGAGGTAGTATGCGTAGTTTGATGAAGTTAGCGGGGGCAGCATGTGTGATAGTGGGCATCGTATGTGTGAATACCTGGGCAAAGGCCGAGATAAAATTCAACGGCGATGCGCAATTTCGTTTGCGTTTTCACTATAGGGTAACTACCGATGCAAAGGGAGAGGATAGCTCTGCAGCACCAGACTACTCCAATCGGTATGCGTGGAATCTCAAGTGGAAGGTCAAGGTTAATGAAAACCTTGGCTTTGGCATACGTTTGTCAAACCCTGCAGGATACGCAACAAACAATATTAAGGACAACTTAACAGGAACACTCAAGGGCAATTACACTTTAGTAACCCTTCCGGAGCTTTATTTTAAATGGTCCTTGGGCCTCTTTTCTCTTTCCGCTGGTGTGATTCCTGTTAAAGGAAATACGGTCTTAAACCTCGTTGCCTACGAAACAAACGAACGTGACACCGTGCCCGGTAGCATGCTTGGATACAAAAACGCCGGAGCAAGCCCCTGGAAAGTAGTAACCAACAACTCGCAAAAGGGATTAGACTTCGGATTTCTCTTTGTTGACAAAAAAGAATTTAGCTTCGGTATGAATGTGGTAACCGCTCTTGCTGAAGACGCAAAGCTTACTGATAAATATGATGCTTTTAAAATGGATCAATTCCGTTTTATCGTCTCCTTCCCTATGGCTATGATGGAGAAAAAGCTCTATGCTCTCCCGGTTATGCACGCTCGTTTGAATGCCTATCGTTCAAAGGATTACGAAGAGGCTGACCACTCTGTAACTGGTGGCTGTGATGTTCTTTATCGCCCCATTGACAAGCTTGGTATCATGGTTGGTCTTGCTGGCGGATTGTATGGCAACAAAAGCCAGGAAGGCGAAGTGCGAAACAACAAAGCCGTTCCTCAGACAGAACCCTTTGGCGTTCTTTTAAATTCTGCTGTCACACTCAATCCTGGATTTGGAAAGGCCAAAGTATTCTTTGCCTTCAGTCAAGTTCGGGATCGTAAAGCTGCAAAGCCTTTGAACAACAACCTGCTTCATTGGGACATAACCTATGGTATGCCAATTAAAAGCCTTACCATCATGCCCCGCATGAGAATCTGGCATTATACAAAAGAAGATGCGGACAAGAAAAAGACCGACCTTCGTCCAGAGCTGATTCTAAAAGCTAAGTTCTAAAATAGGACTCAAAGAATTATTGTATCAAAGCCTGGATCTTTCCAGGCTTTTTTATTTTATAAGTGTACCCGTTCGAATATCAAAATCAAGATTTCGAGAGTCTGTGGTTCTTATTGAAAAAAGAGCCTTCCCATCACCCTCCATTTCGTATAGAACCAAATCTGGATAGGCAGCAACCACCGCGTAGGAGTTTCTGTCTCGGGCAATATTAAAAGGGGTTCTTGAGAGGGCTAGGGTGCTATATTCCTGCAGTTTGTTCTGTTTGCTATAAAAGCCAAGGGTGATATCAGTGTAGTTGGCTGAGGAGCCATCAAACCATTGATTGAGACGAACCGTGTAGAGGCTATCGTTGATAAGAAAAAGATACACCATTGGGCAATACCAATTATATCGAACAAGCTCTCGGTCCCGATATGTTTTGACTTCATAGAGGCTGGTGCTACCAATTGCGCTATTGGTTTTCCCAAACCGGGATATTGCCTTCGAATAATACCGCCCGTCTTTGAATGCAGTAATCACAGGCCCTGGTTGATTTGGCCGAACACCATAATGACGAGGCGCAAAGCTGTAAACTGGATCTCCGTGGTTGACAAGGTAGAGACTGTCCGCTTTAGGAAGAAGCTCAACATACTCACTGTACCAATCAAAGTGGACTATCTCCCTATCAGTAAACTCATGGGCTAAAAATATCTTGGTGACTCCAATGGTTGAGTGCGGCCTGTTTACTCGAGGCTCAGACTTCACATAGAACCGTCCGGTGGGATCGGTGCGAACATAGGCATAAGAATACTCGATACCAAAACCACATAACGTCAACGATAGGATTATAATCAGTGAGTGTATTTTTATTTTATGCATAGGCATATTTTCCAATCACTTTATCCCAGATTATGCTGTAGGAGTAGATGCAGAAGCGCAAGATTTTGGTTTAGTAAGACTTGAAGGTTTTGAAGGGCATATCTACAAGGTGATATGGCCGAAAAGCCTGAAAGTCTTAATGGGCATAGGATTACAGGCTACTTCCCAAG
>JANQEN010000198.1 GCA_028278335.1 Chitinivibrionales bacterium | reverse complement strand
TTGTCATGTTTGCCATCCTGGCAAACACCTTACAGGCTGCGCCTTTGGCACAGTGCTCTCCAGCCATCCCTGGCTTCCGAGTGCTTACTTTTCTTCGCTATAGAAGAAAAGTAAGGCTGCTGTCGGGCAGCGCCCCGACGATTTTAATCAGCCATGTAATACTTAATAAAGCTACACAATAATAATATATTTATCAGCTAATATTTTAAAATACACCTGTAGATATCACCTTAAGCCGTTGTTTTCAATATACAATACATTGTCATAATTGCAAATCCATTTTACAATTTCCGGATTTATCGCCGCTATTACTTGCATATTCAGGAAAAATTATTAATTTATTAGTAAGAGCGCTATACTATTTATAGTAGTAACAATGCTATCATTAGCTCTCAAAACCTATCTCTTACCAAAGGGGGAGTTATGTCAGAAAGAATTTCCATACTTCTGGTCATCTACAATGAAAAGGATCATATCCTCTTTAATCGAGCACTCCGAAACACTAAAGAGGAGCTTGACATCCACCATGTTCTTGATGCGCAAGCTGCCTTTGATGCTCTTAATAAAGAGGTCTACGATTGTGTGCTGGTCGACTCCACCCTACCTGATACAACCGTCAATGAGTTCATCAATGATCTACAAATAAATATCCCCGTTATTGTGCTGACTGATCTTAGTTGTGAGGATGTGGGTATAAAGGCGCTTCGTGAGGGTGCCCAGGATTATCTGGTGAAAAATGAACTGAGTGGCAGCCTAATTGTTCGTTCCATTCGGTATGCCATAGAGCGCCAGCGCATGGCATCGGCTTTATATGAACTTGATCTTTTAGATGAAATGACCGGTCTTTACAATAAGAAAGGCTTCATGCTCTTTGCCAACCAACAGATTAAACATGCCAATAGATCAAGAAAGAAGATGTGCCTGTTGGTGGCCTCCTGTGATAACAAACACTACATCAATGACACCTTTGGACGCTATGTAGGTGATGGGGTGATTTTGGAGATGGCAGAGTTTTTAGAGGATATTTTCCGCTCCTCTGATTTGATCTGTCGATTGGGTAGTGATGAGTTTGCCGCTTTAGCCTTAGAAGTCGATGATGAGTGCCAAGATAAAATTATTGAGCGATTAGAGGCTAAGGTGGAAGAGCGCAATGAACAGGAGAATAGCAAGTTTCAGCTTGTGTTGCGCATGGGTACTGCCGTGTACGACCCCTTTAATCAGTCCTCCATTGAGGAGCTTTTAGAGAAGGCAGAGTCACAGAAGCAGAAGAGTAGTGTAGTTTGATAACATCATACAGCTGACCGACTGTCATTGAGGCAGGTAACTATAAAAAGGTTGTCCTCTTATTTTATCTCCTTTAGTTTTGGGGGTTGCTCTCATTTCATTCGAGCTGCCGTGGTTTACCGATAAATCGGGATTTGATTTTTATAATTTTAAAGCACCAACCGGGCTCGGCTATTCGCCTCGGTCCCCAAGGGGACTAAACCCTCCACCTGGCTAACCCAAAAGATTAATAAATAGTCGAATGTTTAAAGCCCCAAGTCGAACAAAAGCGCTG
>JANQEN010000163.1 GCA_028278335.1 Chitinivibrionales bacterium | reverse complement strand
TATGACATCAGCAAAATGCATTTACCACGCCAGACAGCACCAAAACAGAAGGGAAGCGGCTGGCTGATTTTATTGCCCTTCTCCCCGACCACCACCCCTTAAAAAGGAAAAAGGCAATTAAAGAAAAATCTTCAACCGCCTTCTGACCTCTCAGAGACATGAACTTAGAGAGTTTGCTAAAAGCGTAGCATCTGTATTCTTGCAGTGCCTCTTATTTAAAAGAGATAACAATTTTATTGGGAACTTTGAGAAAAATGAAACTATATACTCTTTTGCTAAGAACCTTTCTGTTTCTTACTGTATCCTTTTTAGCTATTGGCTGCGGCGAAAAGGCTCCTATCGAAATTTGGCAAAATACTTCGGGAAAAGAATATAAAATATTGCAGATAGGCAAATTAAAATTTAAAGATTCCGATGAAAAAATGCTCTATATTCGATTTATTTCTAAAAATATACAAAACAAACAAAAACTCATGGAAGAGTTTCGAGATTTATATATTATTGTAGCCCAGAAGAGAAGTTTAAAAGGGTTTACCCATGTTGGTCTGGAGGCTGCCCCCAGGGGAGACCCTAAATTTGGTATGAAGAGGTACAAATCACACCGGGACAAAAAACCCGTTGATGAAATTTTAGATCTTTTAAAAAATGACAAAGACAGTGCAAATTCTAAAACTCAAAACTACCAGAACTAATTTGCGTTTTCAAAAAATAGGAGCTTTATATAAAACTTTCGAGGTTGTTGTGAGTTGGATTGTGTTCTTTGCCATTGGTAACTTCACCAGCTTACTATAGTCGTTTGTCTATTCGTAAAATCTTGTCGTGATAATAAAAAAGACGAACATATTCACCCTCTTTTAATGCTCCACCATAAGCGATAGTTGTATTATATGACTGATCAATGCTGCTAAAGTAATCAATCTCAAACTCTACACCATCCACAACAACAATATCTCCCTTGCTATGGCCGGTTTTAGGTTGCTTATGCAACACATGTACATATCCCTCAGCAACTTTATACTTATTGCTTTTATAAGCATTAGCTAACTCATTGGAAAGTTTTGTTGCTGCAACGAAACTGGGCACCGCTAAGTAATATAGCCAAAAGCAAGCTATGAGGACGAGAATGAATTGAACAAAAAACTCTATAAATGAACGGCGACGCCTTGCTATTTGGATAACAATTCCGGCGACTCCAACGAGCAATATGATAGCACCAATTACTATTTTTGAAATACCAATCAGTTGAGCACTGGTATATCCTGTCGCTATTTCAAAGATCGTTGTAAAATCTTCCATTATCTATAAGGACTAAAGAAATTATCTTGTAATTACTTAAGGTAAGCGCCTTGATTTTGTCTCCTCATATGCAAATGAGCCGGGAGACAAAGAAGGTCCAAAACCATAAGTAAATCCTTTCCAGCTAAAATCTGGAGACCAAAATATCGAACCTGATAAAAAACCGCCTCCGAAAACAATTGCATCAAATTCACCTGCCCACGGTCCCTCCCCCCAAGCATAAACAGATTCTAAATTAGACCCAGCATCTAAACCACAGGTTGTCATACCAGTTGAGTCAAAATAATAATGCTCCCAACTATTTTTATCGTAAAAATACATAGAGTTCCATCCAGCCACATTTCCGCCCCCCGATGTAAATGGATTTATGCTGGATCCACTAGCTAAAACACCGGAGGCATCAGGTGCAATAGTATCAATAAGCTCCTTAGAAGGAAAATCATTGGTCATGTATGCATTATGGATGTTAGGATCAGGCAAATTTGCAGGAATAGCTTTAATGGCTTCCATTTTTTGCCTGGGAGAAAGATTTGGATTATCTCTTATGGCGTTGATAGCAGCGGCGCTTGCAGCAGACATAAGACCTCTCGGATCAACTGCATTGATAGGATTATTTGAAGTATAAGTATAGAGGTTAATTCCACCTAGTAACCCAATGGGATCGGGCGTCAGATATCGCCCTGTGGCAGGATCGTA
>JANQEN010000161.1 GCA_028278335.1 Chitinivibrionales bacterium | reverse complement strand
CTGTTTTGTATCATTATAATGGTCATACAATGTACTTACATCACTTGTAATGTCCCTGTTCCAAAGCCTGATATACATGATATAGCTTAATAACGGATTGTGACTTTTTCCGATCAACAGGTCTTCATTAACAGCAATATTATTTAAATCAATAGCTGTATTCGTGCCCTGGGAAACCTGTGCGCCGTCTGCAAAAAGCGTAATTGTCTTGCTGCCAGCATCCCATGTCATGACAATATGGGTTCTGCCCATATCTATAATGGAATATTGGGTTACATGATGAGTGCCGTCACCCACTTTCATGCCGATTAATGCATAATCTTCCTTGGCATCCTGGTATATGCCTAATCCCCATCCTGGTATGTTTGTATTGATATAATGGCCATAAGTTGTCTTTGTTAATATCCCGCCATAGATATTGCTTTCATCAGGTTTTATATATACGACTGTCTCAATAGCAAAATTCGCTGAGTAATCTAAGTCCGTAAAGGCAGTATTGCTTACTGAAGCATAAGACCCATTCCCATTAAAGTACTGCCCTGTTTGTGCCTGTGCATGCGTGCCTGCTGCCAAGACAATTAAAAAGATTGCTGCTAATAACATCCTGTTTTGAAATAATAATTTTTTACTTGCTTTCATCCTATTTCCTTCCTTACTTTTTTTCACCATAGATACTTCTTTTTTTCACCACAGAGCCACGGAGTACACGGAGGCGTTTTTTCTTTTAAACAATCGGGAGAAGACGATTGTTTAAAAACAGCCAGCCTGCGGCGCTCACGCACTTTGTGCCTAGTATGTTTACTATCGCAAAGCGATTGAGGTCTTTTATATAAGCCGTCTTTCTCCCGGCTTGTATAAAAAAACATACCCTCTGTGATCTCTGTGGCTCTGTGGTGAACATATCTTTCATAAAACCGATCCATCACATTGTACAGCAATCCCATGAAATTCGGGCCCTTTTAACAAAGGGTCTAGTTTTACCAATACCAATAGATCCAGTAAAATTTTTACCGGACAAGATCTATTGAAAATTCCCCCGATTCTTCTTATCTTTTAATTGTCAATAGAATTAATTTTTTTCCATATAGACAAAGAATGCTTTTTGCAACACTTTTTTTGCTGATTTTCGAGATAGTGGAATCTAGAGAAC
>JANQEN010000109.1 GCA_028278335.1 Chitinivibrionales bacterium | reverse complement strand
TTCTTTATGCATTAAGATCGTCGGGACGCTACCCGACAGCAGCCATACTTTCTTTGCTTGTGCAAAGAAAGTATGCAAAGAAACACACCCCGCAATCGCACTAATCGCATAGTTATTTGGTCGCTCGATAACTCGCCCTGCGGGCTCGAACAGATCTTCGCTCCTCCCAAATATCTATACGGTGCGATTGAAGGGGATTAAAAATCTCTCTAATGTATACATATAGTAATATTAAAATAAGTTAAAGATTTCAATGTATCGATTTCATATGATTTGTAATTTTTTCATTAGAAAACAGTGCATCCCCACTAAACACAGAATCCGGATCAAAAATGGATTTCACCTGCTTCATAGTTTCATACACAGCGCTTCCCCACTCCTTCTCCAAGTATGGGGCTCGCAATGGTCCCATGCCATGCTCGGCTGTTATAGTCCCCTTAAAGGAGATCACCGTTTCGTACACTTCATCAGCAACACGCTGTATAGTTTTTTTAAGATGGGGATCGTTTTTATCAAAGAGCGGGCGCAGGTGTAAATTACCACTACCCGCATGACCATAGACTGCAGCTTTTAGATTCAGGGATTTAAATATCTTTTCTACTCGCTCAATAAAGGGACCAAGGTCCCCGGGATCCACTCCCACATCATTGACAACAGATAGGGCAACACCAGTGCTGGTACTCCCTAAAAGCCGTGGCAGGATTGCCTTTCTAAAGCGCCAAAGGCGCTCTTGTTCTGTTTTTTCTTTTGCAATGCCCATGGGTGCGCTCATGGAAAAGTTATCTCTTTTCATGTGCAAAGCAATCTTCTCGATTGTTGCATCTATCTCTGATCCCTCAAGCTCAACTAAAAGCACGTGCGAATTGGAGGGAATAGGAATCTCCTTTGGCGAATTCTTTCTGTTTACCAATGACAACGTATGAGCACTGATGATCTCGATTGCTGCAACGTTCAGCTCTCGAATATGATGAACCGCCTCACAGGCCTGGGCAAGCGAGCTAAAGTAAAGCGAACAGGTTGCCCGCTCTGGGATATAGGGCTCAACCCGCAACTGCACCTCAGTAACAATACCCAGAGTGCCCACACTTCCTATAAGCAACCCAGCCACATTTTGATACAGTGGCTTGCTCCTATCAAGCAGCGTAAATAGATTATACCCACTGGCAATCTTTCTATTTTGGCGATTCACTAGACGACCCCTAACATCCTGATTCTTATGAATCCGCTCCTCGATCTGTGCAACGCCTCTTTGTAAATAGAGCGGTAGCGCTTCGGAGGATGTGCAGCGCACACACTCACCGCGATGATCAACAAATGTAAGGCTTTCAATGTAGGCATCGATCGATCCATGGCGTAAAGCATGGGGCCCCGATGCCTTGGTTGCAACATTGCCCCCAATCATGCAGAGCGGTCCACTGGAGGGATCTGCTGGCAGATAGTACCCCTCTTTTCGCAAATATTTTTGCAGAGTTTCATGTATCACCCCGGCCGAGGCAGTAACTAACTGATCATCACCCTTTTGGAAAAGCCCACTGATCGTAGTAAAATCACTGGAGCGATCAAAGCCGATCACACAGCCCTCACCCAAACAGGCCCCGGCAGTGCCAGAGCCACCACCGCGAATGAAGATGGGCAGCCCAGTCTCCTTTATCAATGCTAATCCACAAGAGAGATCCTCGGTATCCTGCGGCAAAAAAACCAACGCCGGGATCTTTTCGTATATGCTTTTATCATGGATATACTTCTTTACATCCGAAGGCTCGTGCAACAGGGTGCCGCGGATTTTTTTCTGGATCTTTTTTACAAATTTATTTATTTGATTCTTATTCATATAAATAAAATTTTAAAAATGTAATTAGTGTAGTTGAAAAAACTCCCGGGGGGAACACCCCCCACTACAAGCTACCCTCGCGCCCATTAACTACTTGCATCCATAAAAACTGTTCCACCTAAACGGTGGACCAGCCTTTATGGGCAAGTAGATAACATAGGCCCTCAGGGGATCTTGTAGATTCCCCCCTTATATTCTGAAATATATCCTTTATTCCTTTTACACACCGAAAAAGACCAATCCTTGCCAGAGGATCAAAGCAATGTATATGACAATCAAAATTACTGCGAGCAACCCAACCAGTAATTCCTTTGACAAAAACGCAAGCAGAGCGGGTATTGCACCAATTAAGCCTAATTCTTCCACCACTTGTTTCAGTTTCCAGTCCATGCTTTAACTGCTGCATCCGCAATTACTTTAGCTATTGATAATGATAACCATCCTAGAAAAACATTGATGATAACAGAAAAATAAACTAAAATGGTTAGCCATTTCTTTACATGTAACATAGCAGCAGCAAGGAACACTAAATACAATATTGCTATAGAATAGAATGCAAACGAATAGTATGGTGTGTTCTCTAAGAACAAGCCGATGAAATAGGGAAAACCCAAAGTATAAACGAGAAAATCAGAATATTTTAAAAAGCTATTAGTAATTAAAAGAATGCAATATACTACGACAATATATGCAATTGGTTTTCTAAATACGTCTTTAATATTATGCATTTTTTCGATTATCTTTTTTTCGAAGAGGAGACCAAAAATTTTGTACAGCTATTTCTACAAAGTAATCCACTTAAAAAAATATAACTCTTGCATAGGGCACACGATAAATAAGGGCCATAATACAAAAATAGCTATAAAACATCTTCCTTTACCTTATGAATTGTAAAAAATTAACCAATTATTGATCTATAAATAATTCATATCATAATTTAATTAATATTATTCACTAATAAATCAATTTAATTCAAAAAAAAACAGCTAATTTCCTAATATAATATTATTAAATCATAATTCAACAATATCAACTCACCATAAAATTAATATGTTTCACTAAGATTATATAAAAATTATATATGAAACAACAATAAAATTTATGTTATCATTAATAATGCTAGAATAAACTTAGTATTTATTAATGAATTAATTATTCATTACTATATATAATAGCAATTAATTTAAGTATGATATAAATTAGATACATATGTAGATACCTAATTATCACTATTAAGTGTCTCATTTAGATTGTGGGGTGGCGATTTTAATTCCTAATCACAGTAGAAACATTTATCATTGGTAAAATTACTATGAACATTGAAACACTATCAGAAAAAGTACACCTCTCCTATCTTGAAACGTGCAAACGCCTCGGGTTAGAGGTTAAACCAACAAACCAAGTCTCCTATAGCGAGTTACCAGAGGACTCAAAAGAGCTAGATCGAGCCTTAGTAAGAACTGTCGCTAATGCATTAGGGTTTAGAGAAGAGAATGGATGTTTTGTCCCGACAAACAGGATATAAATTATGAAAAAAGAACTCTACAAAAAAATGGTCTCTGAGGTTGAAAAGATATATCCCGAGTTTAATCCCAGTCTCCGCGTTGGTGTTCCTGTACCGATCCTCATTCAAGAGGCGGAAAACCTTTTTCACTGGTGTCAACCGGATAAGGCAGCCCTAAAGCAGGCAGGCCTTGATTGGAAGCTGGTCCAGGATATCCCTAAAAGGATCAAATTTGTTCAGGAGCTTGAGGCTCAGTGGTTTATTGCGCGCAAAACCAAGTCTACCAGCAAAAAAATCTATTTAGATGCACTGCAGCAGTGTCGAGCTTTGTGTGCGCAATTGGTCCGCGACTTTCGCTATGCCCTGAGTGACGTTAAGGATGCTATGGAATATTTAGCAAAGTATAATAGGTACAGAAAAACCGAAAAGGTCGGACAGGACCTTAGGTCTTTGGCCCTGTTGGGGAAGAAGCAGGCTGCTTCATTGTCTAAAATAAACTTTGATCTTGCCCTATTAGATAAGGCAAAGGCAATGGGGAAAGGTTTACAAATAAAAGATAGTAGTACGGTTATAGATATTGAACGGGCACAATTAAAAAGCCTCTATGTAAAGGCCTGCATCCACCTTAAAGAGGCTGTCACAGAAGTTCGCCGCTGCGGTCGCTATGTGTTTCATGGCAATAAAGCAAGGCTTGTTGGTTATCGTAGTGAGTATCGAAGACTACATAAAACAAAGGCTTAAAAAAAGATCTTCTGGGGGGAGCGCCCCCCATTACAAGGTTATTCCTCGCAAAGCTCGTCACCGAGCCCCTCCACGCCCATTAACTACTTGCAACCATAAAATCTGTTCCACCTAGCCGGTGGACCGGCCTTTATGGGCAAGTAGATAACATATGCCCTCAGGTGATCTTGTAGATTCCCCCCTAATATTTTGATCTAAGGATGCTCATTACCCTTATAACGATTGAAGGAAAAAAATATCTTTATAAAAACACATTCTACCCGAAGGGCTGAAACAACATAGAAAAAAGTAACGTTCGCCCTCTTCGAGGACGTTGGGTTGGTTATTATCTCAACCCCCAGGCTCCTTCGTCGCCAGGGGCTATTCAAGGTTATACCCCTTCGGGGAAAAGAAGTTTAGAGTGTAAAGTGTCTAAGGTGAACTAAAGTTTAAAAATATGAAGAGCGTTTAATAGTTTTAAAGTGATGGATTTTATTGCTAGGTTCGTGGTTACTCTATTTAACTAGCAAAAAGATATTCAAGATCGCCGGGACTCATCCCGGCAGCTGAGTTACTTGGTCACTTCGTTCTGCTGGGTAAGGAAGTAAAAACCCTTCGGATTTTATTCTATTATATTTTTGCCCGGTCTGCAGCAGCTCAGAAAAGTAACCAAAAGAAGCCGCCCCGCAATCGCCCTATTCGCCTCAGGTTCAGACGCTCGCTGAACTCGTCTGCTGCGCAGACTCAAACAGCACCTCGCGTTTTTCTGAACCATTCGGCGGTGCGATTGAAGGGGTAAAAAAATCTTTCCATGCTCGTAATGGCCAATGCAGTTTGACATTCATCAATCTTTTGATCTTTTGGGTTAGCCAGGTGGCGGGTGGCCGAAGGCCAGTCTGAGCAACGCGAAGACCGACCGGAGGGTAGCCCAGAGCCACGGCGGCCCGAATGAAATGAGGGCAACCTCCAAATAATTTTATAAATAAGCAGATAATAGAATCTTAATTTTTACTAATCACAAATTTTTGAACCAATAGGGGAACAACAACAATCGCTGATATATAACTCGCAAAAATCCCCACCAGTCCAGAGGTTCCTACAGAAGAGAGTACTGGGTGTTTGGCAATAACTAAGATCCCCAAACCAACGCAAGTGGTACCAGCGGCAATGGTTATGCTGGCTGCAGCCTGAGGTACATACTTATGATCTTGTATAATAAGGCTTTTTTTACTCATAAAGAGCATAAGGAGCGTGTAGTCAATGCCCAGTCCAAAGATAAACGCAAATATCATGATCGTAACAATGTTGATGGCCACACCAATGCAGGCAAGCATTCCCATCGTGGTAATGGCAGCCAGGATGACCGGCACAAAGGCAATCCCAACCAGGCGCCAATTACGGAGCATACAAAGAAGCACAATAAAAATGACAAAGGGAATAAATATGAGGCAGCGAAAAAAGCCGGTCCGAATGATCTGGACAACCCGAATACCCAAGAGCGCATCATTAACCGCAAGAACATTGTAAGAGCGTGCAGCCTTTTCAATGTTGGCCCAGGCAGTATCAGTGGTTGGGATTATAGGAACATTGGCATACCACACAGAATCCGTATTGCGGAGATAGTTTTTAAAAAGCCCCTGCTCAATGATCGAGGCTAGATTAGTATGGAGTTGGTTCTCATTAAATTCATTTGTTCTGATATTTTTTGTGTAGGTTAGAAAGGGCGTTGGGTCAAGACCATACTCTTTTGATACAGTAGTGAAAATGGTTTGCATTGTCTTAAGGATTTTTGGCGTTACGGTGTGGTTCCAGCGGGTATTGTTCTTCTTTTGAATGCTCTTTGAGGGCATCAATGTGGTAAAGGGCTCTACTGGGTTGATATATCCCTGATCAGCCAAGGCTGATACCAAAGGGGTAATCTGTTGTTCTACCTGTTGACAAACTGCATCAAGGGTGCTGTCGGAAACAATGAGAAAGGCCCCTTTTTGCATGCCCGGCCACTCTTTGTTAAGGCGCGCCTCTAAGGCTTTTGTTTCTGAGGACATACCATTTAAGCTGTTGGGATTTCCATCAAACTGCAGGCGGGGTATACAAAAGAGAAGTATAACAGCGCAGATAATCAACAAAACAAAGAACGCTTTATCGTATCCCTTTTTGTAAAACCTTGAAAAATACCTGGGCAATGCAATCCGTGGAGATGCAGTTTTTTTATCTGCGCGATTGTGCAGCAGAGGCAATAGAGTAAGTGTTAAAAGGGCTACTAAAAGAATGCCTACCGAGGTAACCAATCCCAACTGCGAGAGGCCAGGAATATCAGCCACAATAAGTACTAAAAAGGCACCGGCCGTTGTAAAGGCACTGGCAAAAATAGGGCCTGCAAGAGTCTTTACGGGATGAGGATCTTGGGGAGATTCACTAATATGATAGAGATAGTGAATGGCATAATCCACAGTGATTCCCAGAAGTGCAGCGCCAAAACCAAGGATAATTATGGAGAGCTTCCCAAAGAAAAGAAAGAGCGCCAAAGTAAAAAGGATACCCACAAGAGTTGGTATAAAGGTTAACAAACCATAGGAGACCCTTCGATACACCCCCAGGCAAATTAAAAACACCGCAATAAGGGCCACGGGCAAGGTTTTATGAACATCTTTTTTTATCGTATCAGCATTGTCCAAGGATGCACGGGGAGCACCCATCCAGGCAACTTCAATATCCTGAGCCTTTGCTTTTGCTTGCCACACCTCGATGATCCTGCGGGCCCTTCGAGCAGCGCTCTCATCCATACCCTCCTGAGCAATTTGTGCAAAGATAAGAATTCGATCTTCAGTAGGATTTGTTATAAGCCCATCTTTAATGGTTATCTGCTCTATAGGCTTAAGTGTAGCAAGCTTTGCCAAGGAGAACATGCTTATATCAAAGGGATCATTTTGCAGTAGACTTTGGTCGGTGGTCCCATCGGAAAAGCTAAAGAGCGAGGCAATCCGCCTGGTAAAGCCTGCCTGCAGCGAGTCATAATTGAGTCTCTTTACAAGATAGAGAGAGTCCTGTTTGGTAAACAGAGCAGGCCACAGCTCAATGCAGTAGTTGCGCAGGGTAAGGTAGTCGGAAGGTGTAATCGCATCGGGAAAGGTGAACTCCTCTGTGGCTGTAAGAGAGTCAATAAGCCTATGGGAAAATTGGGCCAGCTGAGCAAAGGGCTTATTTTCCTCTAAGGAGGAGACCTCTATCACGATTTTGTCAATGGTATTAAAAAGAGAGAGAACTGTAAAGTGCTGCGCAATCACCCGATCCTTTACAGGAAGTAAATCTAAAATATTGCTTGAGAATTGTGATCGAGATACAACAAAGAGCGAGAGCACCACCGCAAAGGTGAGCAGAATCACAGTCATCTTTTTGTGGGTCTGGCACCAATCGCTGATTCGGTGAAACATGGGCTGGTCCTATTTTTTAAAGAGTCTGCTTTTAGCAAGACGCCTGATTATGGGAAGAGAGATGGCATAGGTCATCAGTGATGCAGGCACACTTAAAATCACACTACCCACCACAAACTCTAAACCTCCCTGAAGTAAGCGCTGGATGGTTGGGTTCTCTATATTCTCTGCAATGGCGCCAATATCCGGCGGAAGCACAAGCTTTCCAATAGCCACAGCCACAATAATGAGTAAGGGCATAAAAGGTGGTGAGGAGACATTCACCCCTAAAAAAGCCAGTGCCCGATTGAGTTTTAAAAGAATACTTGCTCCAATAAGGGTGATCACCTGCAATCCATGGATAGGAAAGATCCCAAAAAAGACTCCCAACGCCAGAGACGCGGCTGCTCGTTTTGGTGTGGTATGGGCGCGCAATTCATGCATGACCAGCGATTTAATCTTGGCGCGCCAAGTGTTTCCCGGCACCTCCAAGGCTGTGACAGGAAGAAAGATCCGGGTCATGGCAGCCTTAGAGTTTACCCTGCTTATGGCCAAAAAATCCCTGATCGGTCGAAAGTGAGAGACCCTACTCTTTTTAGAGAGATAGTTGAGATGGATCGGGATCTCCTTGATCTGAATGCCTGCCCAGGCAGAGCGAATAAGCAGATCTTGCTCATACTCGTATCGTGTGCCAGAACACTTAATCGATGCGGTAAGCCTTAGTGGATAGGCTCGAAAACCGCACTGGGTATCATTGAGCTTAATGCTAGTAAAAAATTTGTACCAGAAGTTCCCAAAGGCCCGCCCAAAACGGGACCGTAAGGGTTGGTCTTCACTTCCCTCAAAGGGAATAACCCGATTGCCAACCCAAAGGGTTTCTGGCTCTTTGCTGATGTTGCCTAAAAAGGCATCAAGGTCTTCGGCATGGTGCTGGCCATCAGCATCAAAGGTTATTACATGAGAGTACTGTTTCTCTTTTGCCCAGGCAAATCCCGTTTTCAGCGCCTCTCCCTTTCCTCGATTTTTAGGAAAGGAGAGTGTTGATACATCCTCAATTGACTCAATAATCGAAGCAGTATCATCGGTGGAGCCATCATTTACCACTAAAGTATCGCTATGAAACTTTTGAACACCAGCGATTACAGTGGCCAGAGTTGAGCTGTTGTTATAGGTAGGAATGAGGATTAGTGGTTTTATAGGTTCTATTTTTAAATCCTGTTTTTTGGGAAAGGTTTGTACTACAAATTTATTATTAATATTATTAAAATCAATTATTTGGAAGGGCCTCCCCGGCCCTTACACCCGGCAAGGAAAATGCTTATTGTATCCCCCTGCCTTCGGCTGTCCCCCATGGGGACAAAAGCATTCTCATTTGCAGATGCATCTAAAGGATTACCTAAAAATATATGGTGATGTTTGAAAGTATAAGCTTAAATCCAGTTCATGCTACCTGATCTTTGATAAGGAATTACCACATCGCTGACGTTAAGAATATCTGAAGCGTTTTAATCTTAAAGGTACAATTGCACACGTTTAAGGCAATTTTTATCCCCTTCAATCGCACCGCATAGATATTTGGGAAAAGCGAAGATCTGTTCGAGCCCGCAGGGTGAGTTATCGAAGCGCCAAATATCTATGCGATAAGGGCGATTGCGGGGCGGCGTCTTGTCATGTTTGCCATCCTGGCAAACACCTTACAGGCTGCGCCTTCGGCACAGTGCTCTCCAGCCATCCCTGGCTTCCGAGTGCTTACTTTTC
>JANQEN010000094.1 GCA_028278335.1 Chitinivibrionales bacterium | reverse complement strand
AAGGCCTGTTTTGAATGGAGTGCACAGTGCCAAAGGCGCTGCCCGAAGGGTGTTTGCCACGATGGCAAACATGAACGAAACACACCCCGCAATCGCCCTTATCGCATAGATATTTGGCGATTTGATAACTCGCCCTGAGGGCTCGAACAGATCTTCGCTTTTCCCAAATATCTATGCGGTGCGATTGAAGAGGATCAAAATCTTTGGAAAAGAATGTTGTGAGACTATTTCATTATCTCTTCCTATACATCATTGATAAAGAATAGGTATTTTAGACTGGAATTTCGAATATACATTTCAGTTATTATGATTGTAGTGTTTTTACTATAAAATCTATATACCCTCCAATTACTTGATCTTCCATCAGTTTACCCTTTATATATTTATCGGGATACAAAAAGAATATTCTTGTAATCATTGTTGGGTATCATGAATCATATTCAGTTTCTTTGCGACTTTAGTGAACTCACCACAGCTTTTTCCACAAGCGGTAGCATATCCTCTTTTTTAGATGAGACTGTTGAAATGGTTGCAACCCATATGCAGACCGCAGTTTGTTCAATCTATCTCTATGATGAAGAGCATCACGATCTGGTACTTGAATCAACCATTGGTCTCAATAGGGAGAAAGCCCGTTCGATCCGTTTGAACATTGGGGAGGGTATCACCGGTTTGGCAGTTAAAGAGCTGCGAACAATCATGGTAAATCAAGCCAGTGCCCATCCCAACTATCGATACTTTGGCGGTATTGATGAGGAAAAATATGATGCCTTTATGGCAGTTCCTTTACTCAGAGGAATAAAAAGAGTAGGGGCTTTAGTAGTGCAACGAGATGTAAAGCGACCATTCAATGAGGATGATCTTATTGCAATGAAAGCACTCTCTAATCAAATTGTTTCTACCATTGAAACTGCCCATATGCTCATGGTTGCCGACCAGAGTCAAAAGGATACTCATTCAGAAATAAATATCAAAGAGTTGAAACTCCTTAAGGGACGTGCTGCCAGTGAAGGGTTTGCCCTGGGGCCCTCTTTGGTGTTTGAAAAGGAGACTTCCTGGAAGAAGATTGCCCTCTCCATACCTGATAGCAGGTACACCATTGAAGATTTTTATGCAGCAATAAAAAAGACTGAAGAGCAACTAAAGACACTACAGCATCGAGTTGAGGAGAAACTCTCCGATGTGGCTTCTCTCATTTTCACGGCCCATCTGCTGATATTAAAGGACCTGCCCTTTTTTGGTAAAATAGAGAAGCGGATTAAAGAGGGAAGCAATCCCCCAGAGGCAGTGATATCAGTTGCCAAAGAGTATACCGACATATTTCTTGGCAAAGATGATCCCTACATGCGGGAAAAAGCAGCAGATGTGACTGATCTCTCCTTGAGAATTCTCCATAATATTATTGATAGAGATGTACATGATGATGATTACGATGGAAAGATAGTTATTGCAAATGAGTTGCTCCCATCGGATATTTTGGTGCTGTCCGCTGAAAGGGTAGCGGGAATCATTCTGGTTGGTGGGGGAGTTACATCACACTTGTCAATACTAGCGCGTTCCTTAGCAATCCCTTTGCTATTATCTGATGAGCCTCAATTGTTAGCCTTGCCAGACGCAACTCCTATCTGTATTGATTCAGGGTCAGAAGAGATTTACATACATCCCGAAGGGGAAGTTAAAAAAACATATCAAAATCGAGAACAAGCTCGAGCAACCTTTGTACAGCCGAGTAGTAGCATTGCTCAAAAAACATATACCAACGATGGAAAACGAGTTCGCATTATGGCCAACATCAACCTTCTCTCTGATGTAAAGACTGCATTGGACATGAAAGTTGAGGGTATTGGTTTATATCGCTCGGAGTTTCCCTTTATGATCCGCAGCACCTTTCCCACCGAAGAAGAGCAGTTTGTCATTTATAAAAAGCTTGCCCACAGTGTTCCTGATAAGATACTCACCTTTAGGACCTTGGATATTGGTGGAGATAAAATTGTCTCCTATTATGATCATTTTAAAGAGAAGAACCCCTTTTTAGGTTTACGCTCAATTCGATTTACCCTTTCCCATAAAGATGTCTTTGTCCAACAGATTCGTGCAATTTTGCGAGCGGGGGTAGAGACAAAACTCAAGATTATCTTTCCCATGATTTCCTCATTGGATGAATTTTCTGACTCTCGAGCTATTGTTCAAGAATGTATTAATGATTTACAAAAAGAGCGTATCCCTTGCAATAGCAATCCAGAAATTGGCATGATGATCGAGTTGCCCTCGGTTGTTGACCTCATGGATGACTTTGCTACCCAGGCCGATTTCTTTTCCATTGGCTCTAATGATTTTATTCAGTATTTACTCGCCGTTGACAGAACAAATATTAAAGTAGCCCACCTCTATCAATCACACCACCCATCGGTGTTACGGTCATTCAAGCGAATTGCCCACTCGGCAAAGCAAAACAAAAAAGAGGTCTCAATTTGTGGTGACATGGCTCATGACATGAAATTGCTCCCCTTTCTAATTGGTGTTGGAATTCGTATGTTGAGTGTGGAGCCCATGTATCTTCCAAGACTTCAAAAAAAGATAAATCACATAGATAGTCAAGATGCTGAGAATGATGCCAAAAGATTGCTTGGTTGTTCTACTATTAAAGAGGTTGAAGAGGTTTTAGGATTGTAATTAGGTGCGATTGAAGGGGAGTAAAAACATCTAATAGAGAGTTTAGATTTTCATATTAAGCTGGGTAATTATTTTAATAAAAAACCAACAGTACACAGTTGCTTTGCTTACAGGGATAGGAATAGAGTGTACTGTCGGTTCTGCTACAGAGTTTTTATTTCGATACTAACCTTGCTGTGAATAGTCTACTTCGGTTAAGGTTAAAAACCATAGGAAATGCCCATCCAATAGGAGACATCTTGATCAAAGTTGATATAGGGGAAAGAGCCATTCCAATTAATCGATAGTGCATCAGTTATAGACTTTGAGATAGACAAAGTAATAAATCCAACCACATCAGAATCGGGACTGGAATAGTCTCCCACATCAATCGAACCACTGACCTCTAAGGCTTTAAACTCATGGGCTGCCGAGAGCGATATCCAATAAAGGAAGTCACTGTTCTTTTGTTTTGGAGTGATAAATCCGGTGATTCCCAGGAATTTATACTCCAACCCTAATAAGGCTTCTACTACACCATCACCAAAACTATTGGTATAGGCATAATAGTTGGCTCCTATAGATGCTGAAGCTTCACCCATAGGAATTGAAAAGGTTAGATAAGGATCAACTTCCCAATACTGATTAGCACTGATAAGAGTAGGAATATCAGAGAAGCTGGAATACCATATGCCACCAGAGATAAACTTGTATTCAAGATTGGCACTTCCCTGAATAGCAGCGCCATTGAACTGCTTCATCCCGCGCCAAATGTAGGTAGAAACCAGACTCACATCACCAGAGAAGGATAGGGAGGCCTCTGTTTTATCACTTGCAGTGGCGCTGTGAATTGAAAGAAAAAGTGAAAGGGCTAATGCAATGCTTTTTAGTTTGTTCATGGGAGCATCTCCTTTGTTAAGTTATGGTTGCATTACAGGCTGTCAAAATAAAAGACTTTGATTAAACAAATGGTATGCCAATTGAATAATATTTGACAAGAAGGAATGGACAACATGATAGCGTTTGTTCAGAAGATGCAATTGTTTAACAGCTATAATGCAATTGAAATCAATAGGATGCATGTGCTAGGGTTAATGAATATGGGTACATAAAATGACGGTGAAACTTGGGGAGTAAATACTAAAACACTCTAAACAGCGGAGCTGAACTCTAATACAAAAATGTAGGTAGTATAGAAAATTGCTACAAAAAGGTAGCAAAGTAAACCAGGTAAAATGAACAGATTGCTTTGGCAATCAGATTCTAAATAGAAAATAGTGCGAGTCAACTGAACCCTTGAGTCAATCTTTTTAAAATGGGCCGTTTAATATATTCGATTTAATGGTGCTGTTTTAATGACGCTTTTGATAACTAACAACCAATGTGATCAAGATGGTCTGCGCCCTCCAAACCTCCCGGAGGGAGGCTTATAAGGCTTTAATTTTGTTATAATTGTCAATTGATTTACAAGTCCCCCTCCGGGGGATTTAGGGGCGTTAATAAAAGGTAGCATATATTATAGGTTACATCAACAATTAATACATGTGTATAGATGTTAAAGGTATTGATTGGGTATACTTCAACATTCTAATTTTTCTCTTGATCGGTTGAAATAAGCCAACAATTTATCCCTTGATATGTGTTTTTTGGTTATTGTGTATACAAAATAGTACAAAAGTGTAGTAATATCCCAAAAAGGTACAAAAAGGTTATGAATTCAAACTACTCGCCAATTAACAGATGAAGAGATTTTTAGAAGAATAGTTTGGATCACAGGTAAGGTTTACGCCTAACTTCCTTAATCCTGCCTCATCACCGGGTGTTGGAATATGTGAAATATGCACTTCACATCCTTTGAGTTCCTTTAGTTTTGATACAGCCATCTGTGCTGCTGGATTGGAAATGGCACTGATGCTCAAGGCAATAAGTGTTTCCTCTAAATCAAGGCTGGTCATTTTACCCTTATATACCTCTTTTTTCAAATACGTGACTGACTCCATAATATTCTGCGGCAAAAGGTGCATTTCTTTAGGTAGACCGGCTAGTTTTTTTGTCGCGTTTATCACAAGACTCGATGCTGCATGCATGGTCGTTGAATTATGACTGGTTACTATGGTGCCATCCTCTAACTTAATAGCAGCTCCACAGAATATTCCCTCATTCCCTTCATCCTTTTCCTGGGCCTCCTCCGCCTTTTTTCTGGCCGGTACAACAACAGGTCGATTGTGAGATTCAACACCAATGTTTTTCATTATCAGCTCAGCACCCTCAAGGATATCCTTTTCCACAAAGCCCATGGCGTATTCACAGGAGCATCTAAAATATCGTCGGATAATTTCCTGACGGGCCGCTTCTTGCACAATGGCATCATCGGTAATGCCAAAGCCTGCACGATTAACACCCATATCAGTGGGTGACTGATAAAAGGATTCCTGGCCGGTAATTTTTTCTATAATCCTCTTTAACAGAGGGAATGCCTCGATGTCGCGATTGTAATTAACTGTTTTTTCATTATAGGCTTCTAAATGGTGATGATCAATACAGTTTACATCTTTGAGATCCACGGTTGCCGCTTCGTAGGCAACATTCACCGGATGCTTTAAGGGTAAGTTCCAAATTGGAAAGGTTTCGAATTTTGCGTACCCAGCCTTTACTCCCTTTTTATACTCATGATAGAGCTGGCAGAGGCAGGTTGCTAACTTCCCGCTTCCAGGGCCAGGGCCTGTTACTACTACAATCGGTTTGGATGTTGTGATGGGATCATTCGCACCATAGCCTTCATCACTGACAATTAAATCTACATCCGTAGGATATCCCTTGGTGAATTTATGAGTATATACTTGGATTCCCCGACGCTCCAGCTTGTTTTTGAATGCCTTCGCTGAGGGTTGGTTCTGATAGCGGGTAATAACCACTGCAGATATATCGATACCCCACTCTTTAAAATCATCAATAGTTTTAAGTGCGTCAGCATCGTAGGTAATACCAAAGTCGGCCCGTACCTTTTTTCTTTCAATGTCACCAGCAAAAATGCAGAGTATTACGTCTATCTTATCCTTGAGTTTCTGTAAAAGACGCATTTTCACATTAGGATCAAATCCTGGAAGCACACGGGAAGCATGAAAATCAAAGAGAAGCTTTCCACCAAATTCTAAATAAAGCTTATTGTTAAAACGGTTGACTCGCTCTAAGATGGCCTCTGTCTGCTCCTGCAAATATTTTTCATTATCGAATCCGTTTTTTTTTGTCATGGTTGATCCTCAATTGAACATGTTTGGAATATGCTGTAAGTATGAAAATAAATAATTGATCTAAGCACTACTTGTCTAAACAGCATTTTTTATACTTTTTACCACTTCCGCATGTGCAGGGGGCGTTTCGCCCTGTTGTTTCCTCACTAATTTTAGGTATGCCTACCCTTTGCAGTGATTCAAGATCTCGGACATCTTCTTCAATTTCTGGTCTTATTTTAATACGGCAACTCCACCCATTTTCATCAAAGATCTTTTTAAGCTCATCGCGTTTTTTTTCTGTCTGCACCACGACGATTGCCGGATTTTTGGCAGTGCCAAGTTTTCCTCTTTTAATGCCGGAATAATTAGTTGTCTTTCTCTCTGTTTCAAAGGGATTTGTTTTTGCTTTATCTATCATAAATTGTTGTCCTTTTACATATAATTATAATCTATGTGATTTACCGCATTAATTCGAGAGTATCTTTTTCCTTCCTCTGCTCTTATTTTTCCATGGACTTTCGCCTGATCGTTGTCCAAAACGGCGACGAGATCTGCTCTTTTTTGATTGTTTAGGTTGATAGGGCCGATCACCCGATCGTGATTCTGCTACCCTGTGAATCTGCTCAACACCCTCTATCACCTTGCGCGGGATTGTCTGTTTAATCAACCGCTCAATGCCAGAGAGCATTTTAAGTTCATCGTCACAAACCAGTGAAACTGCCTGTCCCTTTGCGCCTGCTCGACCAGTACGGCCAATGCGATGCACATAATCCTGCGGTACGTGAGGAAGTTCAAAATTGACTACCTGGGGCAGTTGATCGATATCCAATCCTCGTGCTGCAATATCTGTTGCTACTAGAATTTGAATCGAGCCATTTTTAAAACCTTCCAATGCTCTTGTTCGTGCTGCCTGGCTTTTATTTCCATGAATAGCAACAGCATTGATATTCTTATTTCCCAAATGACGAGTTAATCGGTTTGAGCCATGTTTTGTTTTTGTAAAGACCAATACCTGACCCCATTTATTGTCCCGTATCAATTTTATCAACAGCGCTGTTTTTTTATTCTTCGCAACTGGACAAACCAATTGCTCAATTGCATCTACGGTGATATTTTGAGGACTGGTTGATATCTCAACTGGATTATTAACCAATTTTTTGGCAAGATTACGAATCTGGTTGGAAAAGGTTGCAGAGAACATTAGATTCTGACGCTTTTTAGGAAGGATTGCCAGGATTTTGCGGATATCATGGATAAATCCCATGTCCAGCATTCGGTCTGCTTCGTCAAGTATGAGCACTTCTAGTTGATTAAATTTTACTGCTTTTTGGTTGTAGAGATCCAGCAAGCGCCCTGGTGTCGCTACCAGAACGTCTACACCTTTACGTAAAATTCTTATCTGAGGGTCTATCTTCACGCCGCCAAACACGACAGTTGAGCGTAAAGACAAATACTTCCCATAGATGACTACACTCTTCTCGACTTGTGCAGCCAATTCCCGCGTTGGTGTTAATACCAGTGCGCGGACTTGATTGGCTCCAGCACGCCGACTCTTTGATAACTTATCCAAAAGAGGAAGGGTAAAACCAGCTGTTTTACCGGTTCCAGTCTGTGCCGCAGCCATGACATCATGGCCCTTAATCACTGCTGGTATGGCCTGTGCCTGAATAGGGGATGGGGTACTATAGCCCTGGTCGGCTACAGCTTTACAAAGAGGGGCTGATAAGCCCATTGATTCAAAACTCATGTATTACTCTTTCATTAGTTAGTATAATTATTTGTACAGACCTCCTTTTCACGTTGTGTGATGTCACCATTGGGATTATGGAGGTCGTTTTTTTGCTAAATGGCCTTTTTTAAAGGTCAGGTCCATCTTTTTCAAGATTGCCTAACTACAAGACAAACATGATCATGGGATACTAGGGGTACGTCCAGTGAATCAGAGGTGTTTTCTACTTTGAAGGAAATTTCTCAAATGGTTGGAGAGAAAAGTGCACTTGAAAGGGTGATGTCTTCATAGTCGGGGTCAAATATATATAAAACGAAGACATATATGGGTAATAGTTTATAAATAAAACTCATTATTTATTGGAGGTTACCTTAATGTATTGCACCCCCTCATGCGCTAAATAAGGACTTTTAAAGGACCTTTTAAGGAGGGTTTAAGGACTTTTCTCTGTTATTCTTGTTATTAGGGACAGATTGAAGTTGAACACCAATAGGGCGGAGAAAGGAGTAAATTAACAGTTCCGCAAATTAAACCTAACCTTTTTGAATCGTGAGGAAATGATGATTTACTTTAATTTACGAGAAAACAAGCTGGTTGAGCAGCCCCACGCCTCCTGTGCTCATGTTAGAATAGTGCACAATGTGGGTGTTTCCGAGTTCGCGGATGTCCTGTGTGAACGGGGCTCAACCATAACTAAAACCGATACGATTGCGCTTATCCAGATGATTGGTGAAACTATCCAAAGTCTACTGGCGCAGAGCTATTCGGTTAGTCTTCCCTTTGCCACATTTTCCAGTGGTATTAAGGGTATTTTTGATAGTCCCACAGATCAGTATGACCCGGAACGCCATCAGGTGAGACCTCGGGTCATGGCAGGGGCTAAACTCAAACATTTTTTTACCTATGGTGTTGAAGTGGAAAAGCATCTTCTTGACCAGACGCGGCCCATACTATTTCAGTATGAGGATGTGGAGAGTGGAACAGCAAACACTATCCTGACTCCCAATGGCATAGGTAGAATCTATGGCAAGAACATGACCATGGATACAGAACAACCTGACCAGGGCATCTTCTTTGTTGACCAGGATGGTCAAAAGATTCGGGTGCAAAAGATTGCTGAATCGCGGCCCTCTTTTTGCGCCTTTGTCGTGCCCCAGGAGTGCGTACCCGGTACGTATACCATTAAGTTTGTGAACCTGCATGGAGAGGAGCTACGCGAGGGTGTTTTTAACAAACCCCTTACTGCGCAGTAGGCCATCAGCGATAGTACGTCGAAATAGTTTGTCCCACCAAGGTCTTCGTGGAATTGATCCAGAAGGCCTTTTTTTTGCTTCATGTCCTAACGTGTTTTGCCGGGGAGTGCCTCATCTTATTTCGCTCAACCTCAAAACAAAACTGAATTATGAGAGGTCACCTGTAAAGAATCTATTCTTCCCATCACCATATGGGTAAAAATTGTAGCACCCTCCTTATTTAAATGGTTGGGATCTTTAAATAGGGAATCCTTACCGAAAAAATCATCTTGAAAATCTAGTATAGTAGTTGCGGGAGTCTTGGCGGCAATGGAGTATATTTTATTATAAAAATGAGCAATATCTATATAATCGAGCGCATTTTTATAATACTCGTATGTCAAGGGATACTTAATTAATAGTATTGGGATATTCTTTGACTGGCAAAGGGATAAGGATTTTTTAAAATAATAGAGCAAATCATCATCAACATAATATTTTTTCTCAAAATGGTTTTTTACTCGCAATTGAGTCCCAGATTCTTTGTTCATATGCAGAGAAAACTTTTTAATCCGTTTTGGGACAAGAGGTGATTTACTTTCGTAGATTTGCGTTATTAACTGTTCAAAGTTTTCTGTGTAAGGAAACACTTTTCCTTGCATATATTTATTAAAAAAATGAAATTGATTCTGCCTTCTTTTCCCCCACTCGCCATAATTAATGTAGCGCACCCAATAATAGGATGGTTCAATTCTCTTTGATTGAGCAAATGAGAAATTATGCAAATCTATTGGAAGAAGTACTGTATCAATTATTTTATTGGTTTGATTTAAAATATGATTAAGTTTAAAGTAGGTGCCAGCGTAATTCTCACCCTGTGAAGAAAAATTAAATGAATTCATCCACAATTCTGAATTAATGGCATTGAGAGCATGAGAATCACCTAATATCAAATATTGTATATGATTCTTACTATTAACAAAATCTCGGTCTGTTCTTTCAATTATTGTGAGGGACATCATTTGCGCATACAAAATTCTAACAATTATGTGTGTACAGATAACTGAAAGAATAAATAAAAGCGCTATGGTTACTATCTTCTTTTTCATAACTCTATTAGAATTGAAAATATATAAATTTAGGGCCAACCTTAATGCCAAACAACAAAATTCCAAAGATAACCATATTATAAAATACAAATTGATACATCATACGTCTTGACTTGAATGGGATCGATGATTTCGAAAATAATTGAGTGGTATCAGTAAATATAAGAAATAGAATACTTAATGCTGATAATAATAAACTAACATGGCCTGTTCCTAAATTGAAAGAAGTGTTTAGATTTAACCCGGTAAAAAGGTTAGTGCAGATGAAGAAGGCATCTGAAACAGAATTTGCTCTAAAAAATATCCATGCAAAAGCCACAAGATTGAAAGTTATAAAAACAGAAAGGAATTTAAGTGCAAGTGAATTTTCTTTTAATCCTATTAAGGAAAAGGTTTTGCTACGAATATTTTTAGTCCATATTGTAAATAAAAGGTAAATTCCATGTAAGGCACCCCAAATTATAAAGGTCCAATTTGCTCCATGCCATAGCCCGCTAACAATAAAAACAATGAATAAATTGTAGTACCATCGCCACTTTCCCTTTCTATTTCCTCCTAATGGGATATAAAGATAGTCTCGGAACCAACTTGACAATGAAATGTGCCAACGTTTCCAGAATTCTGAAACAGAGGAAGATAGATAGGGAGACTTAAAGTTCTCCATGAGTTTAAAACCCATTACTTGGGATGTACCAATGGCAATATCTGAATATCCAGAAAAATCACAATAAATTTGAAAGGTGAAAAAGTATGTTGCAATAATCAGAGGTATACCAGTAAAATCATCCGCACTATTATAAACGTGATTGACCAAGATGGCAAGCCTATCTGCGATGACAACTTTTTTAAAGAGTCCCCAAAGTATCCGTTTACACCCATCAACCACTCGAACAAAATCGAAAGAAAATTTTTCTAAAAACTGTGGTAATAGTCGAGTGGAACGTTCTATGGGCCCTGCAACAAGTTGAGGGAAAAATGCGACATATAATGCAAATATGCCAAAATGCTTTTCTGGCTCTTTTTCTCCCTTATAGACATCAATAGAGTAGCTTAAGGTCTGAAATGTATAAAATGAAATACCAACAGGTAACATCACATTGAATGCTGGCACTCCGTAAAAAATATTATAATGATTAAATACTCCTCGCAGGGAATCATTGAAAAAATTGAAATATTTAAATGAAAAGAGAAGACCAATATTTATGAAAAGGCTAAGAAATAGATATATTTTGCGCTTGCTTGCAGATGTGGTTTTACCCATTTGAATCGCAGCAAAATAGTCCACAACCGTTGAACCAAGAATAAGTAGAATGTATTCCACTCTCCAGCACATATAGAAATAGTAACTTGCACAGAGGAGTAGAATCCAGCGATATTTGTGAGAGAGAAGGAAGTAAATAGATATTACAACTAAAAAAAATGTGAAGTATTGTATGGAATTGAAATTCATAATATATACTAAATAATGGGGGTGATTATTATCTTTAGGTAATCTCTACTAAGTCTACAATGTTGAATTTAAAATTGTCTATAAAAAGTTAGTGCTTAGCTATTTGATTAATGTTTGTGAGAGTTTCATTCTAAAAACAGATACCCTCAAATATTGTTGATTATATCAGTAAAGACTCAAGTTGTTGATTAAAAAGAACTCATTTGAACAGGATGGTCTCATTAAAGGTAACATCTAAATATTCATCTACATCCTGGACTGGCTGCAAAATCGTTAGTCTTCGTTGCTTTCAATTGCAATATCTCTGCGCGCAGGGTGCCCTGTATGAAAATCAAACTTACCTTTCACGTGTGGCACGATCGTCCTCGATCGTGTAATCAAGTCTGCCCCCAAAACAGTGTCAACCTCTTCCATTTCAGAAAGTTCAATCTAATATCCAAATCAAAGTGCATAATTCAATTGAAAATAAAATAACTTTGCTTTTTATTATATTTTCTCTATGGCATCTTCAATTAAAAACTAAAGCATTATAATACATTTGGCCATATTCATGAAATAACATGCTCTTGCTATAGGAGAAGTGTTTTTTCCAAATGCTCAAAGACAAAGAGTTCGGAAAATTTGAAATAGGAGTGAAGGCACTGTCCAGGGGACAGTGCCACAGGGATTGAGTTTTTGTAAAGGGCACCTGCGCGTGCATTGAATGTTTAGAAATCTGGACAAGTGGAAATTATACTTATTGTTGACAATACTACTGGAGAATTTGATTTTATATCTGACACATCGGATGGCTCACTCAATAGGGTTTGAAAATTAAAATGTTAAATACATGCCACAAATCAAATAGAACTGAAAATATTTCAAAGATTATTGAAAATATTCCTCGCTCAGACGATGATGCGGTATCTTTAGAGAACATATGTTCTTCTGCATTAAACAATAATCCTTCATGTAAATATTGCCTTCAAACTTTGATTGCTTTTTTACAAGTATTCGATGTGGTATCTGTAAAAAATAATACTGATATCACAATAAAAGCTAAATCCCAAAGTGCAATATATTTCCTTCGGAGTTTAGCATTATATATTCGCAATAATCACAAATTTTCGACTAATTGGGATAGAAGAGGTGTTGGGGATATTAAATCTATTGACCACATCTTAAGTACAGGGACTCATATTGTTTATTTAATGGAAAAAAGACGTACTGAAGAATACAAGGATTATACTCCTATACGAAAAGAAATAGTTTCTCAAGTGATTATTAAGGCTAGAATCCGTGGGTATCGAAAGTCAGTTTATCTTATGCAGTATGATTCGAATGCACATCAATATCAACTAATCGGTGGACGAAGAAGATCAACAGAAAATGATCCACTTACTGTAATGAAAAGAGAATTTAGGGAAGAACTGCCACTAAATCAATTAAGATATGGAATAGACTATGAACTCAAAGAGATTGCAAAAGATTTAAAAATAAAAAAACTTTCAAGAACTTTTGGGGCGTATACAGAATATAACTTTACAATATATCATGCTACGATAAAGAATAATAAATTAGCTCTTGGACCAAATGATAAATGGATAAGCCTTAATGAGCTTCTTTCTGGCAAGACAAATGATGATGTTAATATTCCAAATGAAATTATTTGTAAAATCGATGATGTACTAGGCAGTGGTATTGAAGGTTTAAAGGATAGCATTAATGAAATTCAAAAAAGAAAAATTATCGAAATCATTAAAGCAAGAATTTTTGAGGTAGTAGGAATTGCAATAGGAATCATAGCGCTTATTTTATCAATTCTGTTTTATTATTTTGAATAAATTTGAAATCCACTTTTTCGTATTAGGTTTTATTGCTGATTTAATCCCACGAGTGCCCTGACTATTAAACTTAACTAATGCGTGTGTCACTGTTCCCATGGAAAGTTTAGGACAGCACACTCAAGCAACTTTAAATTGAATGATGATTCAGATTTAGATGTACCATAATCAGATTTTTGGACATAGGTAATAATGATAATAAGATAATGGTTGAGGTGATGTTTTTACTGAATCTTTTTATTTAATTAAGGGAAATCAATACTTCTATGGATATGTCAACTTGGTACCTATACATCATAAGATGCAGCGATAACAGCCTTTACACGGGAATAACCATTGATGTTGATCGTCGGTTAGAAGAACACTGTGGTAAGGGAAAGAACGGTGCCAAGTATTTAAAAGGCAGAGGTCCATTGAAGCTTGAATTTCAGGCAAAAATTGGCGATAGGGGACTGGCTATGATAGCTGAGATAAAAGTCAAGCAGCTACCAAAGAGGAGAAAGGAGATGCTCATTAGGGGAGAAATGGATATTGAAGAGTTGATAGACTAGGTCTATTTATACTGTTTCTATTAGAATAAAATTAAAAATCATGAGACAAAAATATTGAGAAACAGTAAAAAACTGGAGAAATGGTCCTCTGCTTATTCACAAGTAAATCAAACAGGATTAAACTCAGATGAATATAAGACATCAGTATATTTGCCGCGCGGGGTGCCCTGTGTGAAAATCAAACTTACCTTTCACTTGTGGCACGATCGCCCTCGATCGTGTAATCAAGTCTGTCCCCTGTACAGTGTCAACCTCTTCCATCTCAGAAAGTTCAATCTAATATCCAAATCCAAGTGCATAATTAAATTGAAAATTAAATAGCTGTGCTTTTTATTATATTTTCTCTATGGCGTCTTCAATTAAAAAACTAAAGCATTATAATACACCTGGCCATATTCATAAAATAACATGCTCTTGCTATAGGAGAAGGCATTATTTCAAAGATTCAATTGCTTGTCAATTATCTATAGAAGAATTAGGAAAATCAAGATCAATATATGAT
>JANQEN010000092.1 GCA_028278335.1 Chitinivibrionales bacterium | reverse complement strand
CAGTAGGAGTAGATGCAGAAGTGCAAGGTTATGATTTAGTAAGACTTGAAGGTTTTGAAGGGCATATCTACAAGGTGATATGGCCGAAAAGCCTGAAAGCCTTAATAGGCATAGAATTGTGCTTCTGCGCTACTTCCTATTGCATAATCTGGGATAATAGTAATCATGGCACAAAGGAAATTTTGAATTAATTATAAAAAGATTTTATATTTACCTGCTAATTATTAATTTCATAGTAATTGCTAAATCACGCCATATAACCTTAGACTCTGTTTTTTTGGTTTTACAAAACTTAGCGGGAGATCATTTTTGAATATTACAATTGTTGGTGGTGGTTCAATAGGACTAAATCTTGCTGATCATCTGAGTAAAAGAAAACACAACATCACCATCATTGAACAGGACTCTGCAATTTGTGAGGACATAAATAGTAAATTAGATGTCATCACCTTAAATGGCTCAGGCACGGATCCCTTGGTACTAAAAAAGGGAAATGCAAAACAGGCCGATATGATTATTGCCGTGACCCAATCGGATGACACCAACCTTCTTTGCTGCCATTTTGCAAAACAGTGCGGTGTGCCAAAGCGAATTGCCCGCCTCAAATCCTCCCACTACACCGATAAAAATAGCAATATTAGCTTGGAAGATTTGGGTGTGACCCATGTGATTGAGCCAGAAAAGGAGATCGTCAACCACATTCTTCAATTTGTCGAACTTCCGGGTGTAACAGAATCGGCAAACTTCAAATCCGATGACGTTTTTCTTCGCGGTTATGATATCACTAAAAATATGCCTATTGCAAATAAAACACTCTTTGAAATTACCGAGCTTGCTGGATCAGCGCAACTACTTATAGTGCTCATAATTAGAGCGGGCAAAAGTATTCTTCCCACCGGCTCAGATAAAATTCTTCCCGATGATGAAATATTTGCCATCATGCCTCAAGAGTCATTGGAAAACTTTAAAAAGCTCCTTGGAAAAGAGGAAAGCAAGCAACGAAAGGTGATTATTTCTGGGGCGTCTCTGACAGCTCTTCACCTTTCTTTAGCATTGGAGCAGATAGTTGATCGGGTGATTTTGGTTGATCCCGATGAAAAGCACGGTATTGAAGCTGCCTCGATTCTTGACAAAACAGAAGTCTATTCTGGTGATTGTACAAATGTCGAGATGTTGCATGAAATCCAGGTAGAGGACGCTTCCTTCTTTATTGCTGCGGATCGTGATTCCGAAGATAATATCATGGCATCACTGTTAGCAAAGGCAGAGGGTGCCCAGCATGTTCTTGCGGTAACAGAAAACGAACGTCACTCCGATCTCTTTAAAAAACTTGGCATTGATTATATAGTAAATCCCCGAAAAATTACTCAACAAAAAATTATCGCCAACATTTTCAGAGTTCCTATTGGAACTGTACTCTCCTTAAAAAATGTTGACATTGAGGTTAGTCGTTTCATTGCCCAAAAGAATAGCAAGATAATTGGAGTACCATTAAATGAAATACATGAGATATCCCGCAGCTCAATAATCATTGGTTGCGTATTTCATGGCGAAGAGGTAATTATACCATCTGGAAAAACTGTTATTCATGAAAATGATGAAGTGGTTATTATCTGTCGTCATCAGGACCTTAAATTCGCTGAGAAATTTTTTAAACCGGGCTTTTCCTTAACTCTTTAGAGGCATTGCAATAGCACCATGAATTATAGCTATGTTATTTTTACCATTGGTAAACTCTTACAGGTGCTTGCCATAACACTCTGTATTCCTGCAGGTATTGCTCTTTTTGAATGCCTCCCCTGTTCTACGAGAGACCTTCTTTCGGATAATCGCTTTTTTGGATTTCTAGTAACAATAGTCTCTTCAGCCATTGTCGGCTCTATTTTGACACTTATAAAACGAGACAGACGACTACGGGGTAATGCGGTACGAGAAGGTTTTACTATTGTTACCTTTGGATGGATAGTACTCACCTTCTTTGGGTCACTCCCACTCTACATATACCTCCTGTCAACCCGCGATTTACAGGGAAGTTATGCCGTTTTTGTAAGCTTCACCGATGCCTATTTTGAAATCATGAGTGGTTTTACCACCACCGGTGCTACAATTTTAACTGATATTGAAGTGCTTCCAAAGGGTATTCTTTTTTGGCGCAGTATGACCCACTGGCTCGGTGGCATGGGTATTGTAACCCTTGCCCTTTCCATTTTCCCTGCCTTTGGTGTCACAGCCTATCAAATGTTTCGTGGAGAAGTCCCAGGACCAACCACAGAGCGGCTGCGGCCTGGACTAAATCAGACAGCAACAATTCTCTGGGGAGTGTACGCCTTACTCACCTTTGCCGAAGCCTTTCTGCTCTATTTAGGCGGCATGACTATTTTTGAAGCATTCTGTCACGCCTTTGGTACTATGGCAACCGGTGGATTCTCAACTAAAAATGCTTCCATTGGCGCATATAATAGTAATTATATTGATTGGATTATAATTCTCTTTATGTTTTTTGCGGGAATGAACTTTATGCTGCACTACCAGGTTCTCTTTCTTCAAAAATTCAGAGTTCTTGGCAAAAATCATGAGTTTAAATTCTATGTCACTGTAATCGTAGTTGCAATTGCCTTAACCACAGTAACCCTTTACATTCAGGGATTAGGTAATAAAGATGACATTGCCCGAAGTTTTAGACATACAGAGCTCTCACAGGAAAACCTTACCCAGCGAATAGCAAAGGAGAAGGATAAGGTTAGCTCTCTCTATGGAGCATTTAGGCAAGCCTCTTTTCAGGTATTGTCTATTACCACAACAACAGGATTCTGTACAGCAGACTTTGATATGTGGCCCAATGTATTGCGCCTTTTACTGGTTGTTCTTATGTTCTTTGGTGGGTGTGCAGGCTCAACTGGTGGTGGCATTAAAATGATCCGTATTATGGTTGTTTTAAAAACAGCCTGGCGTGAGGTAAAAACAATTATTCAACCCCGTCTTATCTTACCTATTAAAATCGGCAAAAAAGCTTTAGAAGAAAAACAGGTCGCCAATATCCTTGGCTTTTTTATGTTGTTTATTTGCCTCTTTATCATCTTTACTGGAATTATGAGTCTTATTATTTCTGACTTTACAACTGCAATAACCACGGTTGCAGCTACCATTTGTAATATTGGCCCTGGCCTTTCAGGAATAGGCGCTACAGAAAACTATGCCTGGATTCCCCTGGGAGGAAAATGGGTTTTGTCATTATGTATGCTCATGGGACGTCTGGAAGTCTACACGGTGATCGTTGCGTTTTCGCCAATTACTTGGAGAAAGTAAAAGAACTCTCTTTATTTTCACCTATTAATTTCTATCATCTTCGCGAGTATCTCTTTAGCCATTTTTGCACAGACCATGGCACTCATGCCTGAGGGATCTCTTGTTGGATTTAACTCGACAATATCAGCACCTATAATTGCTGGTGCTTCAACTCGTTGAATAACATCGATTACTTGACGAGTAGATAAACCACCGGGCTCAATATGAGATACCCCTGGTGCAAAGGCTGGGTCAAGAGCATCTAAGTCAAAGGATATATATAGAGGAGAATCAAAGGAAAGCGCAATACGGGATGTGTTTGTTTGCATGTCAATCACATCAACGCCAAATCGTTTTGCCTGTTCCTGTTGATGGCCATTCATGGTTCGAATACCAATTTGGACCAGGCGTGTCACCGCGCCCTCTTCCATGATCCGAGCAAAGGGTGATGCATGAGAAAAACGGTTACCATCCAACTCATCATACAAATCAGGGTGTGCATCAAAATGGAGTATTGACAATTTTGGATAGCTCCGATGCAACCCTTTTACTACAGGATAGGTTATGGAGTGATCTCCTCCAAGCACCAAAGGAACACCCCTCTTCTCGACGATATGAACTATCTTTTCTTCAATTTGTAAAAAGGGTTCATCAACAGGAAACACAAGATCACCGACATCATCCACTAGACCATGTTGCCCAAGGTCAATACCGGACTCACTCCATAGATTTGAGGATGATGAATGAAAGGCTTCTCTAATTTTTGGCGGTGCCAAGGCTGGCCCACGCATAAAAGAGGAATTTTTGTCAAAGGGAATGCCAACAATTGCCGGTGGACCGAAAGCTGGTGTTGTCATCAAAGGATCCTTTAAAACGATTGAGTAATCTACCCTCGCCGAAAGTAAAACTCCCGTATACCACTGCGATACACGTAGGAGTTGATGAGAGTAAAATTTCTCATGATATGCAGTATATCTCGATTGTGACGATGAAAATAGGGCAGAACCAAATGGCTCTGCCGCTTCAGTACTACATCAAAATTTTTCTTAATGCAAAAAGAGCTAACCGGTGGATTCGACACAAACTCATCATAGGCAGCCATGCATAAGTGTCCACCGTCATTAAGTAAGGAAGAGCAATGCTCCAACAGAACCTCAGTTTCCTGAAGGTCAAGGCGGTCTAAGCAGTCCCACAAAAGAATCCCGTCAAAGCTATAGGGTTCATAATCAAGATTTTTCTTGATTTTAGGCATTGCCATCCCCTTATTGATTTGAAGAAAGAGATCGCAGACAAACACGCTCTTTACATGAGGAATTAGGAAATTAATCCGTTGATCAGACACTGGTCCCATGTCAAGCACTTTCGCATCTTTCTTTTTTGCGACCCTATGAACAAAGGATCGCATCACCCGTGACGAATAGGTTACCGCATCCTCTTGATCTGTCTGTACAACCTTTCTTTCTTCAATCAATGTGACCATACGTACCTTCCCTAGCTTACCGGTGTTTTTGCTGGAGTTGGTTCATTTTTCTTATTTACAACAACAGCTTCCATTGGTCGTTTGGTTGGTTGCTGCTTATCCCTTTTATCGTCATCGCGAACCATCTCAATGGTTGCCTTTACATAAGCGCCATCCTCGATTGCAATACGCTTTGTTTTGATCTGACCAACAAATTCTGCTTCATGGGTAATTTCAACTTTGCCTTTTACAGAGGCATTACCATTCATTTTTCCACATATAGTAATATTTTCTGCAGCAATATCCGCTTCTACATTTCCCTTTGGGCCGATAATGGCATGATTTTTTTCTAACTCCATAGAGCCTTTGAGTGACCCTTGAATTATTAAATCTTCCTTAGCTCGTACAGTTCCGTCAATCGATATGAGCTCGCCAATAACTGTTTTTTCCTTTTGACTACTGCTGTCGGAAGAGGTTGCATTATTGGTAGGTAGTTCATATTGGTTGGGGTAGGACTCAAACTCATTCCTGTTTTTTTTCAGCATGGTCACTCCCTTGCTTTTTTGGGTTTAAACTTAATACTTAGACACCAATCACAGTATCTACAATTGTGGGACTCGGCACTATTAGTAGCGTATATCCGGTAGGAACCTCTATTATCGCCCTCAAAATCGCCAAAAAATTCTAATCGTACTCGGTAACTAAGCTCAAAACGACAATTTATATATAAACTACCAATGTATGTCAAGCCTTGCAGAAATTAATATAATAAAGTCACCAAAGCATGGACCATAAAAAATTAATAAATTACTAATTTAATTCGCAGACCTTCTAATTGAACTCTCAGTTATGAATTTTATACGGAAATCACCTAAGTCCTAGCTCATTGCACACCAATTTTTGGGTTAAGGCCGCTCTAGGGCTATCTTTTCCAAAAGGTCCATGGGAATGGGAGTAGGCATGTATTACATTTTCTAACTCAAAGGCTAAGCTTTTAACAATTTCCTTTGGAGAGCTCCCAACAATATCTCTATTAGTGTAAATAGTCACCCTTTTTGGTATTTTTAAAGCATTATAATAACGAAATTCTGATCGAGTAAGCGCCTTTACAGCCCTGTTACTATAATCAATTAAATTGTCACTCTCTGTATTTCCCGAAGTGAGCACCACAAAATTACCAGCGGTTTTCCGACGGACCCGTTGGATTAGGTTCCTGCCTGTGGGCGATTTTTCTAATATTGCCAAAGCCTCTTGGGTGTTTCTCTCAATAGGGAGAAGTATACCAAGTTCTGGAACCGCAAAAGCAGCGCTTATAACGATACACTCCACAATAACCAAGGAAAGAACTATTCTTTTGGGAATACTGAGTTTCGCCATTGAACTAAGAAGATATCTTGGATCACATCGACGAAAAAAGTGTACCAAAAAGTCCACACTAACAATATCATACTCCCAGTACATGGCAACCTCCTCTAATTAAGCGATTAAACCCAAGGGCAAAAAAATAGGTCAAAGAACATCTGCTATACAGTAGTAATAACGTTTTAATTATACAATTTGTTACATTTTTTTTCATCTTTCTTCGATTTATGCATGGCAATGTTCTTTTTTGTTGAAGTGAATTTTGTATTATTTATTTGGATCGGGTGGAGGGCGGGCTTCTTACCGCCCCCTCCCACACCACCGGACATGCGGTTTTCCGCATCCGGCGGTTGAGTTCGGCACCGTTATGG
>JANQEN010000088.1 GCA_028278335.1 Chitinivibrionales bacterium | reverse complement strand
CTCGACTTTGGACATTTAGCGCGCTGCGTATAGGCCTTCCTTTCATTTTATATAAAAATAAATTCGCAAAAAACAATTTAAATCAAGGAAGACCGAATGGTGAATTTATTTTTACAAATTATTTCTGAATGGGCCACAACTTTTTCACAAGATCGCACATTAAACCGTGCAATAAGATTATCACTAGGAATCATTACAACTCTGGGGAGAAAGACTATTTCCAGAGCAATTGCTACAACTGGCAGAGATCAGGTGGATTGGACAGCTGATTATAGATTTTTCTCCAGGTGTCGCTGGAGTCCCTGCTCCTTATTCAGACCGATTATCAGAAATACAGTTGCCCAAGTTGATGAAGACCACATTACTATAGGATATGATGATACCTTGGTTAAAAAGACCGGAAAAAAGATAAAAGGTAGTGGATGGGCGAGAGACCCACTGGGGCCTAAATTTAATACTAACTTTGTTTGGGGAATGAGATACCTACAGTCATCAATTCTTCTTCCTCTTTACAATAAAGAAGAGACATCCTGTCGTGGAATTCCCGTTCAGTTTGAGCAACTTCCAAAGTTTAAAAAACCTCGTAAAAATGCCCCTCAAGAAGATCATGAGAAATATAAAAAATTAATTAAACAGTATAACAGTTCAACAGCTTTTGTTAAAAATCTTCGATATTTACGCCAAGAAATTGATAATGCCGGAGCAAAGAATAAGCTTCTAATCTCAGTTGTTGATGGCAGTTACTGTAATCAAACCTGCCTCACTGCCAATATTGACCGAACAGTAATCGTTGGCAGAACTAGGAAAAACTCAAGACTATACTTTAAATCAACGGAAAGTAGACGCTTTTACAACCCTGAAAGCTTTACCCCTGAGGAGGTTCGGCAAAGCAAAGAATATACTTATCAAAATATGAAAGTTCACTATGGCGGTAATTGGCGAGATATTAAATACAAAGAGCTTTCTGAAGTTTACTGGAAGTATGGAACTAAGCGTACTCCTTTACGCTTAATTGTTATTGCACCAACTCGCTATAAAAAAACAAAAGGACAAAAAAGGTGGTATTATCGAGATCCTGCTTATCTTTTAACAACTGATCTTGAAACTAATGTTGAAATTTTAATTCAAAAGTATTTTGATCGATGGCAAATAGAAGTAAATTTCCAAGAGGAGAAAAGAGATATGGGGCTTGGACAAGCTCAAGTATGGTCAGAAAAATCTATTCCTAAAGTTCCGGCCTTTCTTGTAGCAACTTATTCTGCAATGATTTTATCAGCGATTATTGTATATGGTGGAAGCAGGAATAAAGATTTTCAAATTCTTCCCAAATGGAGGAAAAATAGCAGACGTCCCTCATGTCTTGATATTATGACCCGTCTTAGGTTTGAAATTGCAAATTCACCGGGAGAAATGGAGAAGTTTGGGATAAAAACGTCAACGTCCCGAATGGTATTGAAGTCAGCAGCTTAAAAATAGAATTAAATTTCCAAAAATAGAAGGTTCCAAGAAGAATTAGCGGGAAATTATGTCCAAAGTCGAGAAAAGAGCTATGCTCTTTGTGATGTTCCATACGATCCGTTGTTGAAAGCTCATTATCTTTACAATGCCTGTCATTCTTGTAAATTTCACTAAAACAATCTAAAACTGACTGCCCCACATAAGTCTCCCTCTTGGGGTCCTCTTCAACCACCTTTCTCCTTGCATGGGTATTACAATTAATATCAATACCACTCTTTTTGCATTCATCATAAGAATTGAGCCCATCTGAAATCAGAAGAGGCAGGGCCTCTCGATCTCTTAGGGCCAGGAGTTCACAAACAACATCTCCTGCATGTTTGGACGAATTAAAATCAAAAAAAACTATTTCGTTATCTTCAGTATCAAATCTGTTGGCAATTACTGCCGTTCCATGACCACGATGAGTACTTCCGTTGCCATCCTTGGTCTCTCTCTTCTCCAAAGTCCTGATTACTGTATCGTCAAACCCCAACAAGTTTGCGTTGGACACCAGGCCTTTTAGAACACCAAATACGGCCTGTATTGCAGGAAGAGCATCATTTTTTATTTTGTTCGCCTGAGTAGATGCGGGAAGAGGTACTCCGCTCATTTCTTGAATACTGGCAAGAGTTCCAAAAGACACTCCCATTAAATATTTATAAATAATCATTGCGGCAAGTGCCGATGGGCCATATTTATCCTCCTCATAGATGTCACGGAATTCATCTCCAACATCTGCGGTGAAGATCGCACCACAAGCACACCTCACCTGCTGAAGGACAAATTCAAAGGCAGTTATAGGAGCGTTACCTACAAGGCGAATTACTTTCTTTGGGTCTATCTCGTAAAGTTTGCTCTTACCGCACTTTGGACACAAAGTACCGGGTTGTAGGTTATCACATAGCGAGCATGTGATCTCAGCTGCTGACTCGTAATCATCGGCAGAGTTTTTTCCTCCCCCTCCCTGTCTCTTTTTATCTTTTTCTTTGCCTTTATCATTGGCACCACTATTTGGAGTTTGGCCATTTGTTAAATTATCCACCTCGCTGTTTTGGCCATTGGTATTGTCCTTTTTCTTATTATCAGAAGTAGATGAATCACTATTACTTTTTCCAGAGGAAGCCCCTTCCAGGTCTTTTAACTTTTCAGATCTATTTCCAAAGACCATTTTTAAAAGCTTGCTGATCTTTTTCTTAGAGTTGGTCCACATGCCGTAAATG
>JANQEN010000083.1 GCA_028278335.1 Chitinivibrionales bacterium | reverse complement strand
TGAAGGTTTTGAAGGGCATATCTACAAGGTGATATGGCCGAAAAGCCTGAAAGTCTTAATGGGCATAGGATTGTGCTTCTGCGCTACTTCCTATTGCATAATCTGGGTTAATCATCGTCACTCTCTAACTCCTTTTCGGTGTTAATGGTATCAGGGAACTCCTCAAGGGCATATTCATAGATCGTCTGATGTCGGGTTAGTTGAAAACCAATGATTGCAGCAAGAGCCGCAGGAAAACTATACTGCAATCCAAAAATCTCTACTGAGAGAACCGCAGCAGAAAGGGGAACATTCATGCTGCTGGCAAGCATACCTGAGAATCCAACCGCTAAAAAGGCAAAGTATGTTGGTGATTGACACTCTACCTGAAGAATTTGGGCATAGGCAGCACCACAAAGCATCCCAATGATAATTGCTGGTCCTGTAAATCCAGCACTCATTCCTGAACCTACGGTTATACAATTGCAGACAGCTTTGCAGAGGATCAACACAATAAGGATTATAACCATTGATCCAATTCCATCGAGGTTTCCCACTAAAAGAGAAAAGTCTCCAGAGGTGATGGCAGGAATCATTCTTGCACTGGTTCCAAGGAGTTCTGGGTTTACAAACCAGGCAATTGAGAAGGCTATGATCGAGCCAATAATGAGCTTTGGAAGGATCTTTCCCTCTTTCCGTTTAAATAGTTTGCTTACCTTCCTATAAAAGGCGGTATAGGCCCATCCCATCGACCCTGTTATCAAACAGAGGATGATGAGCCAGCCGATCATTCGATTGTCCATAAAATTGTTGATCGATTCAAAGTGGTAAAAACTTTTCCAACCCAATAACTTACAAAGAAATACCGCGGTCGAACTGGAAAGAATTGCCGGAAAGAGGTCACGGTATCCCATGCTTTTACGCTGAATGATTTCAACGGCAAAAATGCCACCCCCAATAGAGGAGTGAAAAATGGTACCTAAAACACCGGCCATACCACAGAGTGCTGCTGTTCGTTGGTCCTGTTCTTCCATTCCAATGGAAAGTATTCGGCTTTTTTCGGTGATGAATGCCATAAGACCAGAGGTCACTCTTCCTAAGGGGCCAACAATACCACCGTTCCCGAAGGTTGACAAGGTGATCAGGGCTGCCCAAAACTTGTAAAAAGTGACGGAAAAGGAAAAGTTACTCCTGCGAATTCTAATTGCCCGTATGTAGGATGGAATTCCCTCACCTGCAGCTAAAGGTTGTATACGATAAATGATAAGTCCTGCAATACTAGCACCAATAATGGGCCATATCCATACTGGAGCAGCAAAGGGCCCAGCGCGGACCATAATTGTTTTCACACTCTCCATGAGAAAAACAAAGAGACGAATGATAAAGGGGGCAATACTTCCTGCAACCAAGGATAGGGCAATCCATTTAAGCAGGTAAACATAGGAGAGTTTAGTCTCTCTGGTTAGATGCATAGCAACATAACTTCTTTAAAATGAGAGTCTAATGCAAATAAATAGCATGATTGTTTTTTTTATTATACTATTTAAGTGAAGCATTGCAAACCTCATAACACTTCTAAGGCTAGATAATGATTAGCGTAAATAAAATTGTGAATTCTTTTTTCATTATTCCATTGGTGATATTAGCTTATAGTGATGGATTTGCTCTAGACGATAAGATTCTTCATGAAATAAAGGATGCTACGGTATATATCGAAGTGATGCACCGCTTTCCGTTAACCGGTAACGACCTCCCTACTTCGGGAAGTGGCTTTTATATTAATAATCAAGGATACATTCTCACTAATTATCATGTTGTTAAGCCTGCTGTTTCAATTTATGGAATTACTTATCCCACAACCCATACCTCGATTCGTGTTATAAATAAAAGTGGAACTAAAAAGCATCGAGCCTGTTTTGCAAAGATTATGATGGTTGATAAAGAGAACGATTTAGCAATTTTAGCAGTGAAGGATAGTGTACAATCACCCTTCCTTAAGCTTGATTGTCAAAGAAAGCTTTTTGAGACTATGCCTGTGTGGGTGTTTGGCTTTCCCTTTGGTGATGAATTTAGTGTTATTCAAAGAGGTCCTGAAATCACTGTTGGAAGGGGCAATATCACAGCTCTGCGCCATGATGATCGAGGTGATCTTTCCTCGGTTCAGATTGATGCTGCAATAAATCCTGGCAATAGTGGTGGTCCAGTGGTCAACGAAAAGGGTGATATCATTGGGGTTGTTAATATGGCCTATGGTAATTCGAGAGTTAACTTTATGATTCCCTGCCCTCTTGTCTCTGCAATGGTTGACTCATTGACAAAGAGAAACTTTCATGGTGACTCAGCAGACATTTCTGTTCGAATTCATCCAGAACAGACACACCTTTACATTAATGGTAACTATCATTCGTCAAAAATAGACTCACCACTGAAACTTCCCTTGGGGTGGCATACTTTAGCAGTGGTAAAAAAGGATTATTCTGCATGGATTCAGGAGGTGTCGATTGACAATGGAACAGCCTTCGAAGTTAACTTAACGTCAATGAATCCCATTCCGTTACAGGTTGCTTATAACCAACCTTTCTCAACTGAGAAGGAAAAGCATATATATACGACTGGTCAAACTCTTCTTAAGGAGGAGTTTAATGACCCTCTCCGTTTTGAGCAGTGGGAGCAGTATACCGGTGGCACTGAAAAGCGTACTTGGTTTATTGAGAATAATGCCTTGCATCAATTTGAGAGCGATCGCGTTTTGCATGCCATCCTTTTAGGAGATACTGCCTGGCAGGACTATGTGATTACAGCAAAGGTAAAAATTTCGGATGAACATGATGATAGTCGTGCCGGATTAATATTTCGAGAAACTGAGGATGGTTTTTATCTCTTCCGCATACATAAGGAGACCGATAAAGCACAGCTCGCTTATCACAGTAAACAGCCCTTTGGCTGGTTTATTCTTATGGAGAAAAAACTCCCCCTTGATATCAAGGGTGAATGGCATAGGTTATCTGTTGCCTGTATGAATAAAAGTATGCACTGCTTTTTTGATTCTCTCACTATTTTTACTGCCCCAACCAACTATACACAAAGGGGAAGAGTTGGTTTTTATTCCGTGGAAAGTAAAGCCTCCTTTTGCAGTCTCTCCGTCGCAGAAATTAAGGAGAGTGCAGCCGATAATACGGTGGAGGAGAATAGTGCTGTCCAATCATTCTGGTTTTCCGACTATTTCTCTTCGCAATCGACATGGTGGTACCAGCACTCAAATAGTAAAAATCAAAAAGCCCAGTGGTATGCTGGCGAGGGTGGCAGTGTTATCTTCTGCAAAGACACTGCCCGCTATACAGCTCTGTTTTCTAAGTATTCTTTTCATAATTTTGTTCTATCTCTCTTAGTTTCATTAGGAAAGGGAGAAAAAAGTGGTTACTTTGAAATACTATTTAAAAAGAGAGATTTAGAAGGGTACACTTTACGCTTTAGCAAAAAGACAAACCTTTGTCAGTTTGTTGTTAAAAAGAGAGGAAGAGAACGGGTAATAAAAGAGAGCTATTTACCAAAGACATTTTTTAATAATGCGAATAAGATCAGATTGGTGATAAACCAGGACAAATTGATCTGCTATGTTGGAGAGAAAAAGGTTATGTCTTTAAAGAATAGAGGGTTTATTGAAAAATCGGGTCTTCTTGGTTTTGCGGTTAAACAGATTCCCACAGTCTTTCATCAGATGACGGTATCCTCAGTGGCTGATACTGATTAATAATTCTACAGCTTTTCCAAGGAATTGTGCTACACATTGCTCTCAGTCTGTTTATAAATACGCATTGTTGGATAGGCAAAATCTATATCCAACTCTTTACTAAATCGCAACAATATGGTGCGAGAAACAGTGTCTTCAATTGTTCTTCTTCTCCGTGCCTGTACAAGATAGCGCACCGCTAACTCAACCCCGGAATCTTTGATTGTCACATACACTTTAGGGGTGATATAATTATAGCGAAGAAGATATTTCCGTTTTACTCGTTTAAGTCGTTCTTGAATTTTTTCTTTTTTCTGATTAAAATCCTCAAGAACAATCTCGTTTATTATTTCTTCCGCTCTTTCCCAATTTGATTCAAAGGTTATGAGAATACGAAGCTCATCCCAGATAAAATCATACCCTTGAGTAAAATTGATAATCTCCTTTTCTAAAATAATCTTGTTGGGAACACTGATAAGTCGTCCAGTTGATTGATCTGCATCGACCCATTCACCAATTTCGGCAATAGTAGTGCGAAGGAGTCCTATGTCAATAACATCGCCGGACACAGAGCCAACCTTAATTCTGTCGCCACTTTTAAATCCCTTACCAGAGACAATCACTCCCCAGGCGACAAAATTAGAGAAAAAATTTCTGAGAGAAAGAGCCAATCCTGCTAAGATGACACCAATAATAAAAAGATAGAAAGGTGTGTCTTGCTGGACATGGGAATTGTAGAGGATCAGTACCCAAAGGATAATAAAACTTACGGTTATGTAACGGGTCCACTTTTTTATCAAATGCTTTACAACATCGTCTTGAACATATTTAGTTGCAGTCTTAGAAACAAGATTGCCCACAAGGATAATGGCGATCACCGCAACAAGAATCCCAGCTGCTTGGTGTTGCAGAAATTCAATAAAAAGAAGAAAGTTAGTATGCCAATTTGATGAAAATTCCATGTCTGATCCTTAAACAAATTCAGTTATTGGTAGAACCCCGGAAGTATGCCCGGCGTGTTAACAAATGAGAGCTCATTAAAAACCTTATGAATTGCATTGAGAATATCACTTGCGATAAGAGAGTACTCTCCCATGATTTCACCAGCGATTTCTCCAGCTAAACCATGAATTGACACTCCCAATACTGCTGCATCTCTGGTAGAGCATCCCTGTGCAATAAGTGAGGTGATTATTCCGGCCAATACATCTCCAGAGCCTGCAGTTGCCATGCCAGAGTTTCCAAGAGGGGCAATAACAGTCTCTCCAGATTTATCGACAACTATAGTAGGATTACCTTTGAATACTAAGGTGCACAAAAAGGATGTGGCAACAGCAACAAGCTGTTCAATTTTGTCGATTGGGTTGGCTGGTAGAGGGCCAAAAAGTCGTTCAAACTCTTTTGCGTGGGGTGTGATAATTAACTCTTGGGGATGCTTTTTTAATTTGCCAACATGATTTTTAAAGGCATTTAGGCCATCTGCATCCAATACCATAGGTGATGTTACTTTTTGAAGAAGCTGTCTGACCAAGTTGCTGGTGCTTGGCGAATGGGAAATGCCTGGTCCCACAAGAAGGGCCTGCATTGCATTAGCCTTTGATACTATCTCATCCACGTTTTTAACTGACGGTGTGCCTTTGGTTGTTTCCAAAAGGGGGTGTAGCACCGGTTCTGTGACCATTGTAGCCATAACTGAGAGCTGTGACTCTGGTATGCAGAGGTGAGCCATCCCGCAACCAGTGCGGAGTGCGGCAAGAGCTGCGAGTCTTGCGCTACCAAGCATACCCCTGGAACCACAAACAAGACAAGCTAATCCATGCTCAAACTTTGAACCAGCAGGTTTTCGTGAGGGTACTAATTTTTCAAGGTCCCTTCGTGTGCCTATTGAAATAAGAGAGCTGTTTTTCTCAACAACATCAAGAGGATAACCAAGGTCTTTAATATGAAGAGAGCCGCAAAAGGAACGACCCGGATAGAAGAGTTGACCAATTTTTGGAAAGCCCATGGTAATGGTAACGTGTGCCTTCACTACAGAAGCGCTAGGTTCTCCTGTGTCATTGTTGAGACCGGAAGGGGTATCAACAGCTAAAATTGGCTTTGCAGAATTGTTTATATGCTTGATAGCCTCAGCATAAATTCGCTTTGGATTCCCTTGAATCCCAGTTCCCAGAAGAGCATCAACGATCAGGGAAAATCGATCTAATCCTTCAAGCTCTGCAATATCATCGATATAAAAGAAGTTACCCTCTTTTGCCAGATAGTCATCTAAGGCCAGTCGAGCTTCACCTTTAAGAGCGTCCTCTGGGCAGAGGCTATAGCACATTACTTGGTAACCTTTGTCAAGCAACAGGCGGCCGAGAACATACCCATCTCCACCATTGTTTCCCTTGCCACAAATAATAGCGATGTCCCCATCATCAACATCGGGAAGAATTGCTTCAACAGCTTCACAAAGACCAATGCCTGCTTTATGCATATAGGAGTAACCTACAGCGCTATTGCCACCTATTGACTCATGGTCAATGCTTTTCATTTGGTCAGTTGTTACCACAGCAATCATAGTGCGCTCCTTGTGCCTGATAGTACACAGTAAACCCTCTTTGCAAAATATATCCTGTGTATCAATCTGTTAATTCCAAAACATATTTTTTTGCTATGAAACGTCTTTTTGTTGCGGTACATTTTAAGCAATCAATCATTGAAGCTATTCAAAATATCTGTTTTGGTGTCAAAGGTGTTCGATGGGTTACCGAAGACCAACTACATTTAACACTTCGCTTTATTGGTGATTGTGATGAGATGCTTATGGATGCTCTTGGGGAGGAGCTTTCAAAAATCGAGCAAACCCCTTTTTGTATACACTTAAAGGGTGTAGGCCATTTTCCACCCCGAGGAAAACCAACAGTGCTGTGGGTTGGTCTTGCTCAATCAGAACAATTGATATCCTTGGCTAAGTCAATTGATAGAGCTGTTGAAAGAGTCGGTTTGCCCAAGGAACGGAGAAAATTTCATCCCCATATAACCGTTGGTCGTATAAAAAAGCCTCTAGAGCCAGAGGCCATAATACCCTTTTTGACACAGAACAGCCTTTTTTCAATTGATTCAATTTCAATAGAACAATTTCACCTCTATTCCAGCACGCTAAATCCTAAAGGCGCGATTCACACCATTGAAGAGACCTATTTCCTAAGATAAAAATGGAACCCTGTGGGACTCTTACAAAAATCTAAAGAAGATCATTACTTTTAAAATCATCGATCAACATTTTTATAAAGACAATGCCGGATTTTTTCGCATTTATAAACTTAAAACCCGCTTCGTAGTAGTCATCGTCCTCTTTCTTTTCACACCACCGTGCCTCTGCATCAATATCAAAGGAATACCCATGAATGTATCCTTTGGGAAGCTTTATAGTGAGATGGTAGTGAGAATCGGCAGTAAAGGGGATTTCACTTATCAATCGCATGCCCTTGCGTGATATGTCAATAACCGAACCGATATCTTGGTTGTTATCTTTATTGTAAACTTTTAAATAGTAGTAGCAACGAATTCGTTCTAAAGTTCTTCTCTCATTCACAAAGCTATCCACTTTTCCTTTAGAAGAAATTAAAATAGTATCACTATTTGTCGTAAAACATATATAAAAGGGTATCATGATGGTAGTGATGAAGTCAAGTCTGAGAATTATATCTGGTAATTGCTGCAGTTGTGCCTCATTGATTTGGGTATATTGGTACCTAACCTCCCATCCAAAGCTTTCTGTCAAGGCTACGATATTGAACTGCTTCAGCAATATGATTTGATTGTATCTGCTTAGAGTTGTCTAAATCAGCTATAGTCCGAGAGACCTTCAGGATTCTATCATAGGCACGTGCTGAAAGGCCCAATTTCTCAATTGCTCGTCGAATCAACTCTTGAGAGGGAGCATCAAGTTCACAATAGGATCTTAGATGGGAAGATTCCATGTGAGCATTACAATAGACACGCTTCTCCCCATTGAAGCGTTGAAGTTGGACCTCTCGAGCAGCTACAACCTTTTCTCGAATTGAGCTTGAACTTTCACCAGTCTGCTTTTGTGCGAGCTCCTCGTAGGAGAGTGCTGGAACCTCTACATGGATGTCTATTCTATCCATGAGCGGTCCAGAAATTTTTGACATATACCGTTGGATCTGTTGTGGAGCACAGGAGCATTCGTGTCGGGTGTCTGTATAATAACCACAAGGACAGGGATTCATAGCAACGGCGAGCATAAATTTTGCTGGATAGGAAAGAGACATTGCTGCACGGGAAATGGTAACCTTACCATCCTCAATTGGTTGTCGCAAATTTTCTAAAACATTTTTATTAAACTCCGGTAGTTCATCCAAAAAAAGAATTCCATTATGGCTTAAACTTATCTCCCCCGGTCGCGGGTAAGAACCGCCACCAGTAAGTCCTGCATCGGAGATTGTGTGGTGGGGTGATCGAAAGGGGCGGGTTGCTAAAAGTGGTGTGTTTGGTTCTAAAAGTCCTGCAACTGAATGGATTTTTGTTGTCTCCAGTGCTTCATTCAGAGTAAGGTCGGGCAAGATAGAAGGTATTCGTCGGGCAAGCATGGTTTTTCCAGACCCAGGAGGACCAATCATCATGATATTATGACCACCAGCAGCAGCAACCAAGAGGGACCGCTTGACCTGCTCCTGCCCCTTTACATCACAGAAATCTATAGGATACTTTTTTGCTCTGTTAAAGAGGCCGGGTATATCCCCCTGATGTGGTGGAATAGAATTTGGGTCCTGTAAAAAATGTATAGCTTGATTGAGGGACTCTACCGGATACACAGATAGCCCTTCTGCAATTGCAGCTTCTTGAGCACACTCTTTGGGAACAATCAATCCCGAAAGCTTTTGCTCTCGAGCACATAATGCCATAGAAAGCATTCCCTTTACTCGTTTAACTGATCCGTCTAAGGAGAGCTCTCCTACAATACCATAGGTTTTTGTTTCGTCAATGGTGATTTGTCCTGAGGCAATAAGCAGGCCCAGAGCTATGGGAAGGTCATAGGCTGATCCCTCCTTTTTCATATCTGCCGGTGCCATATTGATAGTTACTTTTCGAGCAGGAAACTCATACCCACAATTTTTAATTGCCGACAGTACCCGTTCACGACTTTCGCGGACTGCACCGTCAGGTAATCCTACAATAGTAAAGCTTGGAAGCATTTCAGTAATATCAGCTTCTATTCCAATGTCAAAGGCATCAATACCGAGTACAGCAAGGGAACGAAGTTTAGCAAGCATAGGACAGATCCTTTCAAAAAAAACCCTAAATATATGGAAAATAACCGGGTTAGACGTTACAATAATTTACAGAACACAACAGGAAAAACGTAAACGCGCTCTTTGCGCAAAAATATTAACTATTTATCGGGAATCAATGGTTAAATCGTTCACTATAAATTAATTTATAGTTGAAAAAAAAGAAATATACAATTCCAAATTATGACCCAGTGAGCAACCGCTACTATGATTAAATCCTCCTTTGAAAATGAATTAGAACTTTCCTGGGAAATTCAAAAGGCAATTGTTCCACATAGTTTGCCCCGTATGCAGGGAATTGAAATGAGTTCGATTTTTCTGCCCTGTGATGCTCTAGGGGGCGATCTTTTTGATGTAGTCCAAGTTTCAGAGGACATCATGGCATTCTACATTCTCGATATCTCCTGTCAGGGAATATCTTCAGCACTGATTGCTTCTTTGGCAAAGGTGCTTTTTTCACATAATCTTAGCTCTCTTTCCTCTCCGGAGATCATATTAAATCGAATAAATAGTGAACTTCTCAAGCATATATCATCGGACTTTTTTATTACCGCCTTTTTGGCTTTTTTAGATCTTCATGATAACAAACTTACCTATTGTAATGCAGGGCACCCCTATCCGATGATCTATCGAAAAAGTGAAAAAAAGGTGGTTTCCTTAACAGAATCCACAACTTTTTTAGGTATATATGATGATGTACGTTTAGAGAATCGTAGTGTTTATCTTAAGCCGGAAGATGCCATACTTTTTTTTACCGATGGTTTGTATACCCTTTTTCGCGACAAGGATGATCTTTTAGGACGAGACTGTCTGGAGCATTTTTTACTCAAGGAGGATCTTACGTCACCACAGAAGCTAACTGATAAGATGAAAAAGAAGCTTAAATATGTAAAAGCGCGAAATGATCAGAAAGATGATATCACCGCTATTGTTGTTGAAGTGTTGACTCAATCCAGAAGAGACCAAATAAAGTTGGATTTAGGTTTTTCCTCACAGGAACACATATACCTTCAGTTTCTTTCATATTATGAGGAGATTGACTCGGTTTTAGCCCATATCCTTAAAGACATGGACCATATTGGGTACTCCGATGAGAGTATTCGAAAGATGAAGCTCACCATTACCGAGCTGTTGGCTAATGCGATTGGTCATGGTAACAAGGGTGATCACACAAAAAAGGTAACCATGGGACATATTGTCAAGGAATCGGATGTGACCATAGGCATTATGGATGAGGGAGAGGGTTTTGACATAAACGATATTCCCGACCCTACACTACCGGAGAATTTAATTAAAGATCGGGGGCGTGGTCTTTATATTGTCAGTCATTATGTGGATGAGATGATCTTCAATGACAAGGGCAATCGGGTGATGATCCGGAAATTTAGGACCACCAGGAAAAAGAATGCTGCCCATTAGGATCGGTATTGCGGGGTATACTGGATCTGGTAAGAGCATCGTCGCAGACCTTTTTTTACAAAATAAAATTGAAGTACTTGAGGCAGACTCCATCGCAAAAAATCTCATGAGTGAGGATGATTCAATTAAAGAGAGCCTTCAGAAATCCTTCGGTGATTCGGTTGTGATTGATGCATCGATTCAGTTTGCAATTTTAGGTGCTCTCTGTTTTCAGTCTAAAGAGAAACTGGAAATGCTTAATTCTATTGTTCATCCTCCCTTAAAAAAAAGAATAGAAAAGCTCCTGAAACATTCCACAAAATCGATTGTTTTAGATGCTGCCCTTATTCCCCTATGGGATGTAGATGATTGGTTCGATCATCTTTTTTGGATTAGTGCCCCCCTTAAAAAACGAGTTGCCTGGCTCAAAAAGCGGACTAACCTTTCTGAGGATCAGATCCTTCAACGCATGCAAATACAAGAGTCACTGCTTCCTGTACCACAGGGAAAAAAGTGGACAGTTCTCTCTAATGACGGAACCAAAGCGGAGCTTCAGCAAAAAGTAAGGGACTCTGTCTCTTTGCTTGCCATCATGGAGTAAAGTCTTTCTCCTGTAAAACCTATTACTCCCTTCATTCTTTATTTATTGGTGATACGCTGAAATGCATAGAAGCTTGTGAGCAATGTAAAATTTGCCAGGAAGCTTTAAACTGACCAGGGAAATTACTATTTTTAAAAAAAGTACCTTATATGAGTAACTTGCTAACCTTTTCAAATGGGACTCAATGTTAAAGCAGCACTCCTCCTTTGTTAAACAAGCCATTGCATTGGTGGACTGCCTTCTCATTTTAGGTGCCTTTTCCATATCCTACTTTTTAGTTTCCGAGTATCGACCGCTGGCGACTCTGCAAAATTATCTACTCATGCCTATTGGTTTTATGGCTTTTTATCTCTACTTCGCCTGGACTAGGCATCTCTTTTCCATACTCCAGTTTAATTGGATGAAGGGACTTAATCGGCGGATTCTTATGATTTTTGTCTCCGCTGGCATTCTTGGTGCTGCGATCCTCTATGTCATGCCTGATAATTTTGATAGTCGGTGGCTATACTTTATCTTTGCAATGATCTCTTTTGTTTTTATCTTTACTGAAAAATTGACCCTTAAATTTGTTATTGCCTATGTCCGACGAAGAAACCGAAATATCACACCCATTCTTCTTTTTGGAAGAGGAAGAATTGCCTCGCAAATCAATAAGGAGATCAATGCCCATCCTGAATGGGGTTTACGGATAGTCAAGAAGTTAGATGTCAGTTTGGCTCCCAGTGAATTTGAAGAAGTTTTAAAGACCAGCTATATTGAAGAGGTCTTTTTTTGCATTCCAAGAAGCATGACTAGAGATGGTTTTCTTGTAGATGCCTATGTTCATATCTGTGAAGAGATCGGTCGGCCAGCGCGAGTATTCCTTAATCTTCGTGATATTACTCGCCTTGCTCAGTGGGAGTATCAAACCTTTTTAGAGTATCCAACCCTTCTTTCCCATACGGTTGAGCTCGATCCTGATCAGATAGTGTTCAAACGGATTTTTGATCTCTTTGGATCGCTTATTGGTGTTGCAGTTCTCATTGTTCTCTATCCTATTCTTGCAATTCTCATCAAAGTAACCTCTCCAGGTCCTGTGTTTTTTAGGCAGATACGAGTTGGAAAGAATGGTAAGCGCTTTGTGATTTATAAATTTAGATCAATGACCACTGATGCGGAAGCACGTAAGGCAGAGCTTCAAAACCAGAATGAACTAAATGGGGCAGTGTTTAAGATAGCTAATGATCCTCGAGTAACACCCATTGGATCACTTATGCGTAAACTGAGTTTAGATGAATTCCCTCAATTTATCAATGTGCTAAAAGGGGAGATGTCTCTTGTGGGCACACGACCACCAACTCCGGACGAGGTGAAGGAGTATCAAAACTGGCATCACCGTCGAATAAGCATTAGACCGGGTATCACGGGGATGTGGCAGGTGAGTGGTCGAAACGCAATTAAAGATTTTGATGAGATTGTCTCCTTAGATTTGAAATATATTGACTCCTGGAGTATCTGGCTTGACATAAAGATTATTGTCCGTACAATCCTTATTGTTTTTAAGCGAGATAATGCCTATTAACCTCCTTTCTTCTTTCGAGCTTTTCAGATTATGAAAATTAAACTTAAATGCATTATTGGTGTTTTGTTCATTGTTACTCTTTCTCAAGCTGTTTCTTTGGAAAATTGGCGATTGCCCTTTTATAGGATTGCTTCTGAGCGAGGAGAATTCTTGGGCTCTCCCAGCAATATGTTTTGGGACAATTGCAAAGGTGCTCAGCTATTTGATAGTTCGCTTTGGCCCGACACCGCAACAGATAGCGAGTATCAATGGATTCTGGAACCAGCCCTCTTTGCGACACTTTCCAACGAAGAGTTTATATCTGGTAAGAAGAGTAACTTTCATTTTGATTTTTTTAGCAATTTTACTTGGAAGAGATTAACAGTTCGTACTCTTTTAGATGTTGATCAGAGTAATAAAAGCGATCCCGGCTACGTTTGGAAAAAGGATCGCATTGCCGCAGGACTCATAGAGGAGGCCTATCTTCAATATGATGGTAAGTATGGTTTTGTGCGTTTAGGCCGAATGAAGCGGAATTGGGGACCCTTTATTGAGCGTAGTATCCTTTTGTCAAATAACCCCTTTGCCTATGATGCCTTTGAGTGGCAAGTGGCTCTACCTTTTTTAGAGTTCCGTCATCTCTTTTCTGCTTTTCCTCGCTATTTTTCTCACATAGATACCGACAACTATGCTCAAAAGTTAGATCGCTATTTTATAGCCCATGCTTTAAATTTTATCTTTGGCGGTTGGGGCTCCCTGGGAGTTTCTGAGACGGTCCTGTTTTCTCGAGAGAATGGATTTCCTGATTTACAGTACATAAATCCCTTTTCAATTTACTCGGTGCTCAATACCAATTTTGAGGGAAATGCCAATTTGATGCTTGGTTTTCAAGGGTGGGTGCACCCCTTTACAAAAAAGATTCAGGTTAAAGCACAGATTGTTTTTGACGACTTTCAGGTCGATGACGAGACTATCTACGACAAGGAACCGATGCACTGGGCTGGTGACTTTGGTATTTACGCCCGCGATTTTTTGCCAATCAAACTTGCTCATCATGTGGCTTTGGAGTACCGTTACCTATCCAAATGGATGTATACGGTTACTCCAAGAAACACAGCTGTTGGCGAGCGGTACACCTACCTAGGTCGAAGCCTTGGCTATCCTGATATTGATGGTGACAATTTTCGCTTTGCCCTCACTGCAGTTGGTAAAAACTATTGGGCTGCAACTCTGGGTATGAATATCAATCGCAAAGACACTTGCACTGTTAAGACCTCCTGGCCCAATGATCCTTTGGGGTATCGCGATGAAGAGAAACTCTCGAAACGATCGCATCTGACAACGACTATTTCCAATTTTATAGAAGCGCATGGCTATTTCAGAGATTTCTGCGCTGCCCATTTGACCATTGAGAATCGATGGATCAATCACAGAAATATAGATGACTCCTATACCTATGATCCTAGAATAACTCTGACTATTTCAGCACATTATTGTGATTTCTTTTTACCCTTTAGAAAAAAGAGTAGTACAACCAAAGGCAAATAGCAGGATTATTTTAATCCCAATTCCTTAAGTTTTCTTGAAAGATTAGATTGAGCCATACCGATTGTTGCAGCTGACAGTGTAATATTGTTGTTGCTCTTTTTTAGCACTTTTGAAAAGTAGTCAATCTCAAATTGTTTCCGAGCATTTTTAAAGTCCAGGGTACTGTAATCCTTTGTTGACTCGGCAAATGACGACTCTCTCATTTGGCCAGAAAGGACCGCTACAATGTTTTTCTCTGTCAGTTCTGCCTCTTCAGAAAGAACTGCTGCTCGGGTAATCACATGTTTCAACTCACGAACATTACCGGGGAATTCAGCGTTTTTCAATACTGTCAAGGCCTCAGAGGAGAGGGTCCGGGACATGTTCATATCCTTACAGATTGTTTGTAAAAAAACCTGAGCTAACAAGGGAACATCTTCACTTCGTTGGGACAGTGAAGGTACGGTCACGACAAAGGCGCATAGACGGTACCAAAGATCATGACGAAAAGTACCTTCTTTGACCAATGTCTCCATATCTTTGTGGGTAGCTGCGACAATGCGCACATTTACCTGGATTTGTTCGCTTCCACCAAGACGGGTAAACTGACCAGTCTCGATGACCCGGAGCAGTTTTGCCTGAACCTGAATGTCCAAATCAGCTATCTCGTCAAGAAATAGGGTGCCTCCGTGAGCCAGCTCTAAGCAACCCTTTCGTCTGGTATGGGCTCCAGTAAAGGCTCCCTTTTCATGACCAAAGAGTTCATCCTCAGAAAGGTTTACCGGCAACGAAGCTGCATTCGTCACAATAAAGGGACCTGCTTGTCGTGTGCCATCATAATGAAGCGAGCGAGCCACCAACTCTTTTCCTGAACCGGAGGGTCCCATAATAACCACAGGCTCATTGATCGATGCTAAGCGATGGGTTTGGTTAAAGAGGTTTTTCATGATCGTTGATTTATAGAGTGGTTGCGGAAACTTTGCCTGCTCTTGAGAGGAGACCTTTTGCTTTAAGGTAACTGCTTCCAGGGCATTTCTCACACAGGCGCGAACCTGAATCAAGCGCAATGGTTTTTCCATAAATTCATGGGCACCCAATTTAAAGGCTTGGGCAGTAAGCGCAACAGTGCCATGACCAGAGATCATTATGACTGGAACTGTTGGACGTTGCTGCTTAAACTTTTTAAGGAGATCAATGCCATTATCCGATCCTAATTTAATATCCAACAACACCAGATCGACGTCAGTGTCAAAGAGTTCCCGAGCCTGTTTACTGGTTTCTGCACAAAGTGCTTCATATCCCTCTTCCTCAAGTATCTCTTTAAGGCTTACCCGAATTTCCTTTTCGTCATCAACAACTAAGACAGTCATCATTTTCACCTGTTTTCATCTCCTAGTGTAGTACAGTTAAAGGTCAACATAACGCAGAGACCATGATCATCACCGGTTGTTTGTGATTGCAATGCAACTGATCCCTGCATCGTCTCAGTCAACTTCTTTACAACAGCAAGGCCCAAGCCACTTCCCTGTTCCTTTAAGGTAAAGTAGGGGAGCCATACCCGCTCAAGCTTTTCTTCTTCAATACCTGGCCCATTGTCCTTTATAGAGAGGGTAATCTTTTTTTCCTCTTTTTTGCACCATACGGTTATAGCGTTCGCACCAGCTTCTAAGGCATTTTTCCAAATATTGAGAAGGATCTGGTTTAATAAATAGGGATCTGCAATAATATTCTCAGTACAGCGGATCTCTGTTTTGATAGACTGACTCATATCCTGTGCCACCTGGGAGAGCGCTTCAGAGAGATTGATCTCTTTAAGATGGACTTCGGGTTCACGGGAGAAGCTACGGAATTGGTTTACCAATCGTTCCAGACTGTCAACCTGCGAATTAATCCGTTGCACAAAGGTTGTCAGATCAGTGCTAGAGACGTCCTGATCATTGATGGTCCGCTCCTCCAGCCTGTCAAGGCTAAGTCGAATGGGGGTAAGGGGGTTTTTTATCTCATGAGCCATGACCCGGGCAATGTCCTGCCAGGCCGCCTCCATACCCTGAACCCGAGCGCGCTCCCGTAGTTGGTCAAGCTCGTTGGATAGAGCAAGCACCGTGTTTTCCAATCTTCCTAAAGCACCACCTGAGGAGGTATCGATCACAGTGGGAGTACCTTTGCCGATTTTGTCAACAGCAAAGGAGAGATTCTTAAGGGGTTGCGTGAGCCTTTTAAGGGTCCAGATCGCAATAAGAAGCAGAAAAAAGGAGAGCACACAGGTAAACACGAAAATCGCCTGCTTCTGCTCAGCAATAATAATGGGAAGGAGCGCTTGCCACTGGCGATTTCGTTTGATACTGGCAATAACCTCCTGTCGCTCTTGGTCTGTTGCATTGTTTAAATTTTTACGTAATAGTTGCTCCAGTTGTGGATCAATACTCTGTGTCAGTGTCTCTGAAAGGTTAGAAACAAAATAGCGCTGAATGGGCCAAGCAAAGGCAATAAAGACAACTGCAGCCATTAAAAGGATTTTCCATTCCAACTCAAGCTTTTTAAAGAGCGACATTGAAAAGACTATTCCTTTCTCTGAAAGGTGCGGCTAAATTTTCTACATCCCACAATAGCTGACATGTCAAGGTTTCTATCTAGTTGTGATACCCAACTGGGCAGAAGTTCTGCTTCCATATAAAACTGGGTTGCCTCTTTGGAAAGGTGATACTGCCATCGGCTGTACTCACGTACAGCTCGGTAGATTTGAGAGAACTTACGAGAGGTAAACACGCTGTCTGTTAAAGGAGTGCCTAAGGAGTCACAAAAGGTGTACGTATAGTCACCAATATCGCAGAGGAGTGTGCGCAGAATGTAAAGTGAGTCTCCCCGGTCACTATAGGAGGTTATTTTTAAGCGAAGCGGGATTCCAGCATCAACCAAATCACTCATCTGTTCGTTCCAGTCAAGCTTAATAGCACACTCAATACTGTAGCCCAAAGAAAATTCCTTGGCCGCAGCAATGCGGATCTCCTCCGAGCTATTTGCCGGGGAGAACCAGTTTGAAAGAAAGATAAAGAGGCCTAAAAGGCCCTCTGAGAGTCGATCAAACATCGATTAAAATACGTGTCCTTATCCAATATTTCCTAAAATGAAACGGATACGAATGCCGGGATTGACATTCATGAAGCCATTGGTCAAGCTTCGTTTACCACTGTTCTTAAATCCATCGGGTGCCAAAAAGAAGGGCACCGCAATATCAGTTCCAATATGAAACCAGTTTACTAAGGTATAGGTAAAACCACTGTGTAATTCTAAAAGCATAAAATTAGTCTTTAATTTATTAAAGCTAAAATCATCCTCATTAATAACATCAAAAACCCCGGTGCTGTAGGAGGGAGTAACCGAGATGTTACCACCACCGATCATACCACCGACAAACCAATTCATATCACCATGAACAAAACATTTTTCTGCTAAAAAGCCACCATATCCCACACTAACCTCGGTGATCCAGGTAGTATCGCGGAGAAGCACAGAATAACTTCTCGAGCCACCACGGCCTCCACCGCCAATCCGAATACCATTTCCTATGGCACCATAGCCTAGTCCTCCCATGAGAAGAAAGTTTTCATAGGAGCCACCAATAGAGGAGAGCGCCTGTCTATAGCCAGCGTACTTAAGAGGAAAGGAGGGGATCAACTCTTTGACCGGGTCGAGATTGATAGCATGCATGCTGACAACAGGACCACATCCGCCACCATATCCCCGTTCACGGGTGCTTCGCTTTTTACCACGAAAACCATCTAAGAGAGCCTTTACTCCTTCGCGGGTGTAAAGTTGTATGGTGTCCTTTATAGCCATAGCCCGCTCCCTGATCTCCCGGCGACGCTCATTGTCACTGCGAGTCTCTTTCTTTGTATACTTCACCTTCTCTGGTGACTCCAGCTCCTCTGCAGACTCGTAGAGCTCCTCTGCCCGTTCACGAAGCAACTCTGCTCTATCCTGCAGATACTCGGCCTTTGCCCGCATCTCCTTGATTGCAAAGGCTTCCTCTGCATAGTCAAGGTCAGAAGCTTCATCGCGAAGTTCCTGAGCGCGCTCTTCTAATAGCTCGGCCTCTTTTATAAACTTTCGCGCAGAGAGCTTAATTGCAGAGAGTTGCTCAGCATCAAGGGTTGCCTTCTCCTCTGTTGTGTCAGTCTCTACTGTGTCCTGGGATTGCACTTCCTCTGCCAGAAGGAGTAGCGGCATGAGTAGAAAGAGCATCAGTCCAATTTTAACATTTCTTTCCATAACTACCTCGCTCTATATCAAAGGTATCTGTTTTACACTATTTTGTTGAAACATATTATCCCTCTTTACCGATGGTAATGCGCAGCCGGATTCCCGGACTCACCGACACAAAATCATCTCGGCTCATTCCATACCCATCATGAGCATAGGCAAAGTGTAGTACATAGTCCAGACCAAGATGAAAGTGGGGGGCCAGAGTAACTGAGGTGCCAAAGTGAAAGTCCCAATTAAAGGTGGGCGCTACTGCAACACTGTAGCCATCTCCATTGTTATTGTTGGTGTCATTGATAAATGCGCTATTGGCACTGCTGGCTTCATTGTTTTTAATGAGCACGGTTGCGCCACCACCAATCATAAATCCTGCAAAGAGGCTAAAATTGGGAAAGAGAAAAGCCTTTTCGCAGAGAAAACCAAAGTGGGCAGGGATGACCCGAAGGTTGACTAAAGAGTCAACATAGGTTGTGTCACCCATGATTGTATCGATATGCATTCCCTTATAGACATCACTTTGGTATAGTTTGTATCCTACAGCGAGGTTGTTGCCCACCCGCAGACCATTTTCAATGTCATAATAGCCATTAAGACCAAGCATGAGGGTTTTGCGATCGTCAAAATCAAAGACTTTACCCATAAGCTCTGTATCGGTTCGGTTAAGCTTTTTTAAAGGATCTGTATCTTGCCAGAGAATACGAGTCGAAAACATAAAGGCGCCACCGCGATTCCTTTTCTCTTCCTGCATCTCCTCAATCTGTTCCTGAATTTCCTCCTCAGCATCCTCAATCTCCTCTTTCAGTTCACTTCGCGTCTCCGCAAGCTCTTCCCGAAGATCGTCAATATCTTCTTCAAGATTTTCACGCTCTTCCTCCTCCTCCTCATTTTCAATTTCTGTTTCTGTTACTGCGGGCACTGCCGCTCTTTTCTTCTCCTCCATTTCCCGGAGCGAACTCTCCATGTTCTCCAGCTCCTGCTCCAAACCATCGAGGTTTTGCTCAATATCCTGCTCAAGCCTTTTTAAATCTTTGGGTGAATCTGTGGTCTCAGTAGAATCTTGCGGCCACTCTCCCTCTTGCGAGAATATTGTAGTTGTGGAAAAGAGTAAAAGAAAAAATGTGATCAGTAGTGTCGGGTTTTTTGTGGTCATGGTGTTGCTACCTCCTGTATTGATACAAAATAATTTGTATCGTTTTGGTGATTGTATTGTTCTTCATATTCCTTTAATTTTGAATAGATTTTGTGATTGTACCACATGGTTTGCAAGGCACATGCCAATATATGATGTGTGTTAAAATTCTATTAAAACCAAGATGTTAGGGATGGACGAAACTCTTTGTTGCTGGTAGAAGTATAGAAGGTATATCAATTTGATATATTAATAATATATTATTTCTCAGATAATATCCTTTCTAAAGGTGCTTTATGAAAAATATTTGGGCGCCGAGCCCCCGGTTATCAATTTAAACAATCATCAAACACCAAAGTAAAATAACGAATAATATTTATCAACATTACAGCATTAAACAAACAAAAGGACGCTAAGCGCACACAAATCAAAAATAATATTAGGCGCCTTGCCCTTGTTTTGAGTATATTATTTAAAGATTGGCATTACATATCTAAAGAAGGGCATGATCATATGAAAAGCAGATCAATCATCAGTATTATAAGTACCGTATTGGTAATCTCGACGTTTGCTATTGATGGATGGCGCCAAGGTGAGATGGAAGTGCGTGTTTCTCTCAAAAATAGACGGGAGGCACAACTCTTAGCACAACTCAAATTGGATGGCGATATCTACATGGGATCAGAAGGTCCATCGGGTTTTGCAATCCTCTACGTCATACCCCAGGATTTACAGAGCATAACAGCATTGGGTCTATCATTCACTATACAAATTCAAGATTTAAATGAATATTATAAAGGATTTTGGGATAAAAAAGATCGCTATTTTAGCTACGAAGAGATTATAAAAAAAATGAATGACCTGGAAAAGAGCCATCCTGAGATCTGTAAAAAATTTGTCTTTGGTTCCTCTGTTCAGAATCGCGAATTATCAGCCCTTAAAATAAGTGACAAGGTTAACGATGACGAAGCTGAACCGGAAATACTCTTTGACGCCGGTATTCATGGTAATGAGGTGGGTGGTCCGCAGAATCTCATTCTCTTTGCCACAGATCTCTGTACAAAGTATAACACCGACCAACAAATCAAAGAGCTGGTTGATTCCCGGGAGATTTGGCTCTATTGTATGGTCAGCCCCGATGGAAGAGTGAGAAATTCTCGACACAATGCCAATAGGATTGACCTTAATAGAAACTGGGGATACATGACCACTATGACCAGTAAAGGGTTCTCCGAACCGGAAACTCGAGGTATTCGTGACTGCCTTTTGAAAAACCAGTTTACCATTCAGTATACCTATCATAGCGGTATTGAATGCATCCTCTATCCCTGGGGGCGAATCTCCTCGCCATCGGCAGATCGTAAACACCATGAGATATTGGCACAAAAATACTACTCAGCCTCAAGCTATAATCGCTTAGAGATCGAATCTTCTTACAGTAGCTACTTTACCACAGGGGAAACCCTGGACTACTCCTACGGCGCTTTGGGAATTTCCTCATTTACCATGGAGATATCCTTTGACAAAAGTCCCGATAATATTGCTGAATACTATGACAAAAACGATGATGCCATGCTTGAAATGATCGAGTATGCAGGATATGGTCTTACGGGCATGGTAACCGATGCAAATAGTGGAACTCCCTTGGGTGCTATTGTGTATGTGGATGACTCCTATCCTGTGTATAATGACCCGGTGGTTGGCGATTATCACAAATTTCTAAAAAGTGGAAATTATACAGTCAAGGTTGTGGCCAGTGGGTATCACCCCAAAACCGTGAGCAATGTGGTGATTCGCGACGAGCGTGTTACAAAGCAGGACTTTGCCTTAGAGCCCAATCTTGAAGAGAGCAGCACCTGGGGACATCGCATCGTCTTTGTTGAGCAAGGGACAGGAGAAACACCGCACGTATTGGGTCCCAAGGACAGCAAAATTTTTACTCCCAATAATAAGGAAATTCTAATTGACATGTTACACCCGATAAAGAATAACGGTGGTAAGGATCTTAAAGTCCATGTGAGAGGTTCCGGTTCATACAGTGTCAGTATTGGTGAAGCGGTAGATGGCCCTTGGAAAAATATTGGCTCTGGTAGTGGCACTGAGGAGTTTGACATTGTAGGAAGCGGGTTGGACGATGCCCGATATGTAAAAATCAAGGGAAGTTGTGGTCTAGATGCTGTCGAGGCATTAGGTGCACTTACTCACACCACTCAAGTATTACAGAGTAAAACAATGCCTACTGTCGCAATTCAATCAAGCAATCAAAAAGTTATATTTACTCTATCAGAGAATCAACCCACAGTATTAGAAATCTTTTCAGCACAGGGACAGTTGATAAAAAGAAAAACGATTGATCCTGCCACCCGACAGTATGTGTGGATACCTTTAGCTTCTGGTTGCTTTCTTGCCCGCGTGAATATAGGCAACCGGATTGGTTTGCACAAATTTACTGTGACAAATTAATGATGTATTTCTGATATAACCCCAACAAAGGTTTTAAGCAGGTGTGTTTTTCCTGTTGTGTCAGTCAATCGAAGCAGAGCGACATAGGTACCACCGCCAACAAACCTTCCCAGTTTATTCTCCAAGTTCCAGACTAGTACACCACTCACCTCAGTCTCTATGGGAAAGGTATAGACAAGATTCCCGACTGCATCAAAGATTTTCATCTCTACAGAGGTTACGCGGTTGGGGTTATATCTGAAACGTACTGGCTGGCCCCTTACCGCTGGGTTAGGAGCTGAAGAGAGACTCCGTTTGATGAATTGAGCAGTGTCACTAAATACCTGGATAGACATTTCCTTGTCAAGGGAAAGGCCTCCCTCATCCTTTGCTGTTAAGGTCAGTGAAATAGGTATAGAGTCCCGTATCAAAAAGGTATCCTTGCTCACCATCAACCGACTGGCCTGGATTTCAAAGCGAGGGTCAGCAATCGAAAAGGTATGCCTATCATTAAGATCAGGATCGGAAGCGGTCAGCACACCAATAGAGGCGCCACGCACTTTCTCCATGACAAGATTGTTGTCTAAGGAGATATTGTCCGGGGCCTCATTTACATCAACAACAGAAATAGCAAATGGTGCTTCTTGATACAGCACAGGTGAGCCATTGTCTGACACCCGTATACGAACAGAGAGACTCTGTTGCTCCTCAAAATTAAAGGCTGTTGTCGCTACCAATTTAGTATTATTGATAGCAAAGTATTTATTATGATCATCACCCTCTCCAGAGACAAGGCTAAATTGCATCTGTTGGCCGGTGTCCGGATCTGTTGCTGAAAGCAGCCCCACCTCTGTGGGTGTATGGCAATTTTCCTTAATCGCAGCCTGTGATAAGGCAAGTTGCAATGGCTGCTCATTGCAATCCATAACAGCTATTGTAAAACTTTTTTCCAAAAAATATCCGCCAGGCATGTCTTCACTGGTGCGAAGGCGAATAGCGTAACGTGATTTTTTCTCAAAGTCAAAGGGCTCTTTTGTCTTTAGTAGATCATTTTCTAAATTGAAAAAGGCATTGTCTTCACCACCCGGTCCGTCAGCCAAGGAGTAGAGAAATGCTTGTCCTGTATCAGGGTCTATGGTGGTCAGCGTGCCAACTAAGGTGTGTGCTGTGCTGTTCTCCTTGATAGTATTGTTGGAAAGCGATAGTGTTGTAGGTGTTTCATTCATATTCTTAACGGAGACCAGGACAACCTTCTCTTTCCATAGATTCCCCGAGCCATTGTCAGTTGCTCGTATTCGTATGGTGTAAAGATTTTTTGTTTCGAAATCAAAGGACTCCTTGGCTTGCACGGTGTCGTTACTTAAAAGAAAGTGTGCGTTATCATCATCACCAACACCGGAAACAAACTGAATAGTATGAGCTTGCCCAGTATCTTGATCTTTCACAGAAACAAGACCTACAACACTAAGTGGTGGAGCATTCTCAGTTATTGTGTCAGGTGCAACCAAAACCATGCTAGGTGCTTCATTCACATCTAACACTGAGATTTGAAAGGTCCTGTCACACTGCTTGACAGGAGTCCCATTATCGGTTCCCCTAAGGTGGATGGACAAGATGCTCTGTGTTTCATAATCGAGCATACTATCAGTAACCAGTGTATCACCGTGAATAGCAAAACAGGCATTATCCTTGCCGCTCGAGTCATTGACAAAGGTGTAGACCATTTGCTGGCCAGTATCCGGGTCAATGCAGGACACAAAACCAACGACAGCACCCTGCGGTTGATTTTCCTGAATAGTTGTTTGCGAAAGAGCCACTGTGTGTGGGGCCTCATTAATGTCAACCACAGAAACAATAAAGGTTGTATCATAAGCAAGACTGTCTTGGCCATTATCGGTAGAGCGTACCCTAATATAGTAGAGGCTTTTAATCTCAAAATCAAAAGATGTTACTGCCTTAAGTGTATCCTGTACAATAATAAAGGAGCTATTGTCATCACCTCCAGCTCCGTCAACCAAGGTATACACATGGGTCTGACCCACATCAGGATCGACACTTTGAAAGGTTCCCACCGGGCTCAATGCAGGGGCATGCTCATCAATAATTTTTGCAGAAAGAGCAACAGCCGTGGGTGCTTCGTTTACATCAAGAACAGATATAGTAATTGTGTCTTCGTAAAAGAGCCCACCGTCGTCGGTGGTCTTGATCCTAAGATCATAGCTAGTTTGGGCTTCATAGTCTAAGGAGTTTGCAGCAAAAAGCGTGTCTTGCTCAATAAGAAAGGACATCGTTGTATCACCAATTACCTCGATCACCGAATAGATATGACTCTGGTATGCCTCAGGGTCAGTTGTTGTAAAGGTTCCGACAAAAGCTTTTGCGCCGCTATTCTCTGCAACGCTTTGATTGCTAATAGCTAAGGCGGTTGGTGCTTCATTGACATCTCTTACCGTTACTATAAATTGTCTATCTCGCCACAGGGCGCCGGTGCCATTGTCCGTAGTTCGAAGCCGCAGGCTACATTGTGGCTGCTGCTCAAAGTCAAGGCTACTCTTTGCAAAGAGAGAATCGTCCACAACCAAGAACAACGGGTTATCGGCATCACCACTGCCAGGAGTTAAGGAGTAAGTGTGAGTTTGAACAGCATCAGGATCGGTTGTGGTAAGCGTACCCACAAAAACACGATCTCCGGCGTTTTCGTCAATGTGCTGGTTGGAGAGGCTCAGTCCCGAGGGTGCTCGGTTGTCATTGGGCGACCGATAGGGAGCAAGGCGAAGGGTTCCCACACCCTGCATGGTCATGCCGTAGTGCCAATGCAGATCGTAAATTCCTTCCCGATTGAACCAGTTTTTAAAGGATTCGCCAAAGCTATAACCGCGGCCCAAGGGCTCATTATAAGCGCGATAGGTCCCTGGGCGCATACTCCCTGTCTTTGCCGATCCTACACTAATCAATCCTTGGTCTTCGGTAGCATACACACCGCACATGTTCTCGGTGGTAAAACGAGCGTTCTGACAGCAATACACATTATAAAACCGACAGTTGGTTGGGTCAGTATAAATGTCTTCTACATAGTAGCCAAATTTATGACGATAGGGTAATCCTCCTGCATGAGAATAAATATAGGCATACTCTTTACCAGAATTAAGCGCATTTGCCCATTTGATTTTAAAGTCAGGATCGGTTGAATCAGAGTAGGTGCGCATTGTTTGGATACTGTTGTTGTTATACCCCAGATAGGGTCTGTTCTCCGATTCCAGGCTCGGCCATTCGCCATACATACCACCGATCACGTAGCGTCGTACCTGCGAATCTTGACCATACATCCGTAAATGAACCCGGTCAAAATAGATTTGAACAATCTCCTCCTCGGGACGATTTGCCACCCAGGTGAGCACACTGGTTACAATCCGAGAGACCCAGATCTCAGGGCTTTTGTTACCACTATGGGTATCGGGTAAATCCTCCGGTGTAAAGGTACCGTTTAGATCCATAAAGTAAAGATCGCAGGGAAAGATATCTTTTAAACCACGGGGCTCATCCTCTTCATAGAAATCACAGAGAGGCAGGTCACCAACAAAGACAACCCCTTCTAAATTATCATTATTGTAATGGTTCCTAAGAGTATCTCGAAGAGCTTTTTTGTTGTCCGCGTCGGAAAAGGTGGTTGCTTCGAGCCAAGTATCCTTTCCCTCTATACGCCGTAAGTCCTCTTGATATCGAGTAATTGACGCAGCAATTTTTGGATACAAATCCTTATTTACGACAATACCAATTTTTCCCTCAATGGAGAGTACTGGTAGGAGGATAAGAAGTGCAAATATATAGAGGTTAAGCCGAGGGTTACTCATTGTCAACCCCCTTTTTTGCCAAGCGGTTTATAAGAACACCACAATAGGTTACAAGCGCCTCTTGGTCAGAATAGAGAAAGGGATCCACCCCTGAGTCTTTTGCTTTTTTAATTTTACTTTCTATTTTTACTTGGTAGGCGGAGAGCGTTTTGACAAAGGAGGGATCGTTTAGTTTGTCAATCGTCTGAAGAACCAGCTGTCCTTTAAAGGAACCACGATCGTCAGTAAGCAGTTCATTTATAAATGCTCGGTTTTCATTACTATCAAGGTTTGCCATTGCTTTGACAATCGCACATTGAACTCGTTCAGCATAGGCATAGGAGGCAAAACGATGTTGGGCCCCATCATATAGTTTGATTAGATGAGCACTACACTCCGATAACCCCAGGTATCCAATGCAATCAACCGCATGGCTCACAACAGTCGGACTTTCATCTTTTATAGCCTGCAGCAGAATTTTTTTAGCTGATCCCTTGGTCTGATCTGAGGATGAGCGTAAAGAAAAAAGTATTCGGCTCTTTTCAACAGAGCTTCGGGATTGAGAAAAAGTATGAAAAAGTTGGTGTGACCGATCAGGTTCTTGTGCGTCAAGCGGGCTGAGAACAATGAGTGCCACGCCTATTAAAACTACAAGCTTGTCCATAATTACTCCATTTCAGTGCACAGGCACAGAATGAATCCCCCCCCATTACTGTGTGGCGCTGGTAGCATGATAGAAATGACCAGTAAGAAATTAATATACATTACTTGGGCAAAGTGGTTTAACTATTTGTTTTAAAAAAAACGCTCGCAGATGCGAGAAATTAATAGGATGGCATCTTTATTGAAGGTAGAATAGATTGAATGCTTTCACAGAGGATTAATCAGTAGGTACAAATCACTTCTCTTCGAATTGCAGCAAATCCTTCTGGGCAATGATTATTTGGCAAATGACTAAGGATGCACTTCCTTACACATTTACCACAATAAATACACTTGTCCTGGTCAATGTATACCATATCTTTGTCATAGACCGAACCGGTCGCATCATACAGAATTGCACCAACAGGACACCCCTCTTCTTGCGCTGTTTCATCAAGAATAAAGCAATTATCTCCACAGGCACCACAAATTTGCTTTTTCGAATTATCTTTTTCAATGCGCCAATGCCAACTTACATACCTGAGCAGATAGGCATGAATTGTACTGGCAATATGGGCAGAGGCAACATTCTCTTTTGAAAAGGATCGTACCGCAAAGTAATAGCTTTCACCAAAGGAAATGTCAGTAACCGCATCATAATTACAGGTATCGTAACATTTTCCACAGCCTGTGCACTCGCTTACATCAATGATGGCCTTTTTTCGAAACATAGTAATTGCGTCATTGGGACAGGCGTAATAACAGTATTCGCAACCAGTACAGTTGTTTCCTTCGATGGATGGTGTCAACTTACGGATTGTCTTTGACATGCGTGACACTGGTTGGGCATCTACCTTTTCGACCAATACCGCTTTAGACCAATTATCCAAGGTGATCTTACTTTTGGAGAGTCGTATCTCATAGTAATCAGCATTGTGCACCCCATTCCATTGAATAGTGAATCCTCCCGTATCAATAGCTTCGCTCATTACTTTAGCAAACGTATCAATATTGTTGATGGAGTCTTTTAAATTCTTTATACGCTCATCGCTCATAGCAAAAGAATCAGTAAGACCAGTCTTAACCTGTATCCAAGTGACTGACTTTGGTGCATCATCGAGGTTTTCAAAAAGGTTTGTGCAGGAGAAAGAAAAAAGAATGCCCGCAATCAAAAACCATAGAATCACAATGTGGGTGGTTCTCTTATCATTCATAGGTCTGTCATTCCATTGATAATATTCTTTAGGTGGTATACTATTATTATACACAACAACATGCTTAATTTCATAGAGTAAATCATTATTATTTGTAGCTTCTTTTATTTTGGCTCATAAAGAACATTACAAAAAGGCACCTCATGTTTGGTGAGGTGCCTTGACATTTACAAGAAAAGATTAAATATCTATTTAGATTTGAAGGCTACAAAAAAGGAGTTTCCCCCTCGCTCTACATAGAGCAGGACTGAATCACCCTCTTTTGCCTTAGATACAACCTTTTTAAAGGATTTAGCACTTTGAACAATTACAAAATCATTCTCTTTAACCTTAATTTTCTTAATGATATCATTTTTCCGTAAACCCTTACGCGCAGCATGGGAGGATTGCTCAACTGAGAGAACAACAATTCCCTTGGTATTCTTAGAAAGATTCATATTATTTCGAATCTCCGAGGTGATATTTCCCACGGAAAAGCCCAGTTTCTTGGTTACATCAACCTCTTCTGACTTGGTCTCTTCCCCATCTCCTGGTTGACCAGTGGACATATCCTTGATCTTCTTTTCATCTCTACTGGTGAGGGTGACCTGTAACGTCATTTTTTTACCGTTTCGAATTATTTCCATGGGAACCTTTTTGCCCGGAGTAATACTGGCAACAGTATTACGCAGAGAGTTTACATCACCGGTGCGAATGCCATCAATGGAAAGAACCACATCACCAACTTTGAGCCCAGCCTTTGAAGCTGGCTGGCCCTTAAACACATCATTGATCAAAACGCCCTTTTTATTTTTCAGACCTAAAGCGTCCTTCATATTTTGATCAATATCACCGATCTGTACACCAAGCCATCCCCGAGAAACCTTACCATCTTTGATGAGCTGTTCCATGATGTTGCGGGCCATATTAATTGGAATGGCAAATCCGATTCCCATGTAGCCTCCGGTTCTGGTGTAGATCATCGTGTTAATACCGATCAACTCTCCCTCTACATTTACCAATGCTCCACCGGAGTTTCCTGGGTTAATGGCTGCATCGGTTTGGATAAAGTTCTGATACATGGTAATCCCAGTTTGGCGGCCCAAAGCCGAGACAATACCGGTAGTTACTGTTGAAGAGAGAGCAAAGGGATTTCCCACAGCCATGACCCAATCACCGGGACGAAGATTGTCGGAATCACCAAGATAGGCCACAGGAAGATTGTCAACCTTCTCTTTGATCTTTATTACAGCTACATCAGAGAGAGAGTCAATACCAACAATCTCAGCTTCAAACTCACGCTCATCATGGGTCTCAACAACAATTTCATCGGCCTGACTTACCACATGATGATTGGTGAGAATATAACCATCCTTTGAAACAATTACCCCAGAGCCTGCTCCGGATGAGCGTCGTTCCTCTTGACGCTCCTTTTGGGGACGCTGCTGCTGTCTTTGCCTGGGCGCCCCAAAGAATTCCTCAAAGGGGCTTCCATAAAAAAACTGATTAAAGGGGTCACGATAAATCACCGTATCAATCTTTGTAGAGGTGATGGAGACAACAGTAGGAATCACCTCTTCAGCAATATCAGCAAAAATAGACTTAAAGGACTCAAACTGAGGGGAGGTTTTTATAAGAGGCTTTTTATCAGCACCAAATTTTGGAACCTCTCCCTTGGGTTTCTTGTTTTCCGCGAAGGAAAATTTGCAGTTAATGGTGAAGATAAAGGCAACGAGAATAATAACAGCAGAAATTGGAATGATTGGTTTAGATATTTTTTTCATGGTAAAACCCTCTGAAAAATATGTGAACAATTAATTATGCAATTTAACCCAGACTATGCAGTAGGAGCAGATGCAGAAGTGCAAGATTATGATTTAGTAAGACTTGAAGGTTTTGAAGGGCATATCTACAAGGTGATATAGCCGAAAAGCCTGAAAGTCTTAATGAGCATAGGATTGTGCTTCTGTGCTGCTTCCTATTGCATAATCTGGGTTTAATGAGATTACGAATGACCAAAAGGGATATTGTTAAAAAAATATAAAAATGAAGATTTGTACCTCTCACGAGCATAGCCTCATTTCATGAGCTACCAAAAATTCTTACACATTCTCCAAGGTATCATTATCCACGGTAAAAACATTGCTCGTCCCCCCCTCAATAAAGGATTGCTCAGAAATCCTGGTTAAAATCGCTTTTTCTGAGAACTCCTTAAGTGTCAGCGCACCGTTATTGCACATGGTCGATCGAATTTTATCCAGGGTAACATCAAGCACATCAGTAACCGGGCCAACAACGGGGACATAGGCATCAACACCCTCTTCAAATTTATAGGAGTGTGACTTGGCATCATGGCTGTATCTCTGCCAGTTACGAGCCCTGTTCGATCCCTCTCCCCAATAGGGTTTGTAGAGTCTACCTTTGATTGATACTTTTGGGGTAGGGCTCTCATCGGTCATGGCAAAATAGCGGCCCATCATTACCATATCCGCGCCCATGGCAAGAGCTATAATGATCTGAGTGTCATTGGCAAGACCACCATCAGAACAGATCGGAACATACTCGCCCTTCTCCTTGGCGAATTTTTCCCGCTCCTCAATAATCTCCAAAAGAGCCGAAGCTTGTCCACGGCCAATTCCTTTTTGCTCACGAGTGATGCAGATCGATCCACCGCCAATTCCTACTTTTACAAAATCAATGGCGTCGCTTTCCGCTAAAAATCGAAATCCCTCGCCAGACACCACGTTACCACCACCAATGATAATTGCATCACCATAGGTTTTTCGCATCCATTGAGCAGTCTCTTTTTGAAACTCAGAATACCCATCGGAAGCATCTAACACAAAAATGGTTGCCCCAGCCTCTACAAGGGCTGGTACGCGCTCTTTATAATCATGGGTGTTTACACCAGCACCGGCAATGAGGCTCTTTTTTTCATCGAGAAGCTCGGAAGGATTGTTTTTGTGATCGAAGAAATCTTTTTTAAATACCAAAGAGTCTAAATTACCACTCTTATCCAATATGGGCAGACACTCCTTTTTCTCTCGATGCAAAATCAAGTTGGCTTGATGCAGTGATATTCCCACGGTGCCAAAGACAACCTGATCAACGGGGGTCATAAACTCGGAGACACACTTTTTCACGTCATCTTCGTATTCCCAAAAATCCTTGTCAGTAAGAATTCCTAAAAACTTGCCTTTGTTTGATCCGTCATCTGTCACAGCAAGTGTCGAATGACCCGTTTCTTCGATTATAGCAATGGCCTCTTTTAATGTGGTATTTGGTTGCACATTGGAATCACTCTCAACAAATCCAGCCTTATGGTGCTTAATTTTTTTGATCATGTCCGCCTGCTCTTTGATAGACTGGGAGCAATAGACAAAGGCAACGCCACCTTTTCTGGCAAGGGCAATACCCATATCAACTCCGGAAACCGCCTGCATACTTGCAGAAACAAAGGGAATGTTGATCATCTGCCGGCTTGGTTTTCCCACCTTGTGTCTTGCGATGGGAACCTGGAGCGAAACATTTGAGGCAATATGCTTTTTTTCCGTTAACCGGGGAATCAATAAATATTCTGAAAAGGTTCTGGAAATATCCGGAAGTATTTTAGCCATAATCAATTAGCCTTATTCTTTATAAATATGTTTGAATTTGTATAAAAGTTAGCAAATATACCTTGAAAAAGCAAGATAAAATATTATATTTCCTTGAAATTATCAGCTGTCTTCAAAAGGTGTATAAATTTCGGGACACAATAATAATGAGTAGGTTAACAATCCCGTATGTAAAAATAAATTAAGTGGATTCTTTATGGAACTATTTACTCGTTTTGACTTACAAACCCAATATGAAGTTCTTTTTCAAAGGGTGATTAGCTTTTTTTCTCAGCAAAATTGGATCGCTATCTTCATCATTCTTGTTTTTACGGTAGCCATTGAACGGATTACCTTTTTTATTATCTCACGGCTGACTAAACTCACCACAAAAACAAAGACCAACCTTGATGATCGGGTCATTGCAAAATGTACGCGTCCCATTAGTAATTATGTGCTTCTCTTAGGTTTTTTTGTAATTATCCACCTCTTTCGATTTCCCCTTGAACCAATTGATGTAAAAAAGGCTCTTGTCACAACAATAAAAATTCTCTTTGTTTTAAACACCATCTGGCTTTTAGTACGGCTCACCTCTGTTTTGGGTGATTACTTCTTCTCAAAGGTTGTTAAAACCAACTCCCGGTTGGATGATCAATTAGTTCCTATTTTTGTAAAATCGATTAAGATTTTCCTTTATATTCTCTGTGCGGTGTATATCATTCAAGCCTTAGGGTACTCCATCTCTGGAGTGGTAGCAGGGCTCGGTATTGGTGGATTGGCTGTTGCCATGGCAGCTAAGGACACACTGGCAAATCTCTTTGGATCGATTATGCTAATATCGGATAGGCCCTTTCGGGTTGGTGATTGGATCAAAGTTGGCACAAATGAGGGTATCGTCGAACAAATCGGTTTTCGATCAACCAGAATACGCACCTTTGAAAAAACTCTTATTAGTGTTCCCAATTCTCTCATTGCAAATGACTCGATAAATAATTTTTCAAAGATGCCAGCTCGTCGGGTTAAGCTATCAGTGGGTGTCACCTATGACACCAGCGCAAATCAAATGGAATCCTTAGTAAACAGGCTCCGTGACTTTTTAAAGAATCACCCTGAAGTAAACCAAGATTTTTTTCTTGTCGACTTTACTGATTTTGGTGCCTCCTCCTTGGACATTTTGGTCTATTACTTTACAAAAACAACTGACTGGGCCAACCATTTGCAACTACGTCAAGATATCAACCTCTCAATTATGCGTATCATTGAGGAGATGGGGCTCTCCATCGCTTTCCCCACACAGACCGTGCACGTAAAATCAGACAGAGGCTAGGAAAAATCGGTGCCTTCAAAAGTCCTACTTATTAGCCTAAACACCTATGAACTTCCTTATCCGGTCTTCCCTTTAGGTATTGCTTACCTTGATGCTGCGCTTCAACAAAAGGGACACGATGTTTCTGTTATTGATCTTCTTACGGACAGTGAAAACCTTGAGAAGATTATTAATGATGTTAAACCCGATTTTGTTGGCATCTCTATTCGAAATATCGATGATATCTACGAACAGAGTCGTACTTTTTTTGCGCCCGAACTTTACAAAGTGGTTAGTCGTATTCGAGTAACCTCGAATGCCAAAATCATACTTGGTGGAAGTGGCTACTCCCTCTTTCCAAAGGAGCTTCTTGTTCAATCAGAGGCTGATTTTGGCATTTTAGGAGAGGGAGAAACATCTCTCATCTCGCTTATCGATTGTTTGAATACAAACACACCCTGTGATACAATCCCGGGTCTTGTTTATCGTTGTGGGCCAGAAGTTGTTTTAAATCAGCGAGAGTGCATTAAAAAAATGCCACAACGCCTGTTGCCCAACAGGCGCATAGCCATGGTAGATAGTTACCTTAACAAAAGCGCAATGCTCAATCTGCAAACCCAACGGGGTTGTGGCTTTCGCTGTTGTTATTGTACTTATCCGCTTATAGAGGGCAAAAAACATAATCGTAAAGATCCAATTGAAGTCTGTGATGATATTGATAAAATTATTGCCCTAGGTGCACCCTATTTGTTTATAGTCGATTCCATTTTCAATTCATCTGTGGAACATGTTTACAGCATATGTGAAGAGATCATTAAACGAAAGCTGTCAATTAAATGGGGGTGCTACCTTCGACCTAAGGGTATCACAAAAGAGCTCATGGGAATTATGGCAAAGGCAGGATTGACACACATCGAATTTGGGAGCGACTCCTTATGCGACACTGTTTTAGATGCCTATGGTAAGGGATTCACCTTCTCTGACATCCTAGAATCCAGTGAACTTGCCCAACAAGCGTCAACACACTATGCCCACTTTCTGATATTTGGTGGCCCAAGGGAGAATGCTACCACCATTTCACAAAGCTTTACCAATGCAAAGAGGATCCAACAGACCGTCTTCTTTCCCTTTGTTGGCATGCGTATTTATCCTGGAACCCCTTTACACTCATACGCGCTGAACGAACAAAGCATATCCGAACAACTCGACCTTTTGACCCCACAATACTATAGTAATCCCGAGTTTTCTCTCGAAGAGGTGCGAAAACAAGTGATTGCCTATAGTAAAGAGTCAAATCGATGGTTTTATGATGGGATCCCCGAAAAAATTCAAAAAAACATGGCCACCTTACGAAAGATTGGGATGACCGGCCCACTCTGGGATTTTCTTGTCAAGTAAGGATGCTCTATGAACATAGTCCTTTTTTACCCCCGTGGATACGACAATAAAGATGGCAAAGCGAGCATATCATCCTTGGCAGTATCACTTCCACCCATGGGTTTGGCATCAATCGCTGCGGTTTTAAAACAAGGTGGCCACAGAGTAACCCTTATTGATGCCTCAATCCAGCACAAAGTTGCTGATTCACAATGGGTTGAAAAAATAATCAGCCGAGCCCCAGAGTTCATCGGTTTTTCAACTATCACCAGCAACTTTCTCAATGCCTATGAAATCTGTGAAGCTATTAAAGAAAAAAACGCAGATATACTAACTGTCTTTGGCGGCGTTCATGTTTCTTGGGGAAAAGAGACTATTCTTGAAAACTTTCCAGCAATTGATTTTGTTATTGCCGGTGAAGGTGAATACGCCTTTCTCAAAATAGCAAAGGGCGAGAACCCTACCTCAATTCCTGGAGTTTACTCTCGGGATAACATAGGTAAGCCTCAAGGAATTCCTCAGGAAAAAGAGGACCTCTGTGTTATGGATGAACTCCCCTTTCCCGCTTATGATATTATTGATGGTTTTCCTAAAAAGTATGCCATGCCCCTATTCAGTTATCCCCGCCATCCTGGTGCCAGCGTAATATCCTCCCGAGGATGCGTTTATGCCTGTTCTTTTTGCGATCGCTCTGTGTATCAAAACAGCTTCCGCTGGAACTCGCCCGAATACACCTTTGAGCTGGTCAAGTGGTTACAAACCGATTTTGGCATAAAGCATATCATGTTTTACGATGACCTTTTTACTATGAACAGAAAACGAGTATTCACCCTGTGTAAACTGCTAAGAAAGAATCCAACCAAACTTTCGTTTAATTGCATTGTCAGAATCGGTCATATTGATGAGGAGTTAATTAAAGAATTAAAAACAGCAGGATGTTGGATGGTCCATGTGGGAATAGAATCAGGTGATCAAGAGCAACTTGATAATCTAAAACAGGGTTTACAATTAGAACAAATTCGTTCAGATATTGAAAAACTCCATAAAAACGGGCTCTGGGTCAAAGGTTTATTTATGATGGGTATGCCCGGTGAAACTGAAAAATCTATTCAAAAAACAATCGACTTTGCCTGCTCCTTGCCGTTAAAGGATGCTAATGTAACTGCCTTTACTCCCTTTCCCGGTGCCCCAATTAGTAGCACCATAGAATCGTTTGGTGAGTTTTCTCAGGACTTTTCTCAATGGCCCGATATGGACTGTGTCAACTTTGTCTTTGTACCAAAGACGCTGCCGTCTAAGAACAAGCTACAAAAATATTATGGTGAATTTATAAAGAGATTCTATCAAAGAAAATCTATGAGAAAGGTGTATAAAAAGATGGTTTTTCAAAGCCCTCATAGCTATTGGAGACTGATAAAGCAGGCATCACGATTTATTGGCTATTCAAAACGGATGTAATAAAAAAAAGCTTCCCAAAAAAGGGAAGCTTTTTTATCAGAATAAATCACTATTCGAGAATTATCTGCCTTCCAACCATGAATCTGAGTGCATGTATCCACCATCAGGATATTCCCAGGTGATCTTTCCATAACGGAAACTTACCTTTTCCATATGGACATACTTTTCAAACTTCTGGTTCTTGACATTGGCCATAACAGGTTTTACAGAGCAAACCTTAACCTTTTCTAAAATATGCTTGAAATAGAGTACTTCAGCACCTTCATCATCAATCTTAAACCATTCAAGTCGAACTGTATCATAGGTTAAGCCTTCACAAACAGCTTTATAAAGCAATGGTGATGACTGATCGAATGCCTTGATGACCTGAAAGGATTCGTGCTTACGAGTTCCAGTTAACTGGCCTGTGTCAGGATCAGTGGGTGTGCGAACTTCATGATGAAATTCCAAAACCTCAATACTGTCTTCTCTTCCGGCTACAGTGCAACCGCCTTTGATCTCTCCATCGTTGATCCACATATATGCGGGTATCGGCATGGGTAACTCCTTTGAAAAGGTGTTTAAAAATTTGTTTACAGTATAAAATTAAAATATCGCTATAAAAAAATCTGTGACCTCTATCACAAAGGTACATTTTTTTTAATTTTTTTTATTTCCCCTTAGGCATCTGAGAAACCAATGAAAGATTAATATCAATACCCTCAATCTGGAAGTGAGGCATAACAGCTAATGATACAGAGAAGAAACCAGGATTATCCTCGATTTCATTGACCTGAACTTCTGCTGCTTTTAAAGGATGCGATGCAATAAGGTCCGGCCCTGGATCGGGCATCTCAGTAACTAAGCCATTAATCCATGTTTGTAATTCTTCCTGTAAAACAGCTTTACTCTTTGTTGATCCAATATTTTCCCGTTGAATGACCTTGAGATAGTGGGCAATCCGAGAGACAAGGAAAATATAAGGAAGTCGTGAGTTAATACGCATGTTTGCGGTCACTGCAGGGTCATCATATTCTTCAGGTTTTTGGGTTGAGTTTGCAGAGAAGAAACAGGCATAATCACGATTCTTATAAAAGGAAAGTGGTATAAATCCCTCATTGGCAAATTCAAATTCACGGGTTTCAGGAATCAAAATCTCAGTAGGAATTTTCATCTGGGTTCCCTTACCAACATCAAAGTAATGAACTGGAAGATCCTCGACCTTACCACCTGACTCTGGACCACGAACCTGTACACACCATCCATTATCAACATAGGATCGAACCATGTTAGCAGCAAAGGAGAATGACGCATTTCCCCATAGATACTTATCATGCTCATCCCCTGTTACACCTTCTTCATAATTAAAATCCTTTACAGGAACGGTTTCTTCACCATAGGGAAGACGCAAAGCAAAACGAGGCAGAGTCAAGCCAACATAGCGTGAGTCCTCAGATTGTCTAAAGGAATTCCAGCGAAGAAATTCTGAGCGATCCATGTAATTATGCAAATCTTCAATCTTCGGAAGATCATGAATTGAATCCTTGCCAAAGAACTTTGGTGTTGCAGCACCAATAAAGGGACAGTGACAGGATGCAGAAACCTTTGATATCTCCTGTAAAAGACCGACATCAGAAGCACTACTACTGAAATCAAAATTTGAAATTATCGCACCATAGGGTTCACCACCGGGAGTGTCATATTCATCGGTATAAATATGTTTATATAAACCAGATTGAATTGTCTCAGGTGCATCTTCAAAATCCTCAGCAATATCATCTTTAGAAGCATTGAGGATATCAATCTTTACGTTTTTCTTAAAATCAGTGCGATCAACCAAAAATTTAAGACTCCGCCAAGATGTCTCCATTTTCTGGAAGTCAGGGTGATGAATGATTTCATCAAGCTGTGCGGAGAGCTTGCGGTCAATTTCAGCAATATGATGGTTAAGAACATCTTTGTCAATTTTCTCAACAGTCTGTCCAGACTCAACTATGCTGGACACAAAAAAAGACAACGCAGCACCTATACGCTGATTTGCTTCGGTGTCTGCTAAAACTTTAGCATCTTTGAACCCAGTAACATCAACGGCCTTGTCAGGTACGTCAAGGTTCATGGTCTCATAAATAAACTCAAGCCCACTTTGCTCTTGGGCTTCTGCCTTTGCTTCCTTTTTCTTTGCTTCCGCCATAGTTACTCCTTTGCCTCATCAGTGGGCTGTTCATCGGGAACGATAGTTTTTAATTGTTCCTGTAAGGCCTTGGCCGCGTCGGGATCTTTAATAATCTCTTCAAGACGTTTACGGAAATCTCTGTTGTCCAAAAGATTTGATTTTAGATCCTTAACCAGGTTTCGCGCTGCTAATAGACGGCTCAGAACAGGAACCTCCTTAGCAATGTTCTCCGGTTTAAAGGAGTCTATATTTTTGATTTTAAGGTCAATAGGAATACTCTCTTCTTTGTCGGAGAGTTTACTATCCACGTTGTAATTAAGGTTAAGGTCCATGCTTTCCATGACTTGGGTAAAGTTGTTCTTGTCAACGGAAATTTTCTCGCGCTCAGCGACCCGTTCATCCTGTTGCTTAGATGAGAAATCACCTACAACCAGCATTTTTAGGGGTAATTCGACCTTCTTTTTTGCGTTTCCCTTACCCACATCAAGTTTCAGGTTGATTCGTGCGGGGGGTATTTCATTTTGAAAACTGCCAGCCATGTAAGCCCACCTTTCAAAAAAGTTTATGTTTTAAGTTTTAATGCGCTCTTAGGGTCAATACAACTAATCTTATGTAATATACTATTTTGTTTTTCAAGTATTGTAGTTTGAATATTTTGTGGCTTATTTGCAGAAACAATTTTATAGGCCTTTACTAGCAAACACCACGACTCAACAGCTAGGTCCGACTCCCACTTGTCCAAATGGAATCGGTCGATTTTTTCCTGCAATGATTCTAAAATAGCTAAGGCAATATCTGCATTTTTCGAGGAGATTAATAGATCTCCTAGCAGTAGAGAGCGTTTAAAGTTAACACGCTCTGATCCAGATTCATTAATTTTTCTCTGGAGGATTTCCACGGCATCACCAATTTTTCCCGCAGATACAAGTTTGTTAATCTCTTTCTTCTCCTCTTTGAGAGGATCCTCTCCACCACTGCCTGCCGAACCATTAGAACCGGATTGCGATAAAATTGCAGCCACATCAGACTCAAGCCAATCCTTGGTAGCGTTATCGCAAAAAGGAGTGCCATCGCTAAAGGTTAGCTCTTTTATGTCAGGAATCCTTTGGATTAGAAGCGCTGTCTCAACACAAATTGCACGATGTACAGAATCATAGGCATCCCCAAGCTCTTTACAGGCATTGGCACTAATTCTTTGCAAATCGAGCCAATAGTGGGTCGTGCCACCACCAAAGGTTGTCTCTGCGGAAGATAGTGCCTTTTTCCAGTCGCTCTTTCCAACCAGTCCCTGTAGAAAGCTTATCTTTTGTGCAATGGGTCCCTCTAATCGGGTTTTGCCACCTTCAGCTGGTGGAGTATTGATTAATCCATCCCATCGTAATGATCGCAGCAATCGATACCCCATAGGTTTTTCTGGCTCCTTCTCAATAAGAAAGAGCGCTACTTTTCTGGCATTCGCTTGAGCATCTTTGGTATTCTCTAATGGTTTCTGAGCTGGTGCTGCTGATTGAGCCGGTTGCGAGAACGGTGTCGCACTTGGAGTGGACTCTTGCGAGCCTGTTGACGCTTGCGCTGTGGTTGGCGCCGATTCTTCCTCAGATGATGCCCCTGCCGGAGGTTCAGGTGTTGGTTCTGGTTTTGGCGCTGGTTTTATTGACTTTTCCCATTTTACAGCAGTGCTATAAAGTCCAGAGGGAAAGGGTGAGCCATCGGGAAACTGCTTTTCCAAAGTCTCTTTTATTGAGCCAAGTCCTGACACAAGACGTTGAATATGATCATACGCAGCATCAGTAGGTTTTTTCTCACTCAGAAAGTCTGCATAGCGTTGCTCGGAAAGCCATTTAAAGGCAAGCTGTTTTGCTCGCGGCCTGGCAGGAAACATTTTTTCATAATCCTGCTGCACCAGCTGGCCCATGCCATCAAAGACATCAGAAAAGGATTCCCAATTTTCATTGCGTAAATAGACAAAGCTTAAGAAAGAGAGTACCCGAATATCCTTAGATTTATCTTTTAATAGAGCAATCGACTTTGACTCAATTAAATCATAGTCCGTGTTCCCAAGTTTACCAATTTCAGACTTTACAACATCAAAGTCAGGGTCATAATTAATATCTTCCCCAAAGGGACTTTCACCAGCGATGGGATCAACTATTGCAGTTAGAAGGTCTGAGGCGATGATGCGCTCTCCTGTTAGGAATTCAACGTTTAATTATTCAATTATTATATAATACTCTGATTAAATATGTATAATGTTTATCTATTTTTTCAATAAGAAAATGAATTTTGACTGCTAACCACCTTTTATTGCCTATGATGCAAAGATTGTTGTTGCAAATTTCCCATTATGCAATTATATTACTTTGTTCAAGCATTGAACAACTGTTTAATAATGCACAAATTTTGAATTTATAAATCTGTAGGCTCTCTTTATAGGGTACCGCCGACCGGGGAAAGGTGCCTTAAATCCTCCCACCAATTATACCACCAACCATTTCAAACCCATTTATTCCTAATTCTTTACAGGAACAAAGCGGTGAACGAATATAAGATTATAAAAGAGTTAGAGGGAAACCCTTCCCATACGCAGCGCTCCCTGGCCCAAAAGATGAATGTCAGTGTGGGGAAAATTAATTATATCATCTCCGGTCTCATTGAAAAGGGCCTTATAAAGGCAAAGAAAATCAAAAACCACCCCGATAAAATCCGTTGGCAATACAATTTGACCCCTCGAGGAATTCGGGAAAAAGTTAAAATTACCCGGGATTATTTAAAATTTAGATTAAAAGAGTTCGAGAGCATCCAAGAGGAAATTACAGAATTAAAAAAAGAGGTGGATAATATTCCCCAATAGTTCTACTATATATAAGTAAATTATTGGCATAGTTTTTCACATAAGAAATCGAGCACTCTATGAAAATATTAGTTACTGGATCAGCTGGATTTATTGGATTTCATGTTTCAAAGCATCTGCTTGACAGAGGTGACTCTGTTGTAGGATTAGACAATTTTAATCCCTATTATGATGTCACAATAAAGGAAAACCGTAATAAGGAACTTGAAAAGAGCAGTAACTTTACCTGTGCCAGATTAGACCTCGGTGACAAAGATGGCGTAAATGCTCTGTTCGAACAGGAAAAATTTGATGTGGTTTGTAACTTGGCTGCCCAGGCTGGTGTTCGCTATTCATTAACTCACCCCCATGAATACATTAATAGCAATATCACAGGCTTTTTAAACATCCTCGAAGCGTGCAGACATAATAAGGTTCCCCGATTGGTTTATGCATCCTCCTCAAGCGTCTATGGTGGAAATACTAAGTTACCCTTTTCCGAAAAAGATCGTGTAGACACGCCTATCAGTTTGTATGCCGCAAGTAAAAAATCAAATGAGCTCATGGCTCACTGCTACTCTCATCTCTTTGACTTCCAAACTGTGGGACATCGCTTTTTTACAGTGTATGGCCCCTGGGGTAGACCCGATATGGCTATGTGGCTCTTTACAAAAGCTATTTTAGAGGATAGGCCAATCTCTGTTTTCAATAATGGTGATATGCAACGCGATTTTACCTATATTGATGATATCGTTCAGGGTGTTGTTGCATCCCTTGACAGAGATGGTTTGGAGCAGTGCGAAGTCTTTAACTTAGGCAACAACAACTCAGAAAATTTATCAGAGTTGATAGAGCTCATAGAAGAGTGTTTAGGCAAAAAGGCTCAAAAGAATCTTCTCCCCATGCAACCTGGTGATGTGAAGGCAACCTTCGCAGATATTGAGCATGCTCAGGCTAAACTTGGCTTTATACCAAAGACAAAAATCCACGAGGGTGTGCCAAGATTTATAAACTGGTATAAGAGCTACTTTTCTCTGTAACCCATGAACCTTAAGGCGCTTAAAAAAAAAGTTGCACCTCTTTTCAGAAAAAAGCATGTCATAAAGAGCATTCTCTTTGGCTCCTTTTCACGTGGAACAGAGAGCAAAAACAGTGACCTTGATTTATTGATAATTAAAAATACCAAAAACCGTTTTTTAGATCGCTTCAATGAATTTGATGAATTATATTCTCTTTTAAGAAATTATACCTTTGATCTGCTTGTTTACACACCAGAGGAATTAGCTCGTAATGCCCATAGACCTTTTATTAAAAGGATTCTTTCTGAAGGAGTAATATTCTATGAGCATTGAAAAAAACAAAAGTGAGTCTCAAAGATGGCTCAATACAGCAAAAGACGATCTTGAGGCTGCCCAAATTCTTAAGGACAACAAAAAATATTCGCTGGCATGTTTCCACTGTCAACAAGCAGCAGAAAAGGCCATTAAATCAGCCTACTATTTATTAGATTTAGATCCCTGGGGCCATTCAGTTTATAAATTAATACATCAATTGGGAAAAAAACATCCCATTTTTTCGAACATACGCATTGAATCAAAAGCAAAAAGACTCGACCAATTATACATACCAACTCGATACCCTAACGGTATCCCTGACATAACTCCAGTGGAAGCCTTTAGTGACCTTGATGCCCAAGAGGGTATTTCCCATGCAACAGAAATCATCACAATTGTAAAGACATTTGTCACTAAGCATTAGTATAGTATTCTCACCAATGTCACATTCAACCCTAAAATAATGACCGGAGAGTCGTTATGACAGACAACAGTACAATCCCTCAAGTAAACCAGTCCGATCCTGATGAAATAAACCTATTGGAGTACTTCTATGTTTTAATAAAAAACAAATGGCTCATTATTGGACTAACCTTACTCGGTTTTATCGGAGGGTATATTGGGGCAAAAATTAAAGGGCCGGTATACATTGCCGATGCTGTTATTGCTCCAAAGGAGACAGAATCTGTGCAAACGCCAAACATCTCTAGTTTAGGCATGTTTGGCGGCATGATCGCCAGCCAGCTAAACATTGGCGGCAATGCGAGCCTTGATAAAATTGATCTTATTTTAGATAGTAGAAAATTTAATACAGAAATTGCAATTGAAAAAAAATTAGCACCCGTCGTGTTTTCGGAATTCTGGGATACCACCAAAAGTAGTTGGATTGATGAGTTTAAAGAGCCAAAACCAATCAATGTCGGTGGCTATATTAAAGGTAAATTCTTACAAAAAGAGCTTAACAAAAACAACACTATGAACATCTCCTTTGAGCACAAAGATTCTTTAACCACCTATATTTTGCTCTCTTCATATTTAAATTATTTAGACACTTATATTCGTTCTAATGTGCAAAAAGATGCCAAGGAAAACCGAGACTATTTAGAAAATCAACTACTCAATGTTACAGACCCTTTGCTAAGAACGAAAATCCAAGAGCTCATTGCCAAAGAAGTAGAAAAAATGATGGTGGTTAGCAAAGAGGCCTTTCAGGTCATGGATGACACCTTTGTTTACAAGTCGTTTAAAGAAAAGAAGCTGTTTCCCTTAGTTTTCGCCTTTGGGCTATTTTTCTTATCAGTACTCTTTGTTGTCTTTCAACATGCTCTGTTTAGTGCAGAAAAGAGCGAAGAAGATAGAAATCTTATTGATAAAATAAAGAAAGAATTTTTTCGGATACGATAATGCTGATTCTAAGCAATTTTTATTATGATTGAACCAATTAGCGATACCTCAAAAACAACTGAGAATATTCTCATTGAAGGATATCGCAAAATGGCTGTTTCTAAAAAAATGAGACAGGTTTCCCTGTTAACTCAGGCAGTGCAAAAAATGGCCCAATCACGACTTCGTCAACAATACCCCAGAATGAGTAGAAGAGAAGAAAAGTTACGTCTCGCTTCACTCTGGCTTCCCAAAGAGACAATGGTTGCCTCATTCAACTGGGACCCAGATAGAGAGGGGTATTAGGGGATTTAAATGCCTTTAGTTTATCCAATTCAAGAAGGAATAATTGAGTTGTGAAAAGAAAATTTATTACGCAAAAAGTAAGTAGATCATCAAGGGCGCCCAACACATTTGATCAAAATTTTTGGAAGAATCTAGGCCACGAAGCAAAATTTCAAGCTGCCTGGGAAATGGTAATTGAAGTAAGTTTGTTCAGAGGAGAAACTGATGCCAGCCAACAGAGATTACAAAGATCTGTTCAGAATATTAAACGAAGAAAACGTTGAGTATTTAATCGTTGGAGCTCATGCTGTAATATTTTATGCTGAACCTCGCTATACAAAGGACTTAGATATTTGGGTCAACCCAAGCCCAGAGAATGCGAAAAAAGTATGGAAGGCATTAGAAAATTTTGGAGCACCTTTATTAGATATCACCCTGAAAGATTTTCAGAATAGTGATTTGATTTATCAAATTGGTGTAGAGCCCAATAGAATTGATATTTTAATGGGCATAGCTGGAGTTGATTTTGAATCTGCCTACAAAAGCAAAAGTAAAAGTTCCTATGATGGCGAGCCAATTAATATACTCAGCAAAGCAGATTTGATAAAAACTAAAAAAGTAACCGGACGTACCCAAGATACTTTGGATCTGGAAAATTTAGAAAAATAACAAAGAAGATTACCTATGGATAAAAAGTTCGCACTCACAGGAATCGGTGGCTATATTGCACCACGTCATTTAAAGGCCATTAAAGACACGGGAAATCAGTTGATAACAGCTATTGACCCTAATGACTCTGTTGGCATTATTGATAAATATTTCCCTCAGGCAAGTTTTTTTAAAGAGTTTGAAAGGTTTGATCGACACCTGGAAAAGCTTAGAAGAAAAGGTGATCCAATTGACTATATCTCAATCTGCTCACCCAACTATTTACACGATGCCCACATTCGATTAGCCCTGCGTACTGGCGCAGACGCAATTTGCGAAAAACCACTTGTCTTAAATCCTTGGAATGTTGATGTTCTGGAAGAATTATCTGAGGAGTATGGGAAAAAGATATATAACATTCTTCAACTTCGACACCACCCGTCAATTGTCGCCTTAAAAGAACAATTTTCTGCCTCAGAGTCGCGGAAAAAACACAAAATAGACCTCACCTATATAACCTCTCGTGGTAGATGGTATCTCGTATCATGGAAGGGAAATGTCGAACAATCTGGTGGCCTGGTAACCAATATTGGAATACATTTTTTTGACATGCTCATTTGGATTTTTGGAAAAGTTGAGCGAAGCGAAGTGCATATTGCAGATGAAAGAACTGTTTCTGGTTATATTGAACTTGAAAAAGCGGAGATACGTTGGTTTCTATCAATAAACAACAAACTACTTCCTGCAAAATGCATTGAAGAAAAGCAATCCACCTTTCGATCAATCACAGTTGACGGAACTGAAGTTGAGTTCTCCGGTGGGTTTACAGATTTACACACGAAAGTATATGAAGATATTTTAAATGGTGGAGGATTTCTTCCCAGAGATGCTAAACCCTCTATCGAATTAGTTCACAACATCAGAAACGCAAAGCCTTTAGGTATTTGTGAAAAATCTCACCCTTACTTAACAAAGTATATAGGGTAATATGAGTGACTATTTTGTTCATGAATCTTCTTTTGTAGATCAGCCCTGTAGCATTGGAGCTGGAACAAAGATTTGGCACTTTTCCCATGTGCAAAAAAATGCATCTATTGGGAAAAATTGTATCATTGGTCAAAATGTTAATATTGCAGATGATGTCTCAATAGGGAACAATGTTAAAATTCAAAACAATGTTTCTGTTTACAAAGGAGTAGAAATAGAGGACGATGTTTTTTTAGGACCCTCCTGCGTTTTAACAAACGTTACCAATCCACGATCACAAGTCAACAGACACACTCTCTACGAAAAGACAACTATTAAACGAGGGGCATCTATAGGAGCTAATGCAACCATTGTATGTGGAATAACCATTGGACGATATTCCTTTATTGGCGCGGGTGCTGTAGTCACCAAGCATGTTCCCGATTATGCAATGATTATTGGCAATCCTGGAAAGAGAGCTGCCTGGATCAGTCGCCATGGTGTAAAATTGCCAGAACCAAATTCAGATGGTATCATGATATGTCCGGAAAGTGGTTTTAAATACAAAGAAATGCAACCAAATAGTGTAAAATGCATAGATTTAGATGAAGAAACAGTTTTACCAAAAGAACAGGCCAAGGGAAAGAAGTTTTATCAAGAGTATAAAACAGAGTAAGCGTTACTCATTTTTTATTGCGAGTTAACAATGCAGTTTATAGATCTTAAAGCTCAATACAACAACATCAAAGATTCCATTAATGATCGTATCTCTACAGTATTGGAGCATGGCAAATATATCATGGGTCCTGAAGTTAAAGAGCTTGAAAAGAGATTATCTGACTTCGCAGAAACCAAGTATTGCTTAAGCTGTTCCAGTGGTACTGATGCTCTTTTGCTAGCGCTCATGGCCTACGATATTGGCCCTGGAGATGCAGTGTTTACATCTCCCTTTACATTCATCGCCACCGCCGAGGTCATTTCATTATTAGGTGCAACACCAATTTTTGTTGACATTGATCCAGATACTTATAATATCGATATCAACAAACTTGCTAATGCTATTACAGAAATTAAAAACGGTAACACTCCAACTAAAAAAACACCAGATGCTCTTACTTTAAAAGCAATCATACCTGTTGACCTTTTTGGGCTACCAGCTGACTATGATGCAATAAATAAGATAGCAAAAAAAAATAATATGGTTGTCATTGAAGATGCAGCACAAAGCTTTGGGGGATCTTATAAAGAGCGGAAATCTGGAAATCTATCAGATATTGCTGCCACAAGCTTCTTTCCTGCCAAACCTCTGGGTTGCTATGGTGATGGTGGTGCAGTTTTTACTAATAATGATGAAATAGTAGAAAAACTAATTTCATTACGAGTTCATGGCAAAGGATCGGATAAGTATGACAACATCCGAATCGGACTAAATGGAAGACTTGACACTTTACAGGCTGCAATTCTTCTGTCAAAGCTCGATGTTTTTGCAAAAGAGATCGAATTGCGTCAAGAAGTGGCTCAAAGATATTCGAATGGATTAAAGGATATAGTCAAAGTACCCTCAATACAAGAAGGGTATACTTCAGCATGGGCACAATACTCTATCCAAAGTGACAAACGCGAAAGCCTGATGGGTACACTAAAGGAGAACGATGTTCCAACTGCTATATATTACCCAAAACCACTTCATTTACAAACAGCCTATGCATATTTAGGATATGATGAAGGTAGTATGCCGGTATCAGAGGAAGTTTCCAGCAAAATATTTAGCCTTCCTATGCATCCCTATTTAAAGGAAGAAGACCAACAAAAAATCATTGAGGTAATAAATTACACCTGTCATTAAAAGTATATAATCAAAATATCTTTGATTATTATACTCAGTCTCCAGATAAGCTATGCAGAATAAATTGCAAGAAAATCAAATACCCTATTTTTGTTTTGATCGAAAGCTTACTGTTAAGGATATAAAGCAAAAACTCAAAACGTATAAAGGGATTCAGAAATCATTATTAACAGCATGGATTTTAAGAGAGGCAACATTTAAAGATGTATGGGAATTTCTAACCCCAAAAGATGTGTGGAATGACTTATCAAGGTTAAAAAGATTTCTTGGAAGAAAAAAACAGTTTTGGGAATTTACAATGGAAAAATGGCATGAGCTGGGAAAAATCTAACTCACTAACACCATTAAAAGAAGAATTCCTTAAACAATTTTTCAGTGCCTTACAAGAAACAATGTCGAACATATCCTTTCCAGATTCGAAACAAACCTCATAAGTGAAAAAGATCGTAACAGTGATCGGGGCTCGACCTCAGTTTATAAAGGCTGCTCCTGTGTCAAGAGAGATTGCCAAACACTCTCAATTACATGAAGTAATCGTCCATACCGGACAACATTATGACTCTGGTATGTCCAAAATCTTTTTTGATGAGCTTGAAATTCCTGAACCAAACTATAATCTCAATGCAGGAAGCGCATCTCACGCCAAGCAAACTGGTGAGATCATGGTTGAACTTGAAAAGGTACTTGAAAAAGAAAAACCTGATTGTGTTCTTATTTATGGCGATACAAACTCAACATTAGCTGGCGCATTAGCTGCTGCAAAGCTTCATATTCCTATTGCTCATGTAGAAGCTGGGCTGAGAAGCTTCAACATGAGAATGCCAGAAGAGATAAATAGAATTGTTGCAGACCGCCTTTCAACTATATTATTTGCACCAACAAAAACAGCTGTTCAAAACTTAAAAAAAGAAGGTATTACAGAGGGCGTATTCAAAGTCGGTGATGTAATGTATGATGTTGCCTTAATGTATAAAGAAAAAGCAAATCACAACAGCAACATCCTCCAAAACCTCAACCTAAAACCCAAAGCGTATATTCTTGCAACTGTTCATAGAGCTGAAAATACAGATAATAAAGAACGTCTTGAAAGTATTTTTTCCGCATTAGTCCAAGTCTCTCAGGAAATTCCAATTGTTATACCGATCCACCCAAGAACAAAAAAAATGCTGAGCCAATTTGATTTAGACCACTTATTAAATCCATTAACGGTCATTACACCAGTTGGATTCTTGGATATGATCAGCTTAGAAAGTAATGCAAAATTAATTATAACTGACTCTGGTGGAATTCAAAAGGAAGCCTATTTTCATAAAGTGCCTTGTGTTACATTAAGGGATGAGACAGAATGGGTGGAGACTGTGGAAGCGGGGTGGAATATTTTACCGAGCACCTTATCAATAAAAAATATAAAGAGCAGCATTGACAACATGATTGTCCCTCATGATGGGAAAAAAAATATTAGTGAATATGGAGATGGAAATTCTTCAACACATATTACCAACCTTGTTAATGATTGCTTACAAAGTAAAAAAGGCAGCAAGGGTTTAGGAGATTAAATATGCTAAATGGAAGTACAATCTTAGTAACTGGCGGCACGGGATCTTTTGGGAAAAGATTTATAAAAACTGTTTTTCAAAAATTTAACCCCAAAAAAGTTATTGTTTATAGTAGGGACGAGTTGAAACAATTTGAAATGCAAAATTCTTCTGATTTTCATACTCATGATAAAGAAAATAGAATTCGATTTTTTATTGGAGATGTTCGTGATCTTTCACGTTTAAAACTTGCCATGGAAAATGTTGACATTGTCATCCATGCAGCAGCTTTAAAGCAAGTTCCAGCTTGTGAATACAACCCGTTCGAGGCAGTAAAAACAAACATTCTTGGAGGCCAAAATGTCATTGATGCCTCAATTGCCTGTGGTGTAAAACGAGTTGTTGCACTAAGCACAGATAAAGCATGTGCGCCAATTAACCTCTATGGAGCAACCAAATTGTGCTCCGACAAATTGTTTATTGCGGCAAACAATTATAAGGGAAAACATGACATACGATTTTCTGTTGTTCGCTATGGTAATGTTATGGGAAGTCGAGGCTCTGTAATACCATTTTTTTTGGAGAAAAAGGAAACGGGTGTTTTACCAATTACTGATGAAAGAATGACCAGGTTTAACATCACCTTAAAAGAAGGAGTAGACCTAGTGCTCTTTGCTTTAGAACACATGTATGGTGGAGAATTATTTGTTCCGAAGATACCTTCGTATAATATTTTGGATGTTGCAAAAGCAATTGGCCCAGAATGCAAAATAGAAAAAGTAGGAATTAGACCTGGTGAAAAAATTCATGAGGAAATGATTACAAAAACCGATGGCCTGAATACAATTGAATTTGATAATCATTTCGTTGTTCTACCAACTTTAGATGATTATCCAAATATTGATAAAATATTAGCAGGAGGAAATAGGCTGCCAGGAAAGCCTAGAGAATTTGGTTTTTCATATAATAGTGGATCTAACGATAGATTTTTATCCATTGAAGAAATTAAAGATCTGATTGAACATAGAATGTGTGAATAATCAAGGATTATACGGTGACACCCAATAAATTCCTTAACTATGGTCGTCAATTTATTGATGACGATGACATACAATGCGTTGTTGAAACCTTACGGAGTAATTTTTTAACTCAGGGCCCTAAAGTAAGGGAGTTTGAAGAAGCACTATGTGATTATACTGAAGCAAAATATTGTGTCTGTGTTGCAAATGGTACCGCAGCCCTCCACCTGAGTGTTGCTGCCTTAGAAATAGAAAAAGGCATGGAAGGAATCACCTCTCCTATCACATTCATGGCAAGCTCAAACTCATTAGTTTATAATGGATTGATCCCACGTTTTGTAGATATAGATCCTAAAACTTATTTAATAGACATTAAAAAAACAGAAAACACCCTCACAGATAAAACAAGAGTAATTATTCCTGTTCATTTTACTGGTCAACCAGTTGACATGGAAAAGCTTTCTGATATTGCAAAAAATAGAAACGTTCATATTATTGAGGATGCGGCACATGCTATTGGTTCTAAATATCTTGATGGCACTAGAGTTGGTAATTGCCAACACTCCAGCATGACAATTTTTTCATTTCACCCGGTTAAGACAATCACAACTGGAGAAGGTGGTGCAATTACTACTAATGACGAGACCTTATACCAGAAACTATTAGAGCTTCGATCTCATGGAATTACTAAGGCAACCAATAAGCTCACCACTAATCCAGGCCCATGGTATCATGAAATGCATATGCTGGGATTTAATTATCGTTTAACAGATATACAGGCTGCGCTGGGAAAAAGCCAGCTAAAAAAGCTAGATGAGTTTATCAAAAGACGTCGGGAAATAGTAGCAAAATACAATGAACCTTTTAGAAAGATTGAATGGTTGGCAACACCTTATGAGCAAGATAATGTTTATTCTGCATTTCATCTCTATGTAGTTCAGATTAACTTCGAACTAATTAAAAAATCACGAAAACAGGTCATGGAAATCCTGTTTGAAAAAGGTATTGGAACTCAAGTGCACTATATTCCAGTTTACAGGCAACCATATTACCAAGATAATTATTCTTTAAACATAAATGAATATCCTAAAAGTGAACATTATTATAATCAATGCCTTAGTTTACCATTATACCCAGACCTTAAAGATGAAGATGTTGATTATATTATCCAGTCAATTAAAGAGCTCTTTTAATAGAATTAAATTATTATGAAAATTGGTCTTAAAATCTGGTCTACTAATGATTTTTATATTGAGCCAATAAAGAAATTATATAAAAGTAAAGTATTTGATTACTTAGAACTGTTTGTTGTTCCAGGTTCACTAAAATATATTGATATTTGGAAAGATTTAAATATACCAATAATATTACATGCACCACATTATGCTGTAGGATTTAATTTTTCAGATAAAAGCAAGGAAAAAGACAACAAAGACTTATTGGGCCTTGTAAAAGAGTATAATGATTATTTAAAACCTATTAAAATTATTTTCCATCCAGGTATTAATGGAACAATAGATGAGACAATTAGACAGATAAAATTATTTAAAAGTGAATTTATTGAAATTTTTAATATAGCTTTGATTGAAAATAAACCTTCCCTCGGTCTAAATAATGAAATTTGCATTGGGGATTCTCCAGATGCGATATCAAAAATTATAGAGAATACAAATATTGGTTTTTGTTTAGATATAGGTCATGCAATTTGTTATAGTGCTTCAAATGAATTAAAATGGGATTCTGTTTTAAAGGAATTTAACACACTTAATCCTACGATTTATCATATTTCAGATGGCGATATGAGCAATAAAAAAGATCAACATTTAAACTTGGGTAAAGGAAATTATGACTTTAAAAAAATTTTTAGAGTTTTAAAATTACACAATGCCTGGATTTCTATTGAAACAGAAAAAAATAGCTTAAATAACCTTGACAATTTTAAAATGGATGCATTTTTTTTACAAAAATCAATAAGTTGATTTAAAAGCTTTAGCTAATAGGTTTCATTTAATTACAGTATTTCTGGAGGCATATATGAAACTAATTTTTAGATTAATTCAAAGCAAAGATCTTGAAATGATACTTAAATGGCGTACTAGTCCTGAAGTTACAAAATATATGTATACTGATATAGAGTTTAATTTAGATACGCAGAAAATTTGGTATGATAATATTCGTCAAGATTCTACAAGAATGGATTGGATTATTAATGTAGACAATGATGATGTTGGTCTTATTTCTATAGTTAAAATAGACAATCATAATAAAAGATGTGAATGGGCATATTATCTTGGCACTTCTTCTGTTCGCGGCAAAGGTGTGGGGAAAGCCGTAGAATTAAATGTGTTAAAATTTGTATTTGAAAACCTTGATCTTAACAAATTATGTTGTGAGGTATATAAATCAAATGACATGGTAATAAAACTTCATGAAAAATTTGGATCTATTGTAGAGGGTGTTCGTGCAAAACATATTTATAAAAACAGCAAATTTCACGATATTGTAGAGATGGGAATATTAAAAGATGTTTGGAAAGAAAAAATAGATGGTAAATTTGAATATGTTCAAGGAATATTTGAGCCAAAAGAGGTTTAATTATGTTAGCAAAAACATATGATCAGATTAAGATAGGTGATGTTGAAGAAATTAAAAACATTATTTCAGACGATGATGTTGAGCTTTTTTCAAATGTTACAGGTGATAAGAACCCATTTCATATGGATGAAGAGTATGCAGCAAAGACTGTTTTTAGGAAAAGAATTGTTCATGGAATGCTTTTAGCGGGTTATATTTCAAATGTAATAGGGAACAAGTTACCTGGTCATGGAACAATTTATATCTCACAATCTTTAAAATTTTTATTACCTGTATATTTGAACGACACAATCATTACAAAGGTTGAAGTTGTTTCAAAAGGAGAAAAAAAAAGAATCACTTTACATACATATTGCATTAATCAAGATGAAAAAATTGTGCTGGACGGTGAAGCTGTTGTATCTACACCTAGAAAATGACTAAATTATAGGAAAAAAATGGTTAAAGAAATTGACGTCAAAGGTCGCATAATAGGATCAAACCAACCTAGCTTTATTATTGCAGAATTATCTGCAAATCATAATCAAGATTTTCAATTAGCTGTTGACACAATAAAAGCAGCAAAAGAAGCTGGTGCTGACGCAATAAAATTACAAACTTATACTCCTGACACAATGACCATAGATTGTAATAACGATCATTTTATTATCAAGGGTGGAACTGTTTGGGATGGACAAAGTTTATACGAGTTATATAAAAAAGCTTATACACCATGGGATTGGCAACCCAAATTGAAGAAGATAGCAGAGGATATTGGTTTGATATTTTTTTCAACCCCTTTTGATTATACAGCGGTTGATTTTTTAGAGGAAATGGATGTGGTGCTTTATAAAGTATCTTCTTTTGAAATTACAGACATTCCCTTGATTGAATATATAGCAAGCAAGAATAAACCGATGATTATATCAACGGGTATAGCGACAATATCAGATATTAATGATGCCTTAGCAGTCTGTAAAAAAGCAAAAAATGATCAAATTATACTTTTCAAATGTACTTCTGCATACCCTGCTCCTTTCGAAGAAATAAATCTAAGAATGATACCTGAATTTGAAAAAAAATTTAAAGCTTTAGTCGGGTTATCAGATCATTCACTGGGATGTTCAATATCTATTGCAGCTGTAGCCATAGGAGCAAAAGTAATAGAAAAGCATTTTACAATAGATCGAAAAATTGGAGGGCCAGACTCCAAATTCTCAATGGAACCTTCAGAATTTAAACAGATGGTCACTTCTATTAGAGAAGTTGAGAAATCCCTTGGGAAGATAAGTTACGAGCTTAGCGAAAAATCAAAAAAAAGCAGAGAGTTGTCTGCCAGATCACTTTTTGTTGTTAAGGATATTAAAAAAGGCGGGTGTATTAATGAGAACAATATCAGATCTATTAGACCTGGTTATGGACTGTTGCCTAAATTTTTTAATAAGGTAATAGGAAAGAAAGTGAATACAGATATAAAACGAGGAACACCTTTATCCTGGAAACTATTTGAAGAGGTTAATGAGTGAGCAACAAAGCATTGGCAATAATCACTGCTCGAGGTGGAAGTAAACGGATTCCCAGAAAAAACATTAAAAATTTTCATGGTTATCCAATAATTAAATACTCCATAGACGCAGCTAAACAAGCTAAATGTTTTAATGAAATTATGGTTTCTACAGATAGCCAAGAAATTGCTGAAATTGCCAAAACGTATGATGTGTCAATTCCCTTTCTTAGATCAAAAAAGAATTCTGGCGACTTTGCATCAACTGTGGATGTTATTAATGAAGTTATAATGGATTATAATAAAATAAATAGAAAATTTGATTTTGTTTGTTGCATTTACCCCACAGCCCCTTTTATATCAGCAGACAAACTGAGACAAGGTTATGAGCTTTTAATATCAAAACAAGCAGATTCTGTAATTCCTGTTGTTCGATTTAACGCTCCGATTCAAAGAGCACTAAAAATTGAAGGGGATTATTTAAAAATGGTTTTGCCAGAAAACTTAAATAAACGGTCACAGGATTTAATGCCCTATTATCATGATGTTGGTCAATATTATTGGCTAAATTGTGAAAGTTTTTTAAAGAAAAACACTATTCTATCTGATAAAACTGTGCCTATAGAATTATCATCCATCGAAGTTCAAGATATAGATAACGAGGTAGATTGGAAACTGGCAGAAATGAAATACTTAATGTTGCATAAGGAACTATAATGAAAAATATTGGAATCATCGGATTTGGCAAAATGGGCAAAATTCGTGCCCAGACAATTATTAAATCAGAAAAAGGAAAGATTGTTTCCGTATTTGACAGTGAAAGCCATATTAATTTTCTCGATTTTCATGTCAGTGATAGTCCTGATAGCATAATAAACAACCCTGAAATAGACGCTGTTTTTATTTGTACACCAAACTATCTAAATAAACCCCTGACAATTCAAAGCTTAAAAGCTAAAAAGCATGTTTTTTGCGAAAAGCCACCCTGTTTCAATACCCAAGAAATGGAAGAAATAATAAAGGTAGAAAAGGAATCAGGAAAAAAACTGATGTATGGATTCAACCACAGACATCATTCCAGTGTCCAAAAAATGATGACAATAATTGAATCGGGTGAATTTGGAAATATAATTTGGATGCGTGGACGGTATGGTAAAAGTGTTGATAAAGATTTTTTTAATAACTGGAGAGCCGAAAGAAAGCTATCTGGTGGAGGAATATTAATAGATCAAGGAATTCACATGCTGGACCTGTTTCTATATTTTGGTGGCGAATTTGATGAGGTGAAATCATTTATTTCTAATCTCTATTGGAAGTCAGATATTGAAGATAATGCATTTGTCATTATGAGAAATAATTCTTCTGGTGTTGTTGCCTCGTTGCATTCAACCATGACTCAATGGCGCCATCTTTTTTCACTTGAGGTGTTTTTAGAAAAAGGTTATATGGTGTTAAACGGATTAAAAACATCTTCAGGCACATATGGAGACGAACTGTTGGCAATAGCAAAAAATAGAAGTACAGCACCAGCAGCAACCTGGGAAGACGAAGAACGTATTACATTCCATTCTGATTTGTCGTGGCGTTCAGAAATAGATATATTCTTTGATGCAATTAAAAATAATACTGATATTCCTATCGGGAATTCTCAAGATGCCTTAATATTAATGAATATAATAGATAAAATTTATCAAGATGACAAAAACTAATATGGACGACAAAAATTTTCTGTGTAATTATTTAGAAAGTCATTTGGCAATATTAAAAAATACTGATATTACTGAAAAAGCTATTACAATGCGTAACTATCTAATTAATGCAAATAGTAGAAATAATCGGGTTATATTTGCAGGAAACGGTGCCAGCTCAGCAATTGCAAGCCATGCTTCTCTTGATTTTAAAAAGCAAGCAAAAATAAATTCACTTTCTTTTAGTGATGCAGCATTTATTACAGCATACTCAAATGATTATGGCTATGACAATTGGCTTGCTAAAGCTATTGAGCATAATTGTACAGACCAAGATGTTATTGTGCTAATCAGCTCAAGTGGAAAGTCTCAAAACATTTTAAATGCTGCTCAATATGCACAAAAGAACCACAACACTGTAGTTTCATTTACCGGTTTTAATAAAAATAATCCCTTAGATTCTTTAAGCGACTTGGGTTTTTGGGTGGATTCACATGCCTACAATATTATCGAAAATGTGCACCAAATTTGGCTCATGGGAATTTGTGATTTAATTATTGGAAAAACAGAATATAACGTTACTGAATAAATAATCAAGGAATTTTATGTCTCAACTTATTATTGGAGTTTCTCCCTCATCCTTTGCAGAGAGTGATCAAACACCGTTAGACCTATTAAATCAAGCTAATGTACAAATCAAAGAAAATCCTTTTAAAAGAAGATTAACCGAAGATGAGGCAGCTCATTTTGTAAAGGATATTGATGGCTTGATTGCAGGAGTGGAACCTCTCACAAAAAAGGTTTTATACTCTGCAAATAACTTAAAGGCAATTGCTCGCGTTGGTATAGGCATGTCAAACATCGACTTTGAAGCAGCAAAAGAATTAGGAATTAAAATTTCAAACACTCCTGATGGCCCAACAGAAGCAGTTGCTGAAATGACAATAACTTCATTACTAACAATAGCACGAAACCTTGTACAATTTAATGAAGATTTACACAATGGTGTTTGGAAGAAATTCATTGGATCAAGCTTAATTGGAAAAACTATCCTAATTATTGGCTACGGTCGAATAGGAAAAAGATTTGCCCAGCTTGCGAATAGCTTTGGTGCAAAGATTCTCGTTAATGATCCATTTATACAAAATCAGGAGTCAAACACATCATTGGAGTTCGTTACTTTAGAGGAAGGCCTTTCTAAAGCAGATGTTATTTCGTTGCATGCGGCTGGTGAAAAATCAATATTAGGGTTAAATGAGTTTAGTAAAATGAAAAATGGCGTAATCATTTTAAATTCAGCTAGAGGTGGACTAATAGATGATGATGCTTTTATTAAAGCAATCGAATCAAAAAAGGTGTCTGGTGCCTGGTTTGATGTTTTTGAGAAAGAACCATACACAGGTAAATTACAAAAGTATAACAATGTACTTTTAACTCCTCATATTGGTACCTATACAAAACAATGTCGTCTATCAATGGAAGTTGCTTCAGTGAATAACATTCTTCATGATTTAGAATTAAAGAGTTAATAACTTTCGCAAAGAGGGATTATGCCATTAAATATCGATTTTTCAGGAAAAACAGTATTAATTACTGGAGGCACTAAGGGTATTGGTGCAGCCATTTCGAATGATTTTAAAAAAGCAGGTGCCTCATTACTTATAACCGGTGCCAGACCTGAAAAAGATATAGATAAATTAAATGAAAAAGCAGCATCAAATATTGGCTCCAAAGTTCAATACATCCATGCTGATTTCTCTAATAAAAATTCCATTACTAATTTCCTTAATACATTAGACAACTACCCAAAAATCGATGTATGTATAAATAATGCCGGAACAAATCAGAATAATGTTTTAGAAAAGATTAAATTGGATGATTATTATTTATTAATGGATGTTAATCTTCATGCCCCATTTTTAATCACTCAATACATTTGTCAAAAAATGAAAAAGTCTAATTATGGGAGGATAATTAACATAGCTTCAATCTGGAGTGTTGCAACAAAAAAGAGGCGAACAGCCTATACCATGACAAAATCAGGTTTAGTTGGCTTAACGAAAACAAGCGCCGTGGAACTGGCACCTTATAATATTCTTGTAAATGCAGTGTCTCCAGGTTTTACACTCACCGAGTTAACAAAAAAAACATTACCAAAGGTTGAAATGGATGAGGTGATAAAAACAATTCCTTCCGGGAGATTTGCGCAACCAGAGGAGATTGCTAAATTGGTATTATTTTTGGCCAGTGATCTGAATACGTATATCACTGGTCAGAATATTGTAATTGACGGAGGATTTACAAATGTTTGATTTTAAAGTGAAATCAATAATTACAGACTACACTGTTAGTTTTATTGATGACTTATCGGAATCATTAAATGAACAACTAGTTATTGGTGACATATTAATTATAGACAAGAAAATAATTGGTTTATATAAAAGCTTCTTAAATGATATTCTTACAGATTACAACTACATAGCAATTGATGCCACAGAAGAACAAAAAAGCTTTGCTGGAGTTAGTCCTATAATTGAAGATTTAATTGAAAATGGGTTTAAACGAAATAATAGGCTAATTGCAATTGGTGGGGGGATAACCCAGGACACAACAGCTTTTATATCTTCAATATTGTATAGAGGCGTTTCATGGTTATTTTACCCAACAACCTTATTAGCTCAAGGGGACAGCTGCATAGGTAGTAAAACATCAATAAATTACAAAAATTACAAGAACCAGCTTGGCGGATTTTATCCTCCGGATAAAATATTTATTGACTTAAAATTTCTTGACACACTTAGTGATCGTGATCTAAAATCCGGACTTGGAGAAATGGCACATTATTTTATTATTGCAGGAGAACAGGATTTTAAACGATTTAAGGAAGATTGCCATTTTGCACTAACTGATAAGAATATATTGTCAGGATTAATAGCAAGAAGTTTAGAAATTAAAAAAGGATATATAGAAATTGATGAGTTTGACAAAAAGGAACGACGCATATTTAACTATGGTCATTCCTTTGGGCATGCTATCGAAACTCTGACAAATTATGAAATACCACACGGCATTGCAGTAAGCTATGGTATGGATATCGCTAATTTTATTTCAGTAAAACTTGGATATATTTCTGAAGAGTTTCGAATGAATATCAGAGAGCATCTAAAGCAATTCTGGAGGGGAACAAGCATTAAAAACATTTCTATTGATATGTATAAAAATGCACTCAGTAAAGACAAAAAGAATGTAGGCTCAGAATTACGTTTGATATTAAACAAGGGTTTTGGTAATATATTCATAACCAATATGAAAATGGATGACCAATTTGTTGCATGGTTGAATGAATATTTCCAAACCCAAACATGAAGGAACTTTAATGATTGTTGATAGTTTGCAGAACATACACATATATCAAACTCTCTCTAAAGATATCATTACTGGTTTAGATTTTATTAAAAACGCAGTAACTGATATTGAATTAGGGGAGTATGAAATATCGACAAATGCTAAAGCTATAGTAACTGAGTATGAAACAATAGAATGTTTCGAAAGAGGTTATGAAGCACATAAACATGTAATAGATATTCAATATCCTGTAATTGGAAAAGAAAGAATAAAGTGGTCTCCTTTACCTGGGATGTCGATTATCAGTGACTATGATGAAGTAAAAGATAGAGCATTTTATATAAATCCTTCTCAGATAACATCTGTTGATATTGGGCAAGGAATTTATGCAATATTTTTCCCTGAAGATACGCACAGCCCACAGCATTATATTAACAAACCAGAATTAATTAAAAAAATAACCGTAAAAGTGTCAATAAATTAATTGTATAAAGCAACCTATTTATTCAGTATAAATAATCAGGAGAAAGATTTTGAGAATAATAGGAGAAATTCCCGCAAGGTTGGGAAGTCAAAGAGTTAAGCAAAAGAATTTGCGCCCTATTAATGGTAAACCATTAATTAGTTATACCATTGAGGCTGCAAAAAAATCCGAATTGCTTACTGAGGTTTATGTTAATACAGAGAGTGACAAATTAGGCGCTATAGCAAAAAAGTATGGTGTAAAATATTATAAACGGGACGAACGACTTTCCTCTGACACTGCAACATCAGATGAATTTAATTATGACTTTATAAATGGTACTGGCGCAGATGTGCTGGTTATGATAAATCCTGTTTCACCCTTAATTGATTCAACAGATATTGACAAAATTATTACTTTTTTTCTCAATAATAAATACGATTCAGTTATCTCAATACGAGAAGAATATTTTCAAGCCCTTATGGATAATGAACCTGTTAATTTCGATATTAATAAAATGTTGCCTAGGACACAGGACCTTTCGCCTATTCAATTGTGTAGTTGGGCAGTATGTGTTTGGCGTGCAACTACTTTTATTGAATCATTTAAAAAGAATGGGCATGCTGTTTTTTCCGGGAATGTAGGCTATTATACATTAGACAAAATAAAGGCAATTAAGATTAGTACAGAGGAAGATTTTTTTATTGCAGAACAATTCTTAAAAGCAAGAGAGCAAAATTTATCATCTGGGAGAAATGATGAAAACGTTAATGCATAATATTAAGTGGGATGAAGTACCCTGTCATATTTGTAAGAGCACAGACTATAGCTCTGTTAAAATCAAAGGACAACCCTTGGTTGACGGGCAGTTTGGTTTCTCAGTTCATCCTGTGATTTGTAAATCCTGTGGGCTGGTTTATTTAAGTCCTCGATGGAGTAAAAAAGTGTATAATATTTTCTACCAAAATTATTATGATGAATTGTACAGACTAGAAATAAAACCAGATTATGGACACCAGGCTGTTGTTAAAAACATGGCGGAAATTTGGGATAGAATTAAAGGGCATCTTGAAACTTCTAATATTACAAATGTGCTAGATGTGGGTTGTGCATATGGTTTTGGACTCAAACACCTAAAGGGCCAAATGCCACATATCTCTCTATTTGGGATTGAATCGTCTCCTGAAGGTCAAAAATCTATGCAGAGTGAAAATGTAGGAGCCACACTAATTACTCATGACTTTGACTTGCCCTGGGAGGAAAATTTTAAGGGTAAAATGGATTTGATAATATTAAGACACGTTTTTGAGCACGTATTGGATCCACTAGATACATTAAAGAAGCTAAATACAGCATTAAGCCCAAATGGGGCGATTTATTTTGCGGTACCTGACATAGTCAATGTCAGGACTGAGCTGCGCGATTACGATGATTGGTGGGAATATATCTTTAGACCAGTGCATACCTATTATTACTCAAAGGAAACGTTTATAAAAACGTTGGAAATGGGTGGATTATATCCAATTAAAACAGCTGAAGAAAAAGAGGAAATTTGGTGTGTCGCGAAAAAAGAGAAGACCACCGAATACTCTTTTAAAAGTGTCTATCCTTTACAAGTGGATATTTTTAATAGATTGCTACCACAATAGAAAAACACCAACAAATGCCGCAAATCATCTTATTGTCACATTCGCTTTCAGAAGAAACGCCTTTATATGGCGGTGAACAAAGTATTTCAATTAAATCAAAAACTAGTATTACAAAAGGTGACTCAGCTAACACATTAACGTTAAATTTTCCAAATCACACTGGAACACATTTAGATGTTCCTCGACACTTTTTTAATGATGGAAATACATTATCAGATTATCCTCCAGAGTTTTGGATTTTTAATAAACCGCAGTTAGTGGATATTCCATGTGATGAAAACTATTTAATCACTCCAAATGATTTTAATAACAGCTTGATCGCAAACACTGATCTACTGTTAATTCGTACAGGATTTGAACAATATCGATTTCAGGAAAAATATTGGAAATATAATCCCGGTCTATCATCAACCTTTGCGCATTGGGTGCGAGAAGAGCATCCCAATGTTCGAGCTGTTGGTATTGATACGATCTCCATCACCTCATACCAAAACCGCGATGATGGACGTAACGCACACCAGGGATTTCTAGGTAAGAATGATAATTCTGATCCGGTTATGCTTATTGAAGATGTATCCTTAATCCCAATAACAGGTAACATCAACCAAGTAATTATATCTCCCCTTTTTATAGAAAATGGTGACGGAGCTCCTTGTACAATATTTGGTATGTTATAATTTGAAATGAAAAAAGCCCTTTACATAATACGTACTGAATCTGATTTTGAGCGAGTAGTTACTTTAGCGATCTCTGCTAAAAATAGGTATAAGCAGTCATTTATATTTGTAGGGGATTTTTCACCATTTTATAATGATGGTATTGCAAACACATTCCAAAAATTCTTAATGAGAAAACATGGCTTTTTTGTTAAGGATTTCTGTGACTTTGATTTATTAGGTAACCTTCTAAAAAAATTAAGTAATAGCAGCGTTGTAACTTTTAAAAATTGTATCAAAAATAAAAAACTGTTATTTCAATTCATATTTTTTACTCTGTTTAGTAGATATTTAGAAAAAATCAAATCTGCTCTTGTTAAGAAAATATTTGAGAAGGTAGATCCAGATGTGCTATTAATGGACCAGGCATTAATTAATGATGGCTATTTACCTGAAATGTTCAGGAGAGAAGCCCTTTTGCGTAATATACCAGTATGTATCTTTACCCATGGTGCAGCGGGGGGGTTACATAGCGCATTTTCAGAGCCAAATTTTCTTTTATATGATGGCTGCTTTGTTTTTGTTTGTAATAAAAATGAAACTGATTCAAGTACAAAAAATCGAATTGTTTTAGGTGATGTTAGCTCTAGCTTTCCTAATGTGCATTATATAAATGCTATAAACGAAAACAACATTTCCTTTCAAAATGAAAAAAAGTATAAAATTGGTATATTTATGCCTGGAATTGGCCCTTACACTTCTACAAGTGGTTGGAAAATTATTGAAGAAATCATTATTGATTTATCAGAAGATATTAATGTGTCAATGGTTTTAAAGCTTCACCCAAGGGAAACTGAGTATATTGATTTAAGAATGCTCAAAACTTTCAAAAATCTTTTGTTGGTGAATAAAGAATGTGATCGATCTCGTGTAACTAAATGGGCCAACATCATCATCTGCGGTGATCATTGTTCAACCATATTCGAACCAATGATTTTAGGAAAAAAAGTTGTTGCCGTAGAGGGCAGACATATACCAAAATTCAAATACATTCATAGTCCAATTAAATATTCAAGTATAACGCATATATCATCTGCCGATGAATTTGATCTTGATCAAGTATCTTCAGCAAATCCAATGGATAAAGTTACAAATGAAATCTGTTGGGGAAATCATGGATCAATTGATTTAGCGGAACTGCTTTTTAATAAAGTAAATAAACTTGATGGTGTTTGAATCTAATAATTTTAATAGTCTTATTTCTTGGTGAATAGCTGATAAAAAATTATGAATAATACTCTATCTGTACTCATTCTTAACCGGAACAACTCTGATGATGTGATATCTATTTATGAAGACTTGAAAAAGCAAACGTTTCAAGATTTTCATGTCATTATTATAGATGACAACTCAGATAACGGTGAACTGCAAAAGTTAAAGGCCGTAAAAGATCAAAAATTTATCGTTTATTCTTATCCAAAACCATGGAAGTTTGGGAATGACAATAAATGGAGTATGGGTTTAAAAAAAGCTTATGCAAAAGGATCAAAATATACCTATTCTATCCAGACAGACATGAAGATAAACGATCAAAATTTATTAGAAAAACTTGTGGAACATTTGGATAAAAATCCACAATGTGGAGCAGCAAGTCCAACAATCTATGATAGTTCTGGAGGTATGACTTGGGGTCCTGGTATTGAAAAAATACGTATGGGTAAAACATATAATATTAATGAAACATTTATTACAAGAAATTCCTTAATGAATGAAATGAATTATATACCAGAAAACTTAATCTATTACGGATGCGAATTTTATTTTAATAATTGGCTCAAATTGAATGGATACAAGACCGAAGCAATTCCTGGAGTAAGCATCACCCATTATGGTGGAGGTACTTCATCACATTACTGGAACCAAAAATATTATTATCGTCCGAGAACAACAATTCTAATCATGAAGCTGTTTAATAAACAGGATACATTAACCAAAAAAATACGCTACTTTCGATCTGAGTGTTGGGAAATTGAAACCAAATTAAGGGAATATTATCAGAATAGAGATTATTTTAATTTCTTTAGATTATTCTACATTTTTACGAAAGGCACTTTAGTGGGGCTATTTTTATTCCCAAAAGTAAATAATTAAAAACATATAGGCCGGTATTCGAAAAAAAGTGATTATTGGTTATTTTACATTAACATTGTATAAAGAAGAATCTGAAGTAAATGGTGCTCGTTAAGCCATTAATAACATTGAGAAAATATGAAAAATAAAATTATATCATTCCCGAAAATTTTAGATGATAGAGGAAACCTTTCTTTTATTGAAAATGATACTCATATTCCATTTGAAATTGAAAGAGCATATTGGATATACGATGTCCCCGGTGGTGAAGTTCGGGGTGGCCATGCCTATAAAGAATTACAGGAAGTAATTATAGCACTTTCTGGTAGTTTTGATGTAGCGATTGATGATGGAAAAGGAAGAGAGCAAGTCTATAATCTAAATCGTTCCTATGAAGGACTATATGTACCCGGCATGACTTGGCGACAAATTAGGCATTTTTCGACAAATTCAGTCGCTCTGATCTTGGCATCGCTACCATACAAAGAAAAAGATTACATTTATAATTATAATGAATATATTAAGGTGAAAAATGAACAACACAACATGTGAGGATTGTAAATTAATTGACCTGACAGTTATTCAGACACCCAGACAAGGTGCCATTACACCAATATATAATAGTGTTCATGTTCCTTTTGATATCAAACGAGTCTATTACTTATACGATGTTCCAGCAGGATCTGAACGAGGTGGACATGCTCACAAGGCACTTCAACAGTTAATCATTGCAGCATCAGGTAGTTTTGACGTAGTTGTTGATGATGGAAAGTCTCAAAGATCGTTTTGCCTAAACAGACCGTCTTATGGCCTATATATGCCATCAATGATGTGGCGTGAATTAAAAAACTTTTCAGGGGGAGGAATTTGTCTGGTACTAGCCTCATTGCCTTATGATGAAAGCGACTACTATCGTGAATATGAACAATTTATCAAAGAAAAATGGAGAAATGAAAATCCCCTTCCTTGATGTAGGTGCTACCTACAATGACTTAAAGCAAGAAATAGATGAAACAGTACAACGAGTGCTTGATAGTGCATGGTACATTCTCGGTAATGAGCTAGAAATATTTGAAAGAGAATTTGCTGAATATTGTGGTGTTAAATATTGTATAGGAGTTGGTAGTGGCCTTGAAGCTTTAAGTTTAGTTTTACGAGCTTGGGGAGTAAAAGCAGGTGATGAAGTAATTGTTCCTGCGCATACCTTTATAGCAACCTGGTTGGCTGTCAGCCATGTTGGAGCCACACCTATACCTGTAGAAGTAGATGAATCTTCCTTTAATATAAATCCAAAATTGATAGAGCAAGCTATAACAAAAAAAACCAAAGCAATAATTCCTGTGCACCTCTATGGGCAATCCGCCTCAATGTTGGAAATTAAGAAAATTGCAGCCGCCTTTGGCATTAATGTTTTAGAAGACGCAGCTCAATCACATGGAGCAAAATATGGCAATAAAAAAACAGGATCACTCGGAAATGCCGCTGCATTCAGTTTTTATCCTGGGAAAAATCTGGGAGCCTTTGGTGATGGTGGAGCAATTACTACTAATGATAAGAGGTTAGGCGAAACCGTTAGGATGCTTAGGAACTATGGTTCTAAGAAAAAATATATACATGGAAACATAGGCTATAATAGTAGACTAGACGAGATACAAGCAGCTATTTTAAGAGTCAAGCTTAGACATCTCGATTCTTGGAATAGCCAGCGCCGGAAAATTGCCGAGTACTACATAAACAATATTAAAAATGAAGGAATCATATTACCATTCTGGTCAGGAACCAATGATCATGTATTTCATTTATTTGTAATTAAATGTATGAATAGACACAATGTTGAACAGCAACTGACTAAAGCAGGTATTCAAACAATAATTCACTATCCCGTCCCACCACACAAACAAGATGCGTATACAGCGTATAATAAGATTAGATTATCCATCACTGAACACCTCTCTAGTCAAGTATTAAGTTTACCAATGGGTCCTCATCTAGGCATTGATGCTGTTAAATATATTTGCTCAGTAATCAACAGCCTTTAGAAAAGGAAATCTACACAATCCCTCAAGTTGAGAATCAGTCCGCCTATCGCCAAATTCTAAAAGCGACAAGTTTATTTGGAGGTGTCCAAGTATATAATATTGCAATAAATGTTGTTAGATCAAAAGTTGTCGCCATTTTAATTGGTCCAACCGGGATGGGTATCATTGGTTTGTTTATGTCAACTATTAGCTTGATCCAACGAACAACAAATATGGGGCTGAACATTAGTGCTGTAAGGGATTTAGCAGCAGCAAAGAAATCAAATAAGCCAGTCCGGATTTCAAGATACTACAAAACATTGAATCGAATGATTCTTACAACTGGATTGCTGGGGGCGGCGTTTACCCTAGTATTTTCTTCTTGGTTAAGCCAGATCACTTTTGGTAACAACGATTACGAGCTAGCGTTTGTTTGGTTATCTTTGTCCATTCTTTTTACACAGTTAAGCTCTGGAAATTTTACAATTTTACAAGGTTTACGAGAACTAAAATCTCTTGCCAAGGCTAATGTAATTGGTGGTAGTGTTGGGCTCATTATTGGTGTGCCGCTCTATTATTTCTATAAGATCGATGCAATCGTCCCAAACATCCTGATTGGCTCTTTAGGGGCCTTCATATTTTCATGGTTTTATGTAAATAGAATTAATATTTACCCACTGAGAATGTCAATAAAGCGCACCTTTATCACTGGTCGGAAAATGCTTTTTTTCGGATTTATTTTAAATATTACTGCCATGATTACTCTAGCACAAACATATATATTGCGGTTGTATATAAGTATTTCCGGCAGCCTTGAACAGGTTGGTTTATATACCGCAGGTGTGGCTATATTGAATCAGTATGTTGGCATGATATTCACTGCTATGAGTACTGACTATTACCCAAGGCTTGCTGGAGTTGCACATGACCGGAAGGAATTCAACCAAACAGTCAATTTTCAGACAGAAACTGCCTTGTTAATTATTACTCCAATTATTGTCATTTTTATGGTATGTGTGAATTATGTGTTAATTCTTTTATATTCAAACAAATTTATCCCTGCAAATAAAATGCTCCTCTGGATGGCTTTGGGAATAGTGCCAAAAACAATCAGTTGGACTTTGAGTTTAACGATCATGGCAAAGGGGGATTCAAAAATTTGGTTCTGGAGTGAGTTGATATCAGCAATATATGTTGTGGGATTACATCTTATTGGGTATAAGCTCTTTGGGCTAACGGGTATTGGGATTGCCTTTTTCATTGGAATCTTTCTTTATACTATGCAAGTGCTTATTATTGCTCGAAAAAAATATTTCATTTTCTTTGAGAGAGACTGTTTACGTCTGATTGTGTTGAGCCTACTTTTTTCAACGGCTTCATTTGGTTTAGTTTCTTTCAGCGTCTCAACTATAAACTATGTTTTTGCATTAGGGGTTTTTATCCTTTCTGCAGTGTTCTCATATTATGAAATGAACAAACGGATAGATTTAAAAGATTCTTTAAACAAATATTTTTTAAAAAAAGATACAACAGTATAATGCCTAAAACTATTAAAATTATTTTGTTATCAAAATTATTAGCACAGTATAAACCATTAATGAAAATGCATATCTTTAAAACGTATTAATATAATCAAGTCTTAGCAGTAGGAAATCATATTAATGAATATTCTTTGGATAATGAATAAATATATTAAGGACAGCGAAGATTGCCCTTATTTTCCCTATTTTTGTAACTTTTTAAAAAACTTTTTAAAAACAGAAGACATCAATTTAAGATATATCTTTTTTAGCAATAATTATTCAGCAAAACTACGACCGGATGATAGCTTTAATTTTAACTCAGAATTAATTGCTGAATGCTCCGCAGATCAAATTGATAATGAAGCAAAAAGGCTTGAAAAAGACTATTCAATTACTTTTAAACAAGCTCTATACCCTGATCTATTACAAGTTACGGGGGAAAGAAATGAGCGGAAAATTCATTTGTCAGAAAATTTTTTTTCTAACATTGATTTTCATATTAAAAAGATATTGTATTTAGAAAAGGTGATTATTGAAAATAACATTGATGTTGTATTCTGTGATCAGTCACCTGAAGCAGAAATGGAATTTGGTCGGGCAATTTGCTTGAAACTTAATAAAATATTCCTTCGTCAAACAAGTTGTTTCTTAGGAAGAAGTACAATTCATCAACAGTTTGAATTTGGGAAAGAACGACTTGCAGAACCAGAGTGGCATAAAAAATTTAGCTTGAAAGACGCGAAACAATTGGTGAAAGAATATGTTAAATTAAGAAAACCACCTTACCCTAAAGTTGATACTTGTGTTCCTAATAGAAAAATCGCGTACAGGCTAAACAGAAGAGGAATCAAAAGGACAATAAAATATATTCCCAAGTTTTTAATTAATAAAAGTTTAAATTTGATACATAATGTTTACTTAAGTGTTGAAGAAAAAGTGGGAAAACGAATTATACAAGACCAATATAATCCAAATGTGCCCTATCTTTTCTTAGGGTTTCATTTAACAAATGAGTCCACAGTAACACTACGTAGTATGCCCTATACAAATCAGGTTTTTCTTGCTGATTGCATAAGTAGAGTTTTACCACATAGATATTCTTTATATGTGCGTGAACATCCAACCTGGAGAAAAAGGTTCTCCTTAGATTTTTTAGCTTACTTAAAACGGCTACCAAATGTTCGTTTAATACCAGCAAATGTTTCCATTCATGAAATTTTAAAAAATGCGAAAGGAATTGTAACTTTCAACTCCACAACAGGAATAGAGGCATTAATGTATGGAAAACCAGTGCTTTCCTTTGCCCCTAATGTGTACTATAAACACCATCCTGCTGTTAGTTATTGTTCTGACTTATATGAGCTTGGACCAAAATTAATCAAATTAATAAACACACCTGTTAATATTGAAGACACATACCAATATATAATTAAAATGATGAACCATAGTAATGAGGTCTTATTGGGAGCCAATTTATTTCTCTCTGAAGAAGATTCAAAGTTTAAAGCAGAAAAGTTTTCTAAATATTTAAAAATAGCTATTGAATGGTGTAAAATGAATAATAGAAGTTGAGTCTTTTATCTAAAAGGAGTTTTCATTAATGAAAATGATAAATATTGGTTGTGGTGATACTTATCATAAAGATTGGGTAAATATTGATCTAAATAGCAGCGAGCCGGATGTAATTTCTTCTGATTTAACAAAAGGATTACCCTTTAAATCAAATAGTATTGATGTGTGTTATAGTTCTCATGTATTAGAACATTTATCTAAAAGTGAAGCCCTTTCTTTTTTAAAAGAGCAAAAAAGAATTTTAAAACCGAATGGAATAATTCGAATTGTTGTACCAAATTTAGAAGTAATTTGTACAAATTACCTTGAATTTTTAAACAAATTAGAATCAGGAAAAATAGAGTATGAGTTTATGTATGACTATACTTATTTAGAATTATTTGACCAAGCAACAAGAGAGGTTCGTGGTGGAGAATTGTTAAAACTTTGGAATTCAAAGAATATTAGTAATGAGAACCTAAAATTTATATTCGCCAGGCATGGTAAAGAAGTAGAACAGGTCATGCATAAAATGTCACAATTATCATATTCAGAATTATCCTTTTTAAATAAAATTTTAGATAAATTAAATTTAAAAGGACTTCTTAAAGCAGTCCACTATTTAAAAATACTGCTAATTGAAATAACAATTTTTCTTATTTTAGGAAGTAAATATGTAAATTCATTTCGTACTGGGATTTTTAGAAATTCGGGAGAAATTCATAGAGCAATGTATGACAGATTTAGTCTCAAAAGGATACTTAGCAAGTGTGGGTTTAAAGACATCAAATTTTGTAAAGCTAATGAAAGTAAATTTACTAATTTTTCAATCTTTCAATTGGATGAGATTGATGGGAATATTAGAAAACCAGACTCAATATTTGTAGAAGCCGTTAAATATTAGTTTTTTATTTGTTTTTTTCAAGAGTGGACAATATGAATATAACATTAGCAAACACTTATGATATATCTGGTGGAGCGGGAAAGGCAGCATATAGATTGCACAAAGGTTTAATTAATTTAGGAGTCCAGTCAGAATATTTTGTTTTTAAGAAAGATACAAATGACTATACAGTTACCAGCCCGGTGTCAAAAGGAGAAAAATTTTCTTATTATTTATATCGCCAATTAGAATCCTTACCGTTATTGCGTTACCGAGATAGATTAAATAAAGGTACCTATTCGATTGGTTGGATATCCTCAACCTATTCAAACAAGCTTTTTAATAGTAAAGCTCAACTGATACATTTGCATTGGATAAATCATGGATTTATAGATATTAAGAAAATAAAAAAAATTAAAAAACCTATTGTTTGGACTCTTCATGATATGTGGGCATTTACAGGAGGTTGTCATTATAGCAACGGTTGTGAAAAATATAAAACAGACTGTCATCAATGCTTTATCCTGAATTCAAAAGTAAACAAAGATGTTTCAAATAAAAACTTTAGAATTAAAAGAAAGCTATGGAAAGATATAAATATTGTAGTAGTATCACCTAGCAAATGGTTGGCTGATTGTGCACGAGAAAGTGAAATTTTAAAGGAAAAAAAAATAGAAGTAATCCCTAATGGTATAGATACTGATATTTTCAAACCAATTAATAAGAAGTTTGCAAGAGATACCCTAAATTTGCCCCAAGATAAAAAATTAATTCTTTTTGGGGCAATAAAGGCTACAGCAGATGAGAGAAAAGGGTATAGCAAACTAAAAGAAGCTCTTTCAATTTTTACAGAATTAGATAAAATTAAAAATGATTATGGTTTGGTTGTCATTGGGGGAAGTAAACCTAAAAATGAGCAAAATAGCTTGTTAAAATCATACTACCTTGGTGATATAAGTGATGCAACAACGTTAGCCTTAATTTATTCCTCCGCGGATGTGTTTGTAGCACCTTCCCTTCAGGATAATTTACCAAATATGGTTATGGAATCACTGTCCTGTGGGATTCCAATTGTTTCTTTCAATGTTGGTGGTTTAAAAGATATGATTGATCATTTGAAAAATGGTTATTTAGCAACTCCCTTTAATGTAGAAGATTTAGCAAAAGGGATTGAATGGGTTTTAAAGGATGATAATAGATATAACAGATTACGTGAATTTGCACGAGCAAAAGTTGAAAACGAATATCGAATTGAGTTAATTGCACAAAAATACTTTAATTTATATAACAAAGTTTCGGTTTGATCTAATATTTCGTATCAAACTGGAAGGTGTTTTGGTTTTCATATTCAGTTGTATTTCATCATACTTTATAACATGATTTTATAAATGCATTTGTAAACGATATTCCTTTTTCATCATATCTCCTCCTCTTCCCTTTCTTTCATTGTTTAAATTTTTCCAAAATTAATTTATATAGAGTCTTATAAAATTTTTGCTTGATGAGTCATGTTCCTCCTCATAATTTATTACAACTTATTAAGCTTTAACGTCACCTTTACAGACTATAAAGCCTGACACTCATTGTATAAGCATCCAAGTTCACTATTTTATTTATCCAAATAAGAACAGCTCCACGTTGTTAAGTTCACCAAAAGCGAAGCAGAAAAAAAGAGTTAGTCAGTAAATATATTAGTCTAATTAAAATACACTGAATCCTTGAAATAAAACGACCTAAGCATTTATTAAATGAACATAAGATTTTTTAATCTCACAATAAATGTTAAAGATTTTCTCGTAACATCTCTCATATTTTTGACTATTTTGAACTCGGGCTCTTTGTTAGTTAAATCTATAGGAGATGATTTTTTTTTCTTACTAGAATTTCTTTTTTCCGGAATAGTCTATTTAAAATATTCAGGTATACTAAATTTCAGTTTTAATCAAAGGATACGATTTAATTCGGTGCACATCCTACTTTTTTATTGTTTACTCTCATTCCACATAATCTCTTACATGGAGGCTGTTAATTCGTATATTGGTTTTATGATGCGAATTGCCTCAATATATTTTCTCTCAGAGGTAATATCTCCATATCAATTCTGGTCTATATACAGAAAAATAATAATTTGGATTTCATCATTAAGTTTAGTAGGTATGTGTCTTGTCAATTTTTTCCCAAGTATTATATCATTTTTGCCTATTGAAAGTTTGCGTTTAAGCTACATAATAAATGTTTTTAATGATAAAATATCTTTTAATAATATATTTATATTTACCTGGCCAGTACATGATTCATATTTTATCACGCGCAATCAATCAATTTTTTGGGAGCCCGGTGCATTTCAATTATTTATAAATTTGGCTTTAATTTCAAGTTTATATTATAAAAACAAGTTTGCTAGTAAAGAAAATATTCTCTATTTTATTACGGTATTAACCACATTGTCTACAACAGGATATATAGTTCTGCTCCTAATCTATTTCCAATATTTTATAAAGCATTTTAAGATTAACAAAAAACAAATGTTTATTAATCTATGGATTATAGTTTTATTGGTGTTGATAGTATTTCAAAGTAAAATTATTCAAAACAAGTTTTCCTCAAATAGTTTTGCCTATGCAAGTTTTTCACGAAGATTACTTGATACTTCTGTGGATTTGCTATTAATTCGTGATCACTGGTTATTTGGTTATGGTTTTGGAGATTATGCCTCAAAGATTTGGGCTAAAAAATCATTGCTTTTAGGTGGTGGGACATCATCTTCAAATTCATTGTTACTATTTCTCGGACAAATGGGAATCATAATAAGTTTATTATATTTTTCACCTCTTTTTAAGAATCGATTTCTTAATTCAAAGATACTATTTTTTATAATATTAATATTATGGCTCTCAACAGAGAATTTTACTATACAAATGATATTTATTGCAATTATGTATTTCCCCCCAGAAAACTTAAAAAACAAGAATATAACACACAATACGGTGTTACTAACATAAATGAGTTTACCTTACATTAGTATCATCACCCCAACCTTTAATGCAGAGGATTTAATAGAGAGGACTCTTGTAAGCGTTTCCAATCAACAGTTTAAACAATATGAACATTTAATTATTGATTCTGAGTCTACGGATTCTACTTTAAAAATTGTAAAAAAATATAGTAAAAAAAATCCAATACATTGGATAAGTGAGAAAGATAATGGAATTAGTGAGGCATTCAACAAGGGAATAAAAAATGCTAATGGGAAGTGGATTCTTTTTCTGGGTGCTGGAGATGAGTTATACAATTCAAATATACTTACGGAAATGGAGACAGAGCTAAAAAAACGAGAGGGTGATCTTCTTGTTTGGGGTAATATTGTATTTAAGAATAAGGATGGTATAATTGGAAAAGGTATTAAAGGTTTTTTTCCTAAGAAACGGCTAAAGCAGTATATGTGCTTAACACATCAATCCACGTTTCATAACAATCGACTTTTTTCAGAATATGAGCTATATGATACTTCTCTAAAAAGTGCAATGGATTATGAGTTACTAATAAGAAATTACGACAAATTAGCACTCAATGGATATGTAGATAAAACCATTTCTTATATGTTAATTGGTGGTATCAGCCAACAAAGCAATGGATCACTAAAAGAGTTTAGGTTTATTCAAAAAAAATATCGTGTCTGGAAAATTATTTTCATTCCTGATTTTCTCTATTGGTATGCCCTTATTAAAAACGCCTTAAAAAGAATTTTACATGTTAATAAAGTTTAATCTCTTCAAAAGCATAGAGAATATTTCACAATCCAATTTTTTCTCGAATCTATTTAAATGCATATTTTACATATAATACCATCCATGAATCCAAAACATGGAGGAACAGTTGAAGCTGTAATTCAATTAAGCAAGCAACTAAGGAATCACAAACATAGTATTGAAATTGCAACACTTGACTCTCCAGATAATAGTTGGTCAAATGAAACCCCGTTTAAAATACACTGCTGTGGGCCTGGGATTACCCCTTATAGTTTTTGTTTGAGATTTATCCTCTGGTTAAGAAGTAATTATTCAAGATTTGACAAATTTATAATTCACGGAATCTGGACATTCCACTCTTATGCAACATGGTATGTTTTAAAAAGAAAAAGGATTCCATATTTTATTTTTCCTCATGGCATGCTTGACCCTTGGTTTAAAAAGAAATACCCATTAAAACACCTAAAAAAATGGTTGTTCTGGCCGTGGAGCGACTATAAGGTTCTAAGAGATGCACAAGCTGTTTTATTCACTTGTGAAGAAGAAAGAGCTCTTGCGGCAAAATCATTCTGGTTATATAAAGCAAAAGGAAAAGTTGTTGGATTGGGAATTGAAAAAGGGAAGATAGATGAATCTTTAGCAAAACGTAAATTTTACCAAAAATATCCACACCTACTTAATAAAAAAATATTGCTTTTTCTAAGCAGAATTGACCCTAAAAAGGGATGCGACTTGTTGCTTCAAGCAATTTCAAACAACAATGATATTAGAGAAAAATTTAATATTCTTATAGCAGGACCAGCAATACCTAATTATAAGAATCAATTAATGAAAAAAGCCCAAAAGTTAGGAATTAATGATAGTATTACGTGGCCCGGTATGATATGTGGTGATTTAAAATGGGGAGCCTTTTTTGCATCAGATGCTTTTATCTTACCATCACACCAAGAAAACTTTGGAATTGTCGTTGCAGAAGCATTAAGTATTGGTCTTCCAGTTCTTATTACAAACAAAGTAAATATATGGAGAGAAGTTAAAGAACACAATGCAGGTGTCGTTGTAAAAGATACTGTTAAAGGAATTTCAAAAGCACTTCATATCTGGAGCAAAATGAATGATCAAAACAAAAATGAAATGCGATCGGCTGCAATAAAATGTTTTAAAGACAAATTTGATGTTAGCATCAATATTGTAAAATTAATCAATGAAATTGAAACGAAATAATGTGTACCTATCAAGACCTTAAAAAATTTAATATCCCAATAGGATTTAGAGGGAAAAATACCATAGTTGTTCAACTATGGTGGATTGTCAATGACACTCTATTTCGCTGGTCTCCCCAGTTTTTATATAGCTGGAGAAGACTAATTCTAAGATTCTTTGGCGCCAAGATAGGAAAAAATGTACTTATAAGACCAACTGTAAAAATTACTTATCCTTGGAAACTAGAAATTGGAGATTTTAGTTGGATTGGAGATGAGGTAGTTTTATATAGTTTAGGTAAGATTAAAATTGGTGAAAATGTAGTTATATCACAAAGGTCATATCTCTGCTCAGCGTCTCACGATTTTTCAAACAAATGCTTTAATATTTATACCAAAAATATTGTAGTTGAAAATGAATCATGGATAGCAACAGATGTATATATTCATCCAGGAGTAACTATTGGTGAAGGAGCTGTTGTCGGAGCCCGAAGCTCAGTATTTAAAGATCTCCCACCTGGTAAAATTTGTTATGGGACACCTGCAGTATCAATTGGAGATAGAGTTAAGAATGCAAAAGCTCTGCATGTTAATTGATCTTAAACGAAGAGTATTAATAATTTTAACATGTTTAATCTTTTTCAATTGTGTTGACAAAAACAACATAGCAGTCTTATTCACAGGTGATTCACTTATATATGGATGGGACACTTTTTTTTATTTTCCAGAAGTTGAAACAGCAAACACCGGGATTAAAGGAAGCACTGTATGTGAAACAAGAACGAGGCTGCTTAAAGATTTAAACAAATATAATCCTGAAAAATTAGTCCTTCTAATTGGAACGAATGATTGTATTAAAATGATTACACAAGGAGTAGAAGACTCCATAATAGTTGATTCAATCCTACTTGAATATTCTGCTTTATTAAACGACATTTCTTATTGTAAGGTTAATTGTTGCGTCCTATCTCTTTTAAAAACAAACAAACGATTTGGAGAATCAATTTCATTAAAATTAAACTCTCTATATACTGTTCTTAACATGAGATTGCAGAGTACGGTTCAACTTTTTTCTGGATGTGAGTTTATAGAAGTTAACCATTTATTAATAGATAAAAACAACCAACTTCGCGAAGATTATACTACAGATGGATTACATATAAATGAAAAAGCTTATGAATTAATAAGTAACCATATTAGACCAAAAATATTTTGATGAAAAACTATTTTCTTCCTTTCGTATTAATTGTGATGTTACTACTCTATAGTAATGAAATTGCAGCTAAATCACTTGAAATAGATATCCCTGAAGATTCCTTAATTGTGTTACAAGTCTCTAGCAACAATTATCTGTATTTAACAGGAAATGTATTTCGACTGTTTAATTTCCGAATACATCATTCTCTCTATACAGTAAGCCCAAAATATCAATATTTTGGTGGGAGTACCTCATTATATAAGGATATAAAAATACTTAGATTGTCTACTCAAACAGGGTTTACAGGGCATTATTATTCTGGAATTTATTGTTACTGGTTTAGAACTGGGACACAATTTTCCTCATTTCGAAATAAACTAAACGGTGCGACATATTTACAATTAATTAAAACTTCTGATGGATTGGTGTTTAGACCTCAAATAGGGTTATCATACTCTCTTTTTCCATTTTGTGATATGGTTTTTGAATATGTTCCAAAACTATTGTACCATCCTGAGGATATAATAATAAATATTGGTGTCAATCTATATAAAAACGGATTGTCAGGATCAGTATATTTACAAACAAGTTCTGAAGTAAATAAATGGAGACACAGAACAATATTAAGGTTAAGCATCAAATACTCCTTTTTAACTCCTCGAAAAGTGGAAAGAATGAGTAAAAGGGAAGATTGACAATACATATTGCTAAAAAAAATGAGCATCTTTCAATCCATGGAGATGCATATTATGAGGAACATAGTTTCTGACTTTTATCGCTTTCTTCTCTAGCAAGCTCTTCCAAAAAAGCGCCAGCTTACTCAGAGAGACCTAATTTATCATTTTTATGAAATATATTTTTTTGTATAGATGTTTTAAAAATATTAGGCTGCAATTTCTGTGCTGGGTTAGTCTCGAATCAATCTTACAGATGCACCATATGTCTTACGCATATCGCTAATAATAAAAGCAGAGCTAATATACAAAAGGGTGCCTTCCCAACTGTAAACAGGTGTCCAATCCGTTGAACTCCACCAAGTACAACCCTTTCCAATACTTGCAAATTTACCATTATCCGAACGAAACCCACTAGGGTAACCAGAAAAGCCACAGCTGTTGTTTGATGACAGAATCTTTCCTACATGACCATCAACGCCAGATGAATCCCAATCTGTTGTCGTAGCCATTGATTTTCCTATCTTATTACCTGTAGTATCACCATCCCAATTATAACCAGAACTAATTAAATATTCTTGCAACTCTTCCCATTCATTAAATGATGGGACATGCCAACCTACAGGGGCAAGCTTTCCTGTATTAACCGTAAACCAGTTATATAGGGCTCCAAATTTTGCAATACTATCTTCATCTGTTGTGTTGTTGTGATAGCAATATCTTGATGTGGCAAGGTTATTCCATAAAGAATCATCAGTTACATGGGGGATGGCTGTATTGTCATTAAACTTTGTTGTACGTAAATTCTCCACTGTCCATGCCTGACACCCTAATATGATCACATTATAAACATTACCATCAATATCTGTCATTGTTGGATGTACTGTTGTAATTTTTACTTTATAACTGCTTACTATATCGTCATCATCCGTAACGCGAAAATTACAAAAGTAAAATTGTTCTATTTGTGGTGCAATAATTGTTGTATCTCCACTTGAAGTTTCTATCCACCCACTGCCATCAAAATCCCACTCATACTTCTCAATTGTTCCATATAGATCTAAGGCTATTCCATGTAATCGAATAGTGTCATTTGTAAACACAGTAGGCGTTGTTGTCATTGCAGTACAAGTGGGTGCATCGAGTAACACATTGATTTTAATACTATCCAAACCAATAAACCCGTTTTTATCAGTAACTTTTAATAAGCAAAGAAAGTTGCTATCAGGGGTAGAGGGCGCTACAAATAGATAAGTACTATCCACAGAAGTAATAAAACTTCCCGTATTTCCATCGTCCCACTCCCATTTTACAATTGTATCAAATTGCGGAGTTGAAACAGATCCAACAAGTAAAACTGTATCATTGATAGAGACTTTGTTGTTTTCAGTTCCTATAACCGGTATTATCTGATAATTGACAGCCGCAACTGTTATTGAACTATAAGCAACGTTATTATCATCATCTGTTACACGCAGGGAACATACGTTCGATAGTTCTGTGGCTTTAAATGATGTCTCTATTGTCGGGGTTTCTTTGTAACCGGTGCTGTTCAGGTTCCATTCATATTTAACAATTGAACCATATTTATTTATGACATCACCTGATACATCAAAAAAGTTATAAAGTGTTACGGTATTAGTTTTAGCTTTTGCAGTGACAATCGGTGCATCTAAAACAACGGAAACAGCAACCGTGTCATAGGATGCCTCATTGTCATCATCAGTAGCCTTAAGAATGCATACAAAAATTCCCGGAATAGAAAAAACATTCGTTTTAAATTGATTGGTTGCATTTGTTGAAATAAATGTTCCTGTAGCTCCGGGGTCCCACTCCCATTTGACTATTGAACCAAATTTATCTGTCCCGAAGCCAGTAAAAATTACCGTGTCATTGATTGATAATTCAGAGTAATTTGAAGAGATATTTGGAACTGGCAGATCCGAAATAGCCTTAATACTAATTGTGTCGTGTGCTATTGTCCCGTCATTATAAGTGGCCCTTAATGCATAATAATAACTACTATCTAGCGTTGAAGGAGATATTGTAGAATAGGCACTGTCTGCAGTGGTTCCTCCAATAAATGTCCCGGTTAAACCTGGGTCCCACTCCCATTTTATTACATAACCAACAGCACTATTGCCGTAACCTTTTATTGTTACTGCGTCATTCATTGATACTACTTCAGGAAATGATTTCATAGTAAGCAGAGGTGGATCACCAAGAATAGTTATCATAACAGTATCATAAGCCTGGACACTGTCATCATCAGTTACTCTTAATATATAGGGAATAGTATCAGGGTATTTTGAGACTTTTGTTTTAAAAATACTATCACTTAATGTACCTCCGATAAAATTACCCGTACCTCCGGGATCCCATTCATATTTTATTATATAGCCATACTTGTCTGAAGCTGATCCCATTAATGTGATACTGTCATTAACATATACTTCCGAACTATTACAGGTTGCCATGGGCACTGGTGGGTCCAAAACAACAGTAACAGAAACCGTGTCATAACCATGGTTTCCATCATCATCGGTAACCCTTAGAATACAGTCAAAAGAAGTAATAGGACTATTGGAAGTTTTAACTGATATTATACTATCATCAATCGCCCCACCAACAAATGTTCCTGTTCCTCCAGCATCCCATTCGTATTTAGTGATATATCCGTATTTATCTGTAGCAGATCCATTGAGAATAATGCTGTCATTAATGGAAGCTTCGTGTGTGTTACATTCAGCGATTGCAGTTGGAATATCCTGTAATATCGTAATAGTCACAGTATCAACACCAAATCGTCCACCATCATCGGCAACACGGAGTGAACATTTGTAAGCTTGATACGGTATTTTCGGAGCAATGATAATTGTATCTATTTTAGATACTTCAACAAATCCTTCATCATTAATGTTCCACTCATAGCGTTCAATCTCACCATCATCAACAACTTCACCAGAAAGCCTTATAGTATCATTAATTGATACTATCGTATCGTTTCCGGCAGATACAACTGGGATGCCATGAGGATTGGCGTTGGGGTCAAAAAGTGGGTTCTCTCTTGCACAGAAAAGTGCTATTAAAAATGTAATACAAATATATGGAATACGAGTTTTCACGTTCTTAAATACCATAACTACCGTCCATTACTAAAAATAAAGGGTAAGTCCTATTCCTGAACCAAGAGCCGCCAATCCTAAAAATCCCCATGCACCAGCCCGATATTGCTTCCAGCTATCCACCCGTCTCTCATTCTTTCCTTTATTAATTTCATAGGTTTCTCTATCCAATATTGCATTAGGTTCTTCTAACTTGCGTTTATAGGATATTGCTCTTTCATAATAATCATTTGCTTTAATACTAAGTGCCAGTGATGTTGCGGCAAAGGTGCACGAAGCTATAAATAAGGGCCTGCTTATTCTTCTCTGTTTTCTGCGTTTGATAAACACATTTTGCTTTTTAATTAACTTTGGATTGTCAAACTTTAAAAGCTCTACATTTAGGCTATTTAAAGCATTTCTCATTATTTCATAGTTAATTGTTGTATCTTTATACCCTACCTTGAAGAAATGAATAGCAATAGTATCTTGATGTAAAATATCAATTATATGTGGTGAATATACCCTCGGTTTTTTGTTAATGGATTGTTTTGAATTAAAATAGAGCTCTACTTCAGATGGTATTGAATTTATTTGTAACGTTGTCATTTTTCTTTCTGTTTTGATTTTTGTTGGTGGCAAGGTATCTGTTTTTAAAGCTTTTATTTGGGGTGTTCTATCTACTGTGCCAATGTCTTTGAGAGAATCAGATTCTAAAACAGCATCAGGTAGTGTGTCACTATCTGATACTATTTTATCAGTATCAACATCAGAATGTATTACAGTTTCTTCATTAATACTATTCTCTGTTGTGTCAACAGGTTTGTTCTCTTCAACCACAACACCAATGTTGTCCCAGGGGTCTTTTTCAGCTTGAGTTTCAGCTGCATCCAAAGGAAAATGTGATAGCGTCAAATCAACCGTTTCACCAGTAGTTAACACCACCTTTTCAAATGCTGATTTATAGACCGCTTTAGTAATTGAGGTGCTATCACTTTTTTGTACTTTTACATAAACAGTGTCGTTTTTCATGTAAAGGAACTCAGCCTCTAGCTTATTGCCGCCAGGGAGGAAGAAAGAGGTGAGGGGGCTTTTTGATTCTGCAAAGATAAATAGTGTGGGGGCCAGGATAAGAAAAAAAAGGTGTTTCATTTAGCCTCAATTTCTGGTTAATGTGAGTAGAGATTCATTCTGGTTAATTACTATTTTTTCATATTATTTATTGAACTTTTTTCAACTGTCAATCTCATAATTCTTCCCCTACTATTTGCTTATGTCATTACAAAAAGCTCTTTTGAATAAGGAAATAATTACTATTTCACTGCTCCTTCATTGAATACTAAAATAGGGCCACATGCTGACCTTCTACCACGTATAATTATCCATTTATTACCTGAAGTATCTATTGTAATTGAGCGAATCATTTTGTCACCAGAAAATATTTCTGTATTTTCAAATTGGATCCACTCTTTTCCATTAAATTTCGCAAATTTTGTCTTTTTGTTATTCATACTCATCCAAATATCATATGAAAACCAAACAGTACCATCACTAGCAACAGTTCTATAGTGTACGCCATAAGTTTCAGGAATCAATAACGGATTATTATTGTAATAAATTACATTATTTGCATCATCAATTGTATGTAGTGTATAAACCTTATATAAACCACCATTAATCGTTTCAACTTTACTGGTAAAAAACCAATTATTGCCCAAACCATCACTTCCTACAAAACTACCTCCATATGAGTTATATATAGTCCAAGATGTATCGTTAAACAGGACTATTCCATTACTGGTTCCTATCAACTTATTATTATTCTTATCCACGGTAATCCAATCAACATCATTAGAAGGGAGACCTGAATTTTTTGATGTGTACTTAGTCCAACCAGTATCGTTAAATTTGACTATTCCAATACTATCACTGGTGTAACTAAAAGTTATCCATTTACTGTCTAAACTGTCTAGGTTCAGCGTGAACAGGAATTCTCCATAATGTAACTTAATATACACTTATTGGAGGATTTTATGAGGAAAAAACGAATCAATTACTCAGCAG
>JANQEN010000071.1 GCA_028278335.1 Chitinivibrionales bacterium | reverse complement strand
AAGGGGTGCTGACGTCGGCGGCAAAATTGACCAGATGCCGGTAACGAACCCTTTTGATAGAGAGAATCCGTTGGGTTTTGAGGAAAATTTCAAATTCGTAGAGCCTGGCGGTTAAAGCTTGAATGGAGCGGATTGAAAAATCCACCAATCTGCAATAGTCCAAAAATTGGCTAAAATAATGATGAAGCATATAGGCTCCTCTGCAGAATCATACTTCATCATGATATGCCCGTTAATAAAAGGCAAATTGCGCTAACTGCGGGGTCTGTTGGTTATAATCACAAATTGAAAGGAACAACAATTGAATAGATTTTTAGTAGCATTGACAGCAACCATGACTCTATTTCTCGCCAATCTTGTTCATGCTGGATGTAAAGATATTTTAAATGAAATATTTGCTGGCAATAACTGCACAAAAATCAGAACATATAAAAGTGCTGTTGTTACAGACGATCCAATATTAATAGTCGTATTGCATGGTGATGCGCCGTTTGACAATCCCGGTTATCAGCATCGGTTTGCACAATTAGTAGCCAATAAGAACTCAAATGTGATTACTGTTGGAATGCTAAGACCAGGTTATACGGACCCCACAGGAAGAACATCCGATGGTGTAAAAGGTGATGCTATTGGTGACAACTACGATGAAAAGCGAGTAAACCAATTAGCCCAAGCAATCGAAAAGCTCAAAAAAACCTACTCCCCATCGAAAGTAATATTGGCAGGACATTCAGGCGGAGCAGCTATTACTGCAAATATTATTAGTTTATTTCCCCTATTGATTGATCATGCATTTATCGTTTCTTGCCCCTGTGATGTCAATGCTTGGAGAGAGAATATGTTTTCATTGACTAACAAATCAATATTCAAAGGAAATATAGATACATTATCTCCCATCGATCTGGTTGACCTCTTGAATAAAAAAACGACTATTTCAATTTTAGTTGGAAAAAATGATAAAGTTGCAATAGCTGATTTGAGTGAAAAATATAAAAAAGCTGTTACAAAAAAAGGCTTAAAAGTTACACTTACATTGATAGAAGGGCAGCATGATATATTTCTTAGCCCTGATATAGTAAATGCAATTACTGGAATTATAAATGATTATAACAATGCTAATGCAGCCGACGCAAAAAGCCGCGCGGCTGATTTGGTTATGTGTACCTATTAATTTGACGTAAATACTTATGCCTAAAATAGAAATTCCATTAGCCAAATTTGAGGAAGCAGAAATTCTTAAATCTCTTTCTATAAGTGCCTTCGAAGAAAGCTCAAAAAAGTATGGACATTATCCACCAGGATTAGAATCCTTAGATTGGCATAAAGAAATAATAAAAAACGGTATTTACCATACAATACAATATGAGAAGGAAATAGTTGGTGGATTATACATGATTTTGCACCCCAATAATGAAATGAAAATCGAGTATTTATTCATAAGCCCGAAATATCAAGGTAAGAAAATTGGTGCCACAGTTATGGCTCTGATTGAAAAAGAATATAAAGGAATAGCAAAATGGTTTCTGCTAACTCCATATAAAGATTATAGAAACCAGTATTTCTATGAAAAATTCGGCTATAAGAAGGTCGGCGAAATAAAACCTATTGAGAAAAGCGAATTCACTCTTTTCCAATTTGAAAAAATTATAAACACATAACCGCGCCTGTGGAGCAGACGGCTTGTAGATAGCGGGTTTACTTTAAGGCCGTGCAAGATTGACACGTATTCGGGCCGCTGCTCATTGGTTAGGTGGCACGAACAAATTTACCCAGTTCACAGGACAACCGCATGATGCAGGACACAAACATCTGGCCCGAACAGGTCGAGCTCGTGAAGAGAGATCTGGCTGGCAAGGTTCGTGCGACTGGGGAATACGATGCTATCATCTGGAAGATACGCACTGGATATGTTCTTCTCCTATACAGTACGGTCGGTCTTTTTATAGGCAAGGGTAGCACTCCAAACCTGCAGGACATTGCGAACAATACCGTTCTATCAATTGCCATTTTTGTAACGATTCTTGGTTTCAGTTTCTCAGTATTTCTGATTGATCTCGCCTACGTGCGCAGGAAGCTGCGAGTAGTAGTCGCAAGAGACGAGTTGATGCAGGCGTTTCTGAATGATGTCGGACCACCAGAGCTTAGTGGCCTCCGCAGGCTTCTAACCCTTTCAGGCGAGGACCCAACACTGTTCGTGAGGCAGCCAGGATTGGATGACGAGGAATTAAGGCAGAGGCTCTTGGCAGAGTACAAAAAGCGAATGATTTGGAACCGCTGGAGGGTGCTTGTGTGGCTATATACGACCGCACCTATTCTGTCGCTCGTAGTCTTTGGAGTCGCACGATTCTTAGCCATCTAACAAATTAACCAGACGGGAATAACTTGCGGGGTTGTCTTTAAACGCGGTGCTGGCTTGAAAGGCCCCAGGCCCGCTGGTTATTTAAGTTGTCCTTTGGGCCCTATGGTCGGGCCACGCCATGGGCGACCCCAAGATTGCCCTATTCAAGGAAAAGCGATCTTTAGATCAAAAGCGCACATAACCAGCGGAACGGAGCTGACAGGATAAGTTTAGCGGGATGGTCCAATTAGCTGAAATTATGGTGGAGACAACATGGCAATACGTATCGTGAGGTTAGGTAGCCGGCGGGAGCGTAATGAAGGTTTACGAATCGGCACGGTCAGGAGACCTCCTCGGGGTGTAAGAAAGGAGGACTATGCGTCGAAAAACATATATGATGTATGGTTTCCAAACCTTTCGCCAAGTGAGCTTTTATTGAAAGAG
>JANQEN010000200.1 GCA_028278335.1 Chitinivibrionales bacterium | reverse complement strand
GGTGATATGGCCGAAAAGCCTGAAAGTCTTAATGGGCATAGGATTACAGGCTACTTCCCAAGCGTACATCCGGTCAAAGTCGTGGTGTACTTCTGCGCTACTTTCTATTGCATAATCTGGATTTAAGGTAAAGTCGTAACCAAACTCTACAATTATATTTACTCTATCCAGTTAGTATGTATATTATTGATTAATCTATTATTACACACTTTTTAAAGGAAATAATTGTAATGAAAATCCACCGATACTTAGTGATATCCATAGCAATGGCAGCACTTTTGGGCTTATCCTGTAACCCTGATCCCACCAATAGCAACGAAACCAATACCGTTGACGAGATGATCCAGATGATTTCAAGAACTGTGGATTCTACCTATATCTACACCTATGAAAAGACGAAATTCGTTCCACCGGAAGGCAAAAAGCTTTACTTCATGGGACAGGATGTTGCGGTGATCAGAGACTTCAAGAGTACCTATGCTCAGTATGCTAAACCCTGTGGTTGGAGTGCCTATTTTGCAGTTTCAACAACTGACGGTATCTTTACTAAATCAAACCCATCAACAGGAGAGGAATTTGGTTACCAGCATTTGCAGTGGTTTGTGGATAGTTTTCCCAATACCGTGATACACGCTGCTATGTGGATGGTAGGGAAATGGGGTATTGCGGATAGTGCTGCTATGGGGCAGTATGACGATACGATCAAAGTGTTCTGCGATTTTGCAAAAAAAGCCAAGCGACCCATATACCTGCGGATCGGCTACGAGTTCGATGGTATCCATAATGAGCTAGAGCCCACTAGCTATGTTAAAGCCTATCGTCATATCGTTGATGTAATTAGAAAGGAAAACGTGACCAACATCGCCTATGTGTGGCATTCCTATGCAGCCCCTCCCTATAAGGACTATCCTGTGATGGACTGGTACCCCGGAGATGACTATGTTGATTGGTTTGGTGCGAGCACCTTTGGTCACATGAATGAAAGCTATATACCCACAATCCTTGACTCCTTTGTCAACCTTGCTCGGGAGCATAAAAAGCCGGTCATGCTTGCAGAATCAGCACCAGTCCATTTTGTCATTACCGAGGAAGACATCACTGCTTGGAAGAAATGGTATGTCAACTATTTCTCCTTTATGTATAAAAAGAATATTCGTGCCTTTGCCTATATTAATTGTAACTGGGACGATTATCCAGGCCATCGACCTTTACAATGGGAGAATAGCAAACTAAATCAGAATAGCCTCATTGAAAAGGCTTGGATGGCAGAGGTAGCAAAGGATATCTATTTAAAGGAGTCTACTGATTTGTATACACAACTTGGATATCAGTAGTAAAAAAACAACATAATCAAACAACTTCCTATAAGAGGAAGCAACCTTGAGTAGCTCCAGGTATTGTAAAAAGGAAATTGTATGCATCGATATATATCTTTGTTTGCGATCATTTTGATGGGGATACTATTTATAAACACCTATACCCATAAATCTTCTTTCCCTGTACCTGACCCTGGTTATCGACCCTTAAGTGATGCGAAATCTGAGCACATATTTAGGCGAGGTGTGGGCACTATTGAAATAACAGTTTTTCCAACAGTTATTCGATATTTCAACTCAACAACATACGATGAATCATCAATGAAAAGAATAGGTGCTTTTCTTGAACATAACAAAATTGCACAAGCTCACTATTCCGATCATGAAGTAAATCTATCAAATTCTGTATCACCTGTGCAATGGGAATTATTTCAAAATAGCATTTTACAATTTTCCAAACATTTGAAAGCCAGTTCAGTTAATAGGCAATATGCTTTATTAGTTGAAATCCTCGTTACCCCTAAGAAAGTGAGTGGGGAAGCTATAGGAGGTGTTCAGTGTTATATCTTGGACTCCTTTGGAAAAAATGTCTTTTCATTTCTTCTTAACTCACATCACCAACTGTTTTACGAAGCTCAACTGAGCTCTAATGGTACCACAGAGGAAGAAAAAGTGCGTTTAATTGAGAAAACCATCGAAGTGGTACTTAAGGCGCTAAGACTTCAACTTGATCTTTAGAAAAAAAATCTTTGTCAATTGCCTGGTATTCAATGCATGAGGGAAGTGTTTATCAACGGGATATTAAAGAACTATCGTGTAATACCTAACTTTACAAAAAAGGGTCGATTGCGAATATGTCCAGAAATAATATAGAGACCTGAGGGGAGTTCTTTCTGAATCTGCTGAAATCTATTTATTCTTATGTTAGAGGCAATATTTCTTCCCATAATATTTGTGATATTTATTAAATGGTCACTCTCTTTACTGTTTTTTATTGTGAAGATTAATTTTTGCACCGATTGAATAGGGGAGTGTTTGTTGCAAACTCTTTTATGAGAAATTGCTGTTGGATTGAGCATTAGGGTGTCTAAAGAATCTGGATTAATAAAGACGTTATTGTATTTAATGAGTTGAGCTAACTTATCTTCAATAAAGCCAGTAACGCCATATTCTTCCCCCCTTTGTTGATAAATTGTTCCAAAACCGGAAAGATAACCATAAAAAACGCAATAGTAATAACCCCCTGGTCCAGCTACTCTATGATCAAATCTTAAAAAATTTCTTTTTTCCCCAGCATAATGCAGTATTCCATACCTGTGACGCATTGTATCCAGCTCATCTTCAGAAAAGGAGTTTTGTAGAGGAAAAAAGTCAGTTGTGCCAACTAACCGGCCATTTTCAACAATAAAGGTTTCTGTTCCGGGATGATTGATTGCCACAGTATCATAGGGAGTATTATTATTATATAAAATGGTTTGTCCAATTTCTTCATATGAAATATAAAAAACAACAGCGGAATCAAAAACTTGGATCGAATCGACAATATGGTGTCTGCGAGATTTAGTTTGCTCTTTTATTGGGTCATTTGCAGCGGAATTGGTTGTTACTATTTGGTAAGTGAATGAGTCGCCCACCGTATAATCGTGAAATCCAGATAAATCAAAGGAGAAACAAAGGGAGGCTGCTAGTAATGTAAGTAACAAAGTATTGTGAGTTTTATGTTTTGTCATTTGCTATCTTGACCAAACTAATGTAAGGGTACTACGTCTAACCCCATCTGTAAATTGAACAAAAAGGATTGCATTATTCGATACGTTGACACCTTCTTTTGTAGCACCATCCCAAAAAATACTTTTTCCATTGTTTTGTAAAGCAATTCGTCTTAACAATTGTCCCTGGACATTATAGACTGAAAGGATGCCTTCGTTAAAAGAGTTTTGATAATGAGAGTTAAAAAGAATTCCACCTCTGGTTTTTCTATACGTAAAGAGTCCTCTCTTTTTAGATATGTCGGATGAAACGATGTTGGTTGTAATGGGAGTTGCATACTCAGCAGTAGTAATAATACCAAGTTTTGCCACTTCTGCTTGAAACACCGGATCATACTTTGTCGTGATGATGTCCTCTCTGGTATTGATTGGCCCAGCACCAAAACGGGCAGGATCATTACCAGCGCAGGGAAATTGTGCAGTCCAATAATTGCGAGTGTCGGTGCGTGTACTACTGCTTGACGTAAATGTGATTAATGAAGGTTGTTTTAAAGAGTAAAGAGATTTGAGTTTTTTCATAGTTTCAACAAAATGTTCTGCACCAGGATTTTGATCAAAGACGCGAAAGGTTATGGGGCTTGCTTCCATGCCAAATTGATCATAGGAGAAACTGGCTCCTCTGGATTGACACCCCTGCTTTTTGAGCATATTCGTTACTGCTCTACTCCCTAAAAGACCCAGTTCACTGGCATTATGAGCACAGTAAAGAATTGTGTGTTCAAACTCGTAATGTTGATGTACTCTACATGCCTCTAAGGCTGCAACTGCACCGGTAGCATTATTATTCGCTCCCTGGTGAGCCGTGCTGGGACTGATACTGATATATGAGTCAATATGTCCTCCCAGGGAAACAAACTTTAGCAAAGTAGGATCTTTGACTCCTCTTCTTACGCCAATAAGTTCATCACTGACAGCTGATCCAAGTGATAAGGCAATTACCGTATCACATCCATACTGTTTGTATAGTTCCGTTATATAGGGTATCAACTCCTCTTTGCTGCATTTGCTCCGTGCATGTCGTGTATGAAAGCTGCACAATTTTTTCTGTAAATACTCAACAGAGTCGGGGCTCACTCGATCTAGCATATCCTGCATCACAGGACGATAGTACAGTTCCTGTTTTTGAGGAACATAGTTTAAATCATTTGCAAAGGCCATTGAAATACTTGAACCAACTATGGCATAGAAGATTATTGATTTGAGGAACAGAGAGAATGCTTTTGGCATAACAAAAATCCTTGATAGGTTTTTGATGAGTCTGTGAAATGTTAGTGAGTATAATTGCTAGCAATGTAAGATTTGACGGTGATGTTACAATTATTTAGAACTGCTTTCATAACTATGGTCTGTCGGGATACTCGATGCTTTTTCACCCTGATTTCGTTGCTTTTTTTCACCATACACTCCAGTATGCTTACAAAAAAGCGTCTCATCAGGACAAAAAATCATCTTCGTCTACCTTGAAAACAGTTATGAAGGCAGTTCTACTCTCTTTAAATAATATATAAACTTTTGTTAGATATTTCCCAAATATTTAACAATCTGGATCAATGGACATTTGATAAAAAAGAGGCGAAAGAAGAAAATCTCCTTCCCCCGGTTTTTACTTTTAGGCGCTCTAATTCAAATTACAAGTCTTTACATCTGCAAGAGCGCAACCGGGGAAAGAATTATACAATAGCCATACTCAATAAATTCCCTTAAGGTGCACTATCCGTTTTTTTCTCTACAATACTAAAGATCTGTACGTTAGGGTAGATCTGATGTACTTTATCCATCACATCATAGGGATCATAGGCGTCAATGGAAATTTTTTTAGTATGTCTCATATCGGGTGTGTCATAATGCCATGCTATTTCTGCAATATATTCACTCTTTTCGGAGTTTATATATTCCTTTCTATCAGTATGTTTCATCAGTTACGCTTCCTTTCCCATTCAAAAGATTCTACTGGTCTATGCTTAAATTCATCTGTCTCTTGTTTAATGCTTATGGGTATCAATAAAATGCTGATACATGAGCAAAGCATTGTTAAAAGTCCTTTAGTACAGCTTCTTCATCTAAAGAGGCAATATCCGTTGTTTCCATCCTATGCTCTTTATTGGTCAACGAACTATTTATCAATGCACTGTCCATTCCCTGTGTAAAAGAATGGTCTGTTTCACCAGACACACCATTTCCCCGACTATTGGGCATGGTGTTATGGGACTGTCTGTTTCCAATTTCACTCATATAATAGAGTTGACTATTTTCTCTCAATGCTGAGTATCCATCAATAATTTTTGTTAATTCCGCCACTATTGTATTTAAACCCTGGGCTTGACCGGATAGCTCTTCGCTGGCTGAAGCAGTCTCTTCTGCATTTGCTGCATTGTTCTGAGTCACACCGTCCATTTGTGCAACCGCATTATTGACCTGCTCGATCCCCTGAGCCTGTTCACCATTGGCTGCAGAAATTTCAGCAACCAGTCCAGCGACCTTTGCAGCACTGTCAGTAATGGCATCCATTGCTTTGGATGCTTCCTCGGCAAGAGTAACACCGTTGTCGGAATTTTGTTGCGATCCAACAATTAGATGGGCTGTATCCTTAGCAGCTTCTGCACTCCGTTGGGCTAGATTTCTGACCTCCTCTGCAACCACCGCAAAACCACGCCCTGCTTCACCAGCCCTTGCTGCTTCAACTGCTGCGTTTAATGCAAGGAGATTGGTTTGCATGGCAATTTCGTCAATGGTCTTTATGATCTTTGCTGTAGAATCCGATGAACCCTTTATCTCGTTAATGGCATCGGTCAATTTTACCATAGCACCTTTACCATTATCAACAAGTCCCTTTGCTTCTACCATCAGAGTGTCGGCCTCTTTGGCGTTGGCTGCGCTCTGCTTAGTCATAGATGCCATCTCCTCAAGGCTGCTTGACACTTCCTCTAAACTCGATGCCTGTTCACTTGACCCTTCGGAGAGCTGTTGTGAGGATGATGAAAGTTGTCCCGATGCTGAGAAGACTTGGTGTGACCCCTCCTTAAGGCTTGCAATGGCACTATTAATTGGCTTAGTGATACTTTTAGTTATTGACCATGCTAATACTGCACCGATAAGAAGTGAAGAAATGAGCAAAGATGCTATAAAAATTATAAGAAAAGAAGAGGTCGATTGTTTACTTTCCTCTACTGTCTCAACCATACGGTTAATTTTTTCAATGGCCTCATGAGATTTGGCAACCATAGTAGCACCTTTTTCTTTGCCCGCTTCATTGTACTTGACATAATCCAAGAGTGCCTTTTGATAGTTTTTTGTAGAATTAATGATGTTATCCATCCGTTTCTGGTCGTCTGCTTTGGTGTGTTGATTTTTTATCTTTGTAGCCAAGTGTGTTATATTGTCAATGTGTTTCTGGGCCTTATCAAGGTATTTAGGCTTTTGGCGGACAACAAAGTCCTTTTCACTACGGCGGCATTGCAGATGCCATTCAATCAATCGGTTGGTGGCATCCACTTTCCAGGAGCGATCAGCCATTTTTGCTCTTGGTACTCCCTTTTGGATGTATTCATTGAGTTTCTCTTTCTGAACCTTCCACGCCTCTTTGGCACTACTTTCAGCAATGCGCGCTTGGGCTGAGACCTCTTTTAATGCCTTGCCACTTTCTATAGTTGTTTTAACGTATTCTTCAAAGGCCTTACTATATTCATCTATAAGTGATTGAATTATTCGAACCTCATCTTTAAGTTCCTTCTCTTTAAATAAGGCTGACAGATTATCACATAGGGAATCAGAGTGCTTTTTGGTATTTGCATGCTTAGCTATATATGAATCATCTTTGCGAATCATAAAATCCTTTTCCCGTCGTCTCATCTGAAGAATGTCAACCTCGATGTTTTTCATTACTTCAGACTCAGAGGATTTTGCTAAGAGGGTTTTTAATCCTGTGTAGCTACTTATCCCAGTTATAATGTATAGCAATAGTATTAAGGCAAATCCACCACTGATCTTCACCGCGAGTTTGAGATTTTTGAACATGATATTGCTCCTTGTAAAGGTATATATAGTTTAGAAATCAGTAAGATTATCATCATCTAGGGGAATAATATCTTCGGGGTTTATGTCCAATGTATCTGTAGATATTATAGGCTTATCTTGGTTTGCGGAGTCTCTTGCTCCTTGTTCACTAGGATGTCCATTGCCACCATTATGACCATTACCACCATTGTTAGGAATACTTAAGTGGGCAGGTATGGCATGGGGTGCATCAAACATCCAGTGTGAAGACCCATTGCCGTTTACCTGAGCACCTCCCACAATGTAAATAAGATCAGATACAATACCATTAAGATTCTGTGCTTGGCCAGAGAGCTCTTGACTTGCTGAGGCTGACTCCTCTGCATTGGCTGCTGTTGTCTGGGTTACCGTATCCATCTGAGAAACAGCAACATTTACTTGTTCAATCCCCTGTGCCTGTTCTGTACTTGCTGCTGCAATCTCTCCAATAAGAGCTGCCACTTTAGAAGCACTCTCTGTTATGGCATCCATAGACCGGGATGCCTTTTCAGTGGAGGCGACACCATTTTCAGCGTTGTTTTGAGCGCTTTCAATTAGTTGGGCAGTATTCTTTGCTGCCTCTGCACTTCGTTGTGCCAGGTTTCTAACTTCCTCTGCGACCACCGCAAAACCACGCCCTGCTTCACCAGCTCGAGCTGCTTCTACAGCTGCGTTGAGCGCGAGGAGGTTGGTCTGCATGGCAATCTCATCAATAGTCTTAAGTATGTTTGCTGTAGCATCGGAGGATTGTTTAATCTCGGTTATAGCCCTTCCCAATTGATCCATGGCATCCTTTCCTTCGCCAACCAGTGATTTTGCTTCCGCCATAAGATTATCAGCCTGTTTGGCATTTTCCGCGTTCTGCTTTGTCATAGATGACATCTCCTCTAAGCTGCTTGATACTTCTTCGAGGCTTGAAGCCTGTTCTGTGGCACCGGAAGACATCTGTTGACTTGAATCAGCCAGTTGGTTCGAAGCTGATTCAACCTGAGAGGAGCCCAGGCCCAATCCTTGAATGATCTTTTCAAGTTTGCGTGAAAGTGCCGATGAGGTAGATACACCGAATCCCGCACCCAGCAGTGCCACAGCAATCAATACAATCAGAATAACCAGAAAGGCAGAACGTACAGCGCTAAAAAATTCAAGCTCTGCAGCACTATTTGTTTTGTCAATAATGCTAATAAATTGATCCACAGAAGCTAAAACACTTTCTTTAATTTCATGCTCTTTTTCAACGTTTTTTACAAATTCTTTGGCCAGTTCCCTAACAGCATCATTAGCCCTCAAAGCAATTACTGGCAATTGTGCAAAGGGAGTGCCTTCAAGACGCTTAACATCTAAGGATGCCTGCTCATCAAGTTTTTTTAGGTATGTAAAGAGTTCTTCTTTTGTGGCAGGGTCCTCTTTTAGTTTTTTATAGAGAACACGGGTTGTATGGGTTGCATTAACACTGTTCTGTGCACCAATAATTACCTGCCGCTCCAATACAGTGACCTGCTTCCGTTCCTTGCTATCACTCAAACGGAGACTTGTCTGTTTGATGTAACCGTTTGCCGCTTCTAAGGATTTATCAGTTAGCTTCCATATCTCCTTTTCAATTGCAATATTTCGCTGCATAAGTCGGTTGATCTCATCGACCTTTTCTTCATTTTTATTAGCATCATTTTTCAGTTCATCACTCCATAATTCCGCTACGACTTTATCGTGAGCGCCTTGAACCTCTTCTCGCGTTGACTCTCCGCCAAGCCAGCCATGAAGAGTGAGGGCCAATTTTTGTACTGACTCGGCAACAACCGCAAACTGCTTTTGTTCTTTTTCGAGCTTGTTCATGGTGCTGTTGGAACGGAGGTACAATCCAAAAACAATCGCAATAAGTACCACATAGAGAAGATTGGGAAGCATAAGTTTATATTTTAGTTTCATATTCTTTGATTTGGGTGTAGACATTTTATCCTCCGGTCAAATTCTTGAAAAAGGGGTGGGTCATTTATTTATCTGGAAATGTTGACTATTGGGAATATCTTTTATACTTACCGCAAGGCTGTTGTTAAACTCACAGATCATTTTTTTAAGTAATTCAAAGTTACCAGTGGAGAGAGTTTCTGTGTCATGAAGTCGGTCATCGAGATATTTCTCGATAGGTGAAACTACTCTCTCTATGTTTGCCATATCAAGGAAGATTGCAAGACCTCTTACTGGGTGGATATCCTGGAACAGGAGGTATAATACTTCTTTGTTATCTGGATTTTTTTCTAGCTCTTGGATATGTGCATTTGCCCAACCAGCTCGCTTCTGGACCTCCTCAAAAAAACGTTTTTCTAATATGCTATTTGTGCTCATACTACTTCTCATTTCTTGTGGAGTACCAGGTTGTTCTCTGATATTGTTGGAAACATGAGTCGAAATTCCGTGCCACAATTTAGCGTGGAATCACATTCAACAACACCCCTGTGCCGATTCACCGCATTGAGAACTCCAGAGAGACCCAGTCCATTTCCCTTTTTTCCTTTGGTTGTAAAGAACGGTTCAAATACACGTTTTTTCACTGATGCATCCATACCCTTACCCGTATCTTTAATAGAGATAATTAAGTTATCGTTATCATTCGATTGTTCGGTTTGTATAGTTATCTGGCCCGCTCTCTCCATCGCATCCCGTGCATTAATAAACAGATTGATAAGTGCATTGTGTAAAAGGGTGCGCTCACCTTGGATACATGGATTTGGTGCTTTTAATTCTGCTAAGATATTGACATTTTTTCCAATACTTCCATTGACCATCTTGATAGCTTCAGTAATGACATCATGCATGTTCAACTGACAAAATGCTTGTTCATTATGGCGGACAAAGGTTTGCATCTGGCGAATAGTGTTTTGAGCAGTTATGGTGGATTTTAAAATCTGTTCCCCAAAGTATTGGATTTTTTCTATGGTTGCAGAGGGGTTGTCACTGAGGGGAGATTGTTCACCAATCAGATCTGCGTACCCAGATATAACCGTGAGCATGTTGTTAAAATCATGCATAATACCGGTGGATAGCTTTCCGAGGATCTCAAACTCCTGACTCGATACAAGCTGTTCTTCCAGAGTTTTTACACGGTCTTGGGTAGTTTGCAAAGTAGTCTCAGTTGTTTTTTGGGCTTGTTTTACCTTTAGTACCTTTTCTGCAATATCGTTTATTTTCTCAAGCAATGCATCCATTGTAAAGGGCTTGTCAATGTATCCTTCAACATGTTTTTGAATCAGCTCAACAACCCTATTTTTTGTTCCATAAGCGGTAATTGCAAGAATAGGTATCTCAAGACCTCTCCTATGTATCTCCTCAATGAGTTCGGTCCCGGAAAGCTTGGGCATGGCAATATCAGTTACTAAAATATCCACCGGTTTTTCAGTTTTAAGGTTCTGTTCTATTACTTCCAATGCTTCCTGGCCATCGGAGGCAGTGGAAATGGAATACTTTTTCATCTCTAAAATCGTTACCATAGTATCGAGGATATCTTTCTCATCATCAACTATTAGTATGTGCATATCTTTCATTTCTATATACCTTTCAACGTTGTTAACCTATCTTTTAACCCAGAATATGCAATAGGAAGCAGCGCAGAAGCACAATCCCATGCTCATTAAAACTTTCAGGCTTTTCGGCCATATCACCTTGTAGATATGCCCTTCAAAACCTTCAAGTCTTACTAAATCATAATCTTGCGCTTCTGCATCTACTCCTACTGCATAATCTGGGTTAAATTGGTTAGGTTTTTGTATGTGAAAGATGTTCATAGAATTTTTTCCCTGATTGATTTTGGTGTTAATACATTTCAAAGGTCGTGCCAATTGCAATTGAATACTTAAGACCCTTGACTATCAAAGGAGTGCTGGCAATATCTAAAAACAAATGGATATAAAAAGGGGTGGCTAATTTTGGGCAGCTAATTTAGTCATATAACAGTAATCTCTTTAATGATAATAGGTTATTACAATGGCTAAATTTGGTTGCCTGTCGATTTTTAGGCATGGGGATTTGAAATATTACTCTTTATCCAACTCTTTAACCTTGTTCCTGAATGTTTGACGGGCCATACCAATCATCTCGGAGGCAAGTTTCTTATTACCCCCAGACCGTTTTAGTGCTTCGGAAATGAGTTCCAATTCAATTTCCCGTGCGGTGGGTAGGGGGGAGGGGAACTGAATAGGGTCATCTTTTTGTTGTAGCGGAAGCTTGGTAATATCCTTTGGCTTAGAGGAGTAAATGACCTCTTTAAAAGAGTCACAGGAAAGGGTGCCTGAGGAATGTCTGCTCACTGCGTCAAAGACCATACCCTGCAGTTCGCGGATATTACCAGGGAAGGAATAATTGGATAGAATTGTGTAAAGTTCACGAGGGGCAGTAGGTTTCTTTTTGTTTTGCTGCAATGCAGCCCGATAGAGAAAGTGTTCAGCTAAAAGGGGTATATCATCATTTCTCTCTCGTAGGGGAGGTATAGCAATATGATGAGATTTTAGACGATAGAAAAGGTCCTTACGAAAGTTGGTGTCTGCCTGCAACTCCTCAATAGGTCTATTTGTGGCAGCAACAACACGGGCTGAACTTCGTTTTTCCACTTCCGCACCCAAGGGATAGTAAGTCCCTTCCTGAAGTAAGCGTAAAAGCTTGACCTGCGATTCGGTGCGCATATCACCGATTTCGTCTAGGAATAGGGTGCCCCCCTCGGCCTTTTCTATCAACCCCTTACGGCACTTTTGCGCACCTGTAAAGGCTCCTGGTTCATGCCCAAAGATAGTGTCGCTAAATAGTGTATCATCGATACCTGCAGTGTTCACACAGACAAATTGACCAGCCACACCACTGGCATCATGGAGTGCCTTAGCAAAGAGCTCTTTTCCTGTTCCGGTTTCTCCGGTGATAAGAATCGGAAGCGGAGCCGGCGCAACCGCTTCGATATATTTGAATATATTATCAAGCTTTTTATCTTTAGTAATAATCTCTTTAAACAATGTTGGATTTTTCAAGTCCCCATTGAGCAGATGTTGTCCTAGTCGCTCAGCCTCTTGTTTGATTGTTCTGTGCTCAATTGCTTTTTTTACACTGGTAATAAAGCGGGACTGATCAACAGGCTTGACAATATAGTCAAAGGCACCTTTTTTAATACACTGAACTGCGGTCTCAACATCATTATGACCAGTAAGCATAACAACGGTAACATCGGGATGATTTCGGTTGATATAGGTCAGTATGTCGATCCCAGAAACATGGGGCATGGTAATATCAAGAACTATAATACATTGGGGATATTGATCAACGAGATTATATGCTTTTCGACTATCTGAACAGGTAAGAACATTTGAATAACCGTTAATAGTAAGTAAGACAGACTCTGTCTCCAGAATATCCTCTTCATCGTCAACTATTATAATTGGATAAGGGGGATTACACTTTTCATTCATGTTTGTGTTCCATAGAAATGTGTTGATAAATAAAGTACCTATGAGAAATGGCAGCCAATCGCTTACATTTGTTACTTTTTATAACTGGGGAACTGGATTGTTGCGGTTGTACCCTCTCCCTCTTTTGAAGAAAAAGAAATCTGACCGTTATGCTCTTTAATTATACCATATGATACCGATAAGCCAAGACCGGTACCACCGATATCTCGTTTTGTGGTAAAAAAGGGATCCATGATTTTATTCAGATCCTCATTTTTAATCCCCTTTCCTTCATCTTTGATAGTAAGCATCACAAGATCATCTTTCTTTTTATATCGAGTTTTAATAGTTATTGACCTGTTTTTATCTTCGATTGACTGACAGGCATTACTGATAAGGTTGATCACGACTTGCTCAAGCTTTTGGAAATTACCCTCGATTGCAGGTATGTTTTTTCCATAGGAGACGGAAAAATTATGGGTGGCCTTTTTAATAAGGTTGTTGGTCATAAGCAAGGACGACTTGGTCACCTCACAAATATCCACACTCTCTGAGATGTCTCCTGCGTCAACCCGTGCAAAGTCTTTTAGGTTTTGTACAATGTTTTTTATCCTCTCCGAACCAGTTGATACTCCTTCAAGCATTGTTTCAAACTTTTCTATTGCCTTCTTTTTGGGAAGGCCGGCAATTGTCAATCCCTTTTCCTTTAAGCTGCCAATACAGGTTTTATACAAAGATTGCCAAAGAGTTTTTAAAACATCGGCATTAAGCATGATCAGGTTATTGGGATTGTTTATTTCATGAGCAACACCGGAGACCATCATACCGATGGAAGCCATTTTGTCAGCCTGTATAAGCTGTTGCTGATTTAGACGAGCCGCTTCCTGAGCATTTTTAAAGTTTGTGATATCTGATACAATGCCAGCAACGCGATAGGGTTCTCCCGAATCATCTCTAATAAGAACCGAGTGCAGTGCAAGCCATCGCAATGCACCATCTGGCCGAATTATCTTAAACTCCTCATCAATTGGTTGTGAATATCGTTTGTTCTCATCTGCAAAGGCAACATACGGAGCCTCTTCAGGAGGAATAAGATCTGCCAGTTGCATGGGATCTTTTTTTATTGTATCCAGGGGGATGCCAACAATTGTTTCAATAGCAGGACTGACATACAGAATGTTACGTGTTTCCTTATCAATAAGGAAAAATACGTCTCTAATATTTTCAGCAATTTGCTGGAACCGTGTGTTACTATCCTCCAAGGCTGATTCCATCTGTATCCGGTCATTGATGTCACGAACTACGGCTAGTACACGTCCTTCACCGGAAATGTCAGAGCTTCGTAGAGCCACTTCAACCCAGAAAATGTCTCCAGTTTTTCTTTTAGCCTGCCATTTAAATGTTTGTGGTCCCTCTTTTATGGCTGCGGTAATCTTGTCATGGGCCATCTCTTGTGTAAAGGGATAAACGCCAGCACTTAAATCCTCCAGCCTTAGTTTATAGGCTTCCTCACTGGTGTATCCATACATCTCTTCCATTGTTTTATTGACACCAAGAATTTGCGCTGTTTTTGCATCGTGAATAAATATGGCGTCACTGGTGTTATTAAATATCTCTCTGTAGTTTCGTTCACTTTTTATCAGTAGTTCCTGCGCTTTTTTCCGTTCTGTAACATCACGGACAATAGCAAGAAGAAGAGCTTGCCCTTGAAGTTCAATCCGGTTAAGGCTAACCTCTGCGTCAAAGGGAGTTCTGTTAAATTGACAGTGCTGCCATTCAAAGAACTGAGGTTTTCCTGCAAAGGCAGCAATAATTTTTTCTTTGGCCTTTTCCATAGATAATCGTCCATCGGGCTGTTTTTTGGGGGAAAAGTCTGCTGGAGAAGCGCCGATAATTTGTTTTTCTTTACAACCGTACATTGCTAAGGTTGGTCTGTTACATTGTAAAAACTTCTCTTTGTCCATGATGAATATGGCATCATTGGCAGACTCAAAGAGAGTTCGGTATTTCTCCTCATTCTCGCTGAGCTCATGTTCCATTATCTTCCGCTCTGTGATATCCCGGACTATAGCAAAAACATAGGATTTATTTTGTAACTCTATTTTGGTTAAGCCAACCTCGACATAGAAGGACGTCTTGTCAGGATAATAGTGTTCCCACTCAAAGAACTGTGGTTTACCAGCTAAGGCCGCCTTTAATTTCTTTTTCGCCTTTTCTTCGGAATACACTCCATCCGGTTGGATTTGAGGAGAAAAGTTACCGGGAGTTGCCCCAATAATTTCTTCTTCAGTACGTTTAAACATACGGAGGGTGGGAGTATTACAATGAACAAAGGTATCATTGTCCATAATAAAAATAGCATCATTGGCCGATTCGAACAGTGTTCGGTATTTTTCTTCGCTTTCCTTTATTAGCCTTTCAGCCTGGTCCCGTTCTGTGATGTCCTCACCGGAACTGAAGATTCCAGAAATAGTTCCAGAGTCATCATAGGTCAGGGAATTGTGCCAGGCTATCAACCGATGTTTCCCATCACTTCTTTGTATGGCATTCTCAAAATATTCAACAGAATCGATATCCCCCGACACTATTCGGTCAAAGACGGACTTGACTTCATCAATATTATCCTGCGGCAGGAAAGCATCGAACCAGTTTCGGCCAATGATATTATTTTCGGGATGTCCAAGGATTTCACACCCCTTGCGGTTGATAAGTGTAATTTCCTGGTTTTTGTTTATTGCAATAAGCATAACACCGGCTACATCCAAGTATTGCTGGGTAAGCTTTTTCTCCTGTTTTAACCTCGCTTCAGCTTGCTTGAGTTCGGTGATGTCCCTGATTATTGTGGAAAGGTATTCTGGCTTTCCATTGGTGGTTCCTTTGTGAGCCATTATAATTTGTGAGCAGGGAATTTCCTTTGCCCCTATTCCTTGAAGGGCCGTTTCGCCATACCAAATACCATCTTTGAGTGCTGTCGGAATCGCTTTATTACCGATAATATCGGTAGCCCACTGAGGATGGACCATTGCAATTTCTTTACCCTCAATATTTTCATTTTCATCCCATCCAAGCATCATTCGGCCAGCTTTATTCAGATAGGTAAGTTTCTTATCCATAGATGCCATTGATACAAAATCGCTCGTTGATTCAAGTATGTCTATCAGGCGGGCTTTTTCCTGCTCCGTGCGCTTAGCGTCCGTTATATCTCGTGCATAAATTGCAAGCGTTGATACGTTCCCATTAGCATCAAATACAGGATAGATGTTATTATCGAAATAGGTTTCTCCTCGATGATCTTCAAACCGGACTGATTTACCAGTTTGGATGACCTGGTCGCCAAATATTTTTCTTGATGTTGCTAGATCAGGAGGAAGATATGAATAGATGTCAAGACCGAGAAGGTCATCGACGCTCTTTCGAAGCCTCTGTGCACCGACCTCATTGATGGCAAGAATTGTTCCATCGGGATCGACCAGTATTGCCGATTCGGTAGGTGCATTAAGGAGGGCGCTTAATGTGCGTTCTCTTTCTTGCAATTGCCTTTCGGCTTCCTTTCGTTCAGTAATATCACGAATAGCGGTGTACCTCATAGTTTTCCCACCATGTTCCATAGTCCGTGGTCTTACCTCAATGTCAATGATCGTCCCATCCTTAGTAAGCGCTTTATGCTCATAAGCCTCTTCATAGCCAGACACAATCCGTTCTTTTACCATTTCCCGATGTTCCGGTGCGACAAGATTCATGACCGGTTGGTCGAGCAATTCCTCATTTGTATAACCAAAGGTTTCGAGGAAGGCGTGGTTTGCATCCTTGAAAAGCCCTTTTTCAGTTATGACAAGTCCCTCAAAAGCTGCCTGGGAGATAGTCCGATATCGCTCTTCACTTTCCAGCAGTGCCTCCTCTACCACTTTCTTGTCATGGATGTCGATAAACACACTCTCTAAATAATCGACGCCCGGTATAATCTTGGTGGATAATTCTACCCATCTCACCGTTTTGTCAACTCGAACAGCCTCTGTTTGAAACCTCTTTACTTCACCCGATTCTTTTAGTTGACGGAAAAGCACTTTACGATCAGATAAATTTTTGTAGTGTTTCTCTGCTGTATAGTTTTTAATACATTCCTCTATGGATGGATATCCGAGAATTTCAGCGAATTTTTCATTGCAATTCATTAAGGTTCCATCTTTGATACGTGATCGCGCTAATCCAGTCTGAGCATGTATATAAAGATTGCGATATTTTTCCTTACTCTCCTGCAGCGCTTCCTGGTTTGCAATGAGCTGTTGGTTTGCTGCCCGAAGTTGACTCTCGCTCGCGATGAGCTGTTCATTACTGGCTGTCAATTGCTGGTTTGCAACCTGTAGCCATTGTTCGGTGTTTTTACGGTCTGTAATGTCCTGAAAGACCACAACCCCGGCAGTGATGTCAGCACTTTGGTTGCGAATTGGTGATGCATTGGCAAGCACCCATCGATCTTCAGATCCGGAGCGACGGATAATCACTTCCACATTTTGCGGTGACTCTCCTTTTAAAATAGCTCGGGAGAGGGGGAGGTTTTCCGGTGCATAGGGTTTGCCGTCAGGATAGTAGCATTCCCAGTTTTGTGGATGCTCTTCTATGGGTATATCTGTTAAGGGAGCCTTCGACTCACCACGGATACCCAACGCTGCGCTGTTGGCAATGCGAATATTCCCATCTGGCACATCGGCAATAATTATACCTGCTTGACTCTGCTCAATAGAGGCAAGCAAAAGATCCTGGGTCTGTCTCAATTCCTCCTCAGTTTTTCTCTTATCAGTGATATCGAGCCCTGTACAAATTACACCAGCTACGCTTTCTTTGGAATCTATAACTCGGTTTACATTCCAACGTAACAATCTACTGGAGCCATCATGGGAAATAACATAATTCTCAAAATCTCGAGTCGGTTTCCCATTGATTACTTTGTCAATATCCTTTTTAACTCTATCTATTTCATGTTTTGGCAGAAAGAGAGTAAGGTAGTCTTTTCCAATAACGTCGTCCCTTTGTTTTCCATAGAGCTTTTCTGCTTCTGCATTAAACTCAAGGATCCTATAATCAGGAGAAAGATAGAGAACAACTGTGGGAGCACTCTGAATAAGAGATCGAAACTTGGCTTCACTCTCTCTTAGTGCTTCTTCGTTTTTCTTTTTTTCGGTGATGTCACGAGTCACCGTAACGATATACTTTTCACCCTGTAATTCGATGATTTCCGCATTGAGAATACAATTAATCTTTTCTCCTGATTTTGTATTGAAGGTTGTCTCAAAGTCTCTGACTGTCCCATTCTTACTGATTAATTCAACAAATGTATCCCGGTTTTTAAGGTTGGTATAAAGGCTGAGCTCTGTGATTGGTTTGCCGATAATCTCATCACGGGTATAATAAAAATCGCGCACTATACCTTCATTTATGTCAACAATAGTACCATCGGTAAGCGATGTGATTGAGATATAATCTGGGCTCGAATGGAAAACCTTGGAGAACTTCTCCTCTGACAGAAATTTTTTACTAACTGATTGGCATGCGTCATCTTTACCATCACCAATGGGTAGCGAACTAATCTTCATTTCCAGCTGACGAATCTCATCAATGAGTTGTGACTTTGTCATTGTCTCATAGTTCATAAAACAAATCCCTATTAATGTTTAAATCATATTCACTATTCATTGGTATCTTGGGGGAAGGAATCAGTATCGAGAATAGCTCTTTAATTGTAAGATAGAGTACTTAAAAAGTGAATCGAAGTTTTAAAATAGTGGTGTAAAATTGCCGCAAAGCATATAAACTTGCATTACTCATTTTATCATGGTACCATTATCAAAAAATCGCCCTCATTGAACTGGGTTATGCTTTTTCTATGTATACTGACTCAAAAATATTAATCGTCGATGATGACAAATTAATATGCAAATATATTGTGGATGCTCTTACATCTAAGGGGTTTGAAACCTTTACAGTAGATAATATCCAGGATGCAAAGCAAGTCGTTAAAAAAGAGCAGATTGATCTATTGATAACCGACCTCCAGATGCCCGGTGGAACTGGATTGGATCTTATTAAGTTCCTACGGAGAGACTATCCCTATATTCCCTCAATCGTAATTACTGCATATCCCGGAGAAGATTGTATTAAGGAGTTGGAAGAGATGGAGGTAGATTCCTTTCTTACCAAACCCTTTAGTACAGAACAAATACGCTATTCAGTAGTAAAGGGTCTTGAGAAACGGAATCGAAACATTGAAAGCTTAGACCTAAAAGATACCATCAACAGTACTGAGAATCTTGGGCTTCTTGGATCCTCACAATATCTCTTTGAATTAAGAAAGAAAATTAAAAATTTTGCTTCAGGAGAGTTTGCCGTACTTATTCAAGGACCCTCTGGTACTGGAAAAGAGGTCATTGCCAATGCTTTGCATAACCTAAGTCCCCGGAATAAAAATCCCATAGTAGCACTCAACTGCTCTGCAATTCCCAAGCATCTTGAAGAGGCTGAGTTTTTCGGTCATATTAGGGGTGCCTTTACCGGTGCCTATCGTGATAAGAATGGTATTATAGCAGCAGCAGATGGCTCGACTCTTTTTTTAGATGAGATAGGTGAACTATCCCTCAATGTTCAGGCTAAATTACTTCGTGTCTTGGAAAGTGGTGAGTATTTACGTATAGGAGAAACCGTTCCTAAAAAAGCAAACATTCGACTTGTTACTGCAACTAACAGAGACCTTAAGGCAATGGCTAAAGAGGGGACCTTTCGAGAAGACTTCTTTTTCCGGCTAGGTGTTGTAATCCAAACAGAGCCACTAAAGGAACACAAACAGGATATTCCTACCATTGTCCAGAACATAATGGATATCAAATCAAAAAACGATTCCCGCTGCCCAAAGCAGATAACCGCTGATGCAATGGCTTGCCTTGTGGAGAACGACTGGCAAGGTAATGTTCGTGAGTTGAAACAGACCATTAATCTCTTGTGTCACACATCAATGGGCAAGAAGAGAATTAATAGTACCGATGTCAAATCGGTGCTCATAGAAGGTCAAAAGGATGTTAATGCAGCAAGTTCCTATAGCGATGAAAAATTGCGCGTATTAAGAGAGTTTGAATTAGACTATTTTACCAACCTGCTTGAAAAGTATCGAGGCAACATTTCCCAAGCCTCCAGAGCATCGGGGATGCATCGACCTAATTTGGTTAAAAAAATAAAAAAGCTTGGTCTCTCTTCCGATGATTTTAGGGTAAATAAAATGTAGTCCTCTGTTTGCCATTTAAACTAAACTGTATCATTTATGCTACACATTTCATCGATTTCCATTATTTGAAATGATATCAATAGATTGAGGTACCTTTTCCTTAAGTGCACAAAATTTGTCACCTTGTGTGTAGCTTTTGGGATACACTTTTATTCTGCCCATCATCATTACTGCTGATTTTCTTGGGGATCATTTTGGAGATTAAAAAACAGTGTTCCGCTCTATTTAGATAACTAGTTGGTTTACAAAAAAATAGCAGTGTCAGCACATTGTCTCTTACGGGAAGCCCCTATTTGTATCGTCACATTATATAAAGAAAAATTGCACTGTGATACAAGAAAAGTCCCTTTCTTTGATGAAAGGTGTAGTAGAAAGTATACGCTTTTACAAATGATAAAAGAATGCTAGATGAACCAAATTGCTCGTGAGGCTTATAAACACTGGCTACAGAGAGGTTGGCACTAAAATTGTAATGTATGGTGCCATATGATTTGAAAAATGAGCATAGAATTATTAGAAAGAGCACTATGGCACATCGAATACTTATAGCAGATAATGATCACTTTTATCGGAAAGTGCTTTTTGAAGCCTTTGAGAAAAAGAAGTATGAAATCTTCACAGCCTTAGATGGCAGTGATGCAATAAAACTCATTGCCCGCATGACCTTTCAAATTGCAATTATTGAATATCATTTACCTGGGAAGAAGGGTGATCAAATCCTTGAAAGTATGCGTACTAAATATATAGATGTCCCAGTAATAGTTGTTACCAGTGATGATTCATTAGAAATTGAACGACGGGTTCGGAGTTATGGCCCGGCATACTTTTTTGTAAAGCCCTTTAGTATCAATGATATGTGTAATGTAGTCAATAAAATATTAACACCCAAGAGTGTGGGGTAATATCCTGTATAATTGCCTAAAAATTATGAGAATTCGTAATAGGAGAAACAATGTCAAATAAATATAGCCAGGCCGAAAAATTATTAAATGCAATTCTATCTAAGCTACCTCTCGTTGAAGAGGCTGACCTCTCTATCCTTGCAGATATATTGAAGAATCTAAAGCTCCTTGGCGAAAACACCGCCTTACCTGGAGCCTTTCAAAAACAAGCTAAGAGAACAGCCAAGCTTTCCGAGAATATGATAATGGAAGAAGTTGCCTTTGAAAAGGGGATTAATAAACTTTCTCAAAGCATTGAAAAGATGGCTGAAAGTTTTAGAAACAGTGTTAATAAAGAGTTAGATACAGAAAAAATTGAAGATGCTAGTCAAGAGGAGGAAGTAGAGAACATTCCATTAGAAGAAGAGACAAATGAGAAATTAATAGATGATGAAGTATCGATAGGCCGTGAGGAAGATACACCAAACAAAGTCGCCACTGAGCAGACATTTAATGGAGACCCGGCATTACTGGCAGATTTTGTTGCTGAGTCAAGAGAGCATCTTGATGGGGCAGAACCACTCTTATTGGATCTTGAGGAGGACTCCACCAATGTAGACAATTTGAATACCATTTTCAGAGCCTTTCATACGATAAAAGGTGTTGCTGGATTTCTTGGACTAACTGATGTGGGTACCCTCTCTCACAGCATGGAAAATCTTTTAGATCTTGGAAGAAAAGGTGAGATTATTCTAAATTCCCATCATATTGATATTTTACTTCAGGGAATGGATTGCTTAAGAGAATTGATACAAAGTGTTGAAGGAATTTTATCTGATAAGCCTCTTATGATTCCTAAAAATTATGGGGAGATATGTAAAAAGCTAAGCACACCCTATGCTTTTGATGAACCGGTAGAAACATCTAATAAAAAGATTGGCGAGATCCTGATAGAACGTGGTGCTGCAAAGGAAAATGAAATTGAAGATGCAGTCAGTAAACAAATAGAGGGCGATCCTCGTAAAGTCGGAGAAATATTAGTAGAAGATAATAATATTAATCCGCGAGATGTTGCGGGAGCCCTGGCAAGTCAGAATGCTGCAAAAAATAAGAAGTCCGTTGAAGAGACTATACGGGTACCGGTAGAGCGATTGGATCAGTTGATCGACTCTATTGGAGAGGCTGTAATTGCCCAATCAATGGTATATGCAGAAATGGCTGAGAAAAAGCTTACCGATCGAACACTTGATAAAAAAGTATCTCAATCAGGCCTAATCATGCGCCAGATCCAGGAGCTATCGATGTCGTTACGAATGGTATCGGTTAAGTCCACCTTTCAAAAAATGGCGCGATTAGTCAGAGACCTATCAAAGAAAACAGGCAAACATATTGACCTTGTCATGGAGGGAGAGGATACTGAACTTGACAAGTCAGTAGTTGAAAACATTGGCGATCCCTTAGTACACATGATAAGAAATTCTGTAGACCACGGCATTGAGTCTGATGAAGAAAGAGAAACAGCCAAAAAGAGTGCGCGGGCAAAAATAACCTTGAGAGCCTACCATAGAGCGGGGAGTGTTGTTATAGAGATTGAGGATGATGGAAAGGGCCTTAACAGAGAGACGTTACTTAAAAAGGCAATTGAGAGGGGAGTAGCAGAGGAGGGTGAACAGTATACTGATCAAGAGGTGTACCGGTTCATATTCGCACCGGGGTTTTCTACTGCCAAAGTCGTTACCGATGTATCAGGACGAGGGGTTGGCATGGATGTGGTACGAAGAAATATTGAAGCATTACGAGGTTCTGTTGAAATACACTCTGAATTTGGTAAAGGTACTCGAATTTCTCTAAAACTTCCCTTAACCCTGGCAATTATTGACGGCATGGTAGTAAACGTTCAGAGCGAAAAGTACATCATACCCACCCTGTCAATTATAGAATCAATTAAGCCGTCTAAGGATCAAGTAGAGAGCGTACTACAAAAAGGTGACACAATCAAGGTGCGCGGTAACCTCTATACATTGGTACGCCTTTCAAGCCTTTTTAACGGCAATGGAGGCTCTGAGCATAAAAAGTATCATGACGGTATCGTCATGATAGTTGAGGATATGATTGGTAAGAAAGCAGGACTCTTTATTGATGACATTGTCGGACAGCAACAGGTGGTCATAAAGAATCTTGGTAATGGTATTGGTAATGTACAGGGTGTTGCCGGTGGTGCCATTATGAGTGATGGAAACGTAAGCTTAATTGTCGATGTTGGTGAAATTGTAAAGATGGCGACTGGATAAGGAGTAAGTCTTTGCAACGTACAATGAATTGCATGGAAAACACAATAATCAATGGTATATAATTTTTAATCAATTGACTGATGGAGGTTGGCAGTATGACACAAGCCGCTGATGTAAAGAACAAGATAACACAGCATAATGAAGTTGGTGAAAAACTTGCAGGAAAGTATCTGACTTTTGTCCTTGGTGAAGAGGAGTATGGCATAGAGATCCTCAAAGTCCAGGAGATAATTCAGATGCAGAAGGTGACAAAGGTCCCCAAGGCTCCTGAATTTGTTCGAGGCGTTATAAACTTACGGGGAAAGGTAATACCGGTTGTTGAGCTTCGCAACAAATTTGGTATGACCCGTCAAGAGGATACCGAGAAAACCTGCATTATTGTTGTCATGATCCAGGTTGGTGAAACTTCTATCACAATGGGAATAATCATTGATGAAGTAAAAGAGGTGCTAGATATTGCAGCCGGTAATATTGAGGAGACTCCTTCCTTCGGTGCAAGCATTGAAACGGAATTTATCATGGGGATTGGCAAGATTGGTGATAATGTAAAGATGCTTCTGGATATTGACAAGGTGCTCTCCTCCGCTGAATTGTCATCTATTTCAAAAATTGGATAGTAAAACCTTTTACTTAAATACGATCAATACGTTGAAAAAACATTAACTAAAGGAGAATGATCATGAATCTCTTTAAAAATTTAAGCTTAAAGGCAAAAATGCTATTTGGTGGTGTAGCTCCTTTAATATTTGTAGTTATCTTGGGAGTTATCATATACACCAGTGTTAGCAGCCTTCTAAGAAGTAATAAGTGGGTAGACCATACACACAACGTTATTCAGAAAGCAATGAAGATAGAAGCCGCAGCAGTGGACATGGAAACTGGTATGCGGGGCTTTCTATTGGCTGGCAAGGATGAATTTTTAGAGCCCTATGATGGTGGTGGTAAACGATTTGATGCATTGGTCGCATCGTTAAAGGAGACTGTAAATGATAATCCAGCGCAGGTAAAGCTCTTAGATGAAATTTATAATAATATTCATGACTGGAAGTCTAATATTTGTGAACCAAACATTGCACTACGTAAACAGGTGAGAGCAACAAAGAACCAGAATACTGCATCACCTGACATGAACATGGATTTGATTGCCGCAACCGTGGGTGAGGCCAAGGGGAAGAAATACTTTGATAAGTTCCGTGGTCAGGTTAAAACCTTTATTGAGCGAGAAGAGGTCCTCATGGAGAAGCGGAAGCAGGAAGCCGAAACAACAGCTTCACGGGCAAAAACCTTTACCGTGGTTGGTACTACAATCTCAGTGGTCATTGCCTTATTAATCTCGTTTTTTCTTTCACTCTCAGTTTCACGGGCAATCAGTAATGTAATCACCTCCTTAACCAGCGGGTCTCAACAGGTGGCCTCTGCATCACAACAGCTTTCTTCCTCTTCGCAACAAATGTCGGAAGGGGCCAGTGAGCAAGCGTCAAGCTTAGAGGAGGTATCCAGCAGTCTTGAGGAGATGTCATCCATGACTAAGCAGAATGCCGACAACTCAAAACAGGCCAACAGCATGGCAACTGAGGCAAGTAACGCAGCGCAACAGAGTAAAGATGCCATGGGAAGAATGAGTGATGCCATAGAAAAGATTAAAACCTCATCCGATGAGACTGCTAAAATTATTAAGACAATTGATGAGATTGCAATGCAGACTAATCTCCTTGCATTGAATGCAGCTGTTGAAGCTGCTCGGGCAGGTGAGGCTGGTCGAGGATTTGCTGTAGTAGCTGAAGAAGTTCGCAACCTTGCGCAACGCTCTGCAGAGGCAGCAAAGAATACAGCCGAGCTTATCGAAGGAGCACAGAAGAACTCTGAGAATGGTGTGAGTTCTTCCGAAGAAGTAGCGAAAATATTAGAACAGATTATCGAGAGTGTTCAGAAGGTGTCAAACCTTATAGCTGAGGTCTCTGCTGCCAGTGAGGAACAGGCACAGGGTATTGACCAAGTTAATAACGCCGTGGCCCAGATGGACAAATTAACCCAGCAAAATGCAGCAAATTCTGAGGAATCTGCCTCAGCTAGTGAAGAGCTTTCCGGTCAAGCCCAAAACTTAAATGCCATGGTTGATGAATTAATGAATATCGTTGGTGGTCATGGAAACACCGGAAATGGCTCATCTGCTAATACTCAATCCTTTGGCAACGCTATGATCCCAAAGCGTAAAGGAAATGGTTTTCATAACAATCCTCATAATACTGATGCCAGACAGCAATTTGACAATAGGAGAACGATCACACGTGGAAATGGTAGAAAAAACAAAACACTTATTGCCGCTGGTGGACAAGAGATGAATCCGAAGGATGTAATTCCATTGGATGATGATAAAGATCTGAGGGAATTTTAGATCGATTGGATGAGGAGGAAGCTTTAACAAAGCTTCTTCCTGTTTTCCTTTAAAACAGAAATTCAATAATAAATAAATTATCGACTTTAGCTTAATTGAACGCATGAGAAAATAAATGGATAAAAAGGTTTTTAAAGAATTTACAAAAATTATCTACGACACGAGTGGTATCGCTTTAAGTGATAATAAAGAGGCTTTGGTTAATGCCCGTGTTGCTAAAAGAATGCGTGCCTTAGGCTATAGCGATCATGAACTGTACCTAAAATATGTATTAAGTAATAGTAATGATGAAGAGATTGTCCATCTCTTAGATGCGATTTCAACAAATGTGACCAATTTTTATCGCGAACCCCACCATTTTGAATTGTTGACCACTGCTATGCAACGTTGGATCGCTAATGGAAACAGGCGGTTTCGGTTTTGGTCTGCTGGATGCTCCTCTGGAGAAGAGCCCTATACCATGGCAATGACTTTACAAGAAGTATGTAATGGTAATTCTGTAGACGTAAAAATTCTAGCCACCGATATCTCAACTCAAATCCTTCAAAAAAGCATTCATGGGGTATATGATAGTAAAAAAATAGGTGATGTTGCACCATTACTCCGTGAGCGCTATTTTGACAAAAAGGGAAGGGGAGAATTGGCTCTGTATTCAGTAAAAGCCGCCTTAAAACGAATAATTGTATTTAAACGACTCAACCTTTCGGTTGTACCATTTCCCATGAGTGGACCAATGGATGCAATTTTTTGTCGAAATGTTATGATTTATTTCGATAATGATATTCGACGAAGGTTGTTGGATGAGTTTTACCGTCTCTTAAAACCTGGTGGCTATCTCATGGTCGGTCATGCAGAAAGCTTAACTGGCATGCTTAGTGGGTTTAAGACGGTGAAACCCTCCGTATATATAAAGGATTGATAGAAATGATATTAGCAACTAAGGAGCAATTATGAATGGCACCGCAATTACAGTGCTTATTATCGACGATGACATTGCCGTTCGAAAGTTTGTTACTGATTTACTGATAGCTCGAGGCTATAAAGTAATCAGCGCAGTCAATGGAATTGAAGGGCTGAAAATTATTCAAAAGGAGAAGGTCGACATCGTTGTATCCGACCTCATTATGCCTGAAAAAGAGGGGATTGAGACGATTAAAGAGATAAAGTCAAGTAATCCCGAGATAAAAATTGTTGCCATGTCAGGCTCAATTTATAAGGACACTTTTCTCAAGGCTGCAAAGGGAATAGGAGCACACGAAATCGTGCATAAACCATTTAGAAATGATGAAATTATTGAGGCAATTGAGAATGTGTATCAGCGTTAACAAATGATGGGCAATTGGTGGGATACATAATTTAACATTGATTATCGAGCAAAGAATATAAGTCTATGAGATATATCGTTGGTGTATCAGACATGAAAATGAGTAATCATCCAGGTGATACGATTGTTACCCATGCACTTGGTTCCTGTGTTGGCATAGCTATTTACGATCCAAAGGTCTGTGTTGGGGGGATTCTTCATTATATGCTTCCTCTTTCTAAAGTTGATGTAGAAAAGGCAGAGAAAAATCCCTTTATGTTTGGTGATACTGGAATCCCTGAGTTGTTTGGCCGGGCGTATAAACTTGGTGCTACCAAAGATAATTTACGGGTTGTTATGGCTGGAGGGGCACAGGTATTAGAGAAGAGAGATTTTTTTGCCATAGGAAAAAGGAACGTTATCATTGCACGTAAAATGTTTTGGAAAAATAATGTTTTAATATCTTCTGAACATGTTGGCGGAAGTATTCCCCGAACCCTGTATCTTGAACTTGGTTCCGGTAATATCTGGATGACAAGTCAGGGAGAACGGATTGACTTATGAAATCACAGTTTGATATCGTTGCCTCTGTTGAGGATCTCATTCCCATTCCCCATACTGCAATACGATTGGCTCAGATAATTGGTGATGAGAAATCAACAATAAATGAAGTCGTTAAGGTTGTGCGGTATGACCAAGCTCTATCCGTAGATATACTCAAGATAGCAAACTCCTCCATGTCAGCACCCAACCGGCATATTGGAAATATCCGTGACGCAATTGTGAGGCTTGGCAGTGGCTGTGTGCTGCAGATCGTATTCTCAAAATGCGTAAAAAGCGTTATGAAAAGACCGCTGGAGCAATATGGTTATTGTGAGGATGATCTATGGCATCATAGTATTGCCAGCGCAATTGCTGCGGAAAACTTGGTCAAATATGTGAATGTAAAAATCGAAACAATATCCTTTACTGCAGCACTGCTCCATGATATTGGAAAACTGTTGATGATCCAGGTCTTACCAGAAGAAAAAATCAAGGAGATAATGCATCTCATTACAAAGGACCATATTTCCTGGGCAGCAGCAGAGAAGAAGCTCTTTAGTTTTACCCATGCTGACATTGGCGCAGAGATAGCAAAGACTTGGAAATTGCCAGAGCAAATTGAAAGAGCTATTCGATATCATAATAGGTTAAACACCGTTACCGATCCCATAACAGACTGTGTTCGCGTATCAAATATTGTTGCCCGAGCAATTGGCAAAGGTATTGGCAACGAGGGAATGAGTGTTGTTGTTGATAGCGATGTTGCAGATCGTCTTGGATTGTCTCAGGATAATTTTGAACTACTCTGTGCTATTACAGCACAAAAGTTTGAAGATGTTTTGGCAATGTACGAAAATAGATAAACAAGGGGAGTAATATGGAGATAATGATTGTCGATGATCACGAAGATGTGCGTACCTTTATAAAAGAGATGCTTTCAAAAAATGGACACAATGTGATGACAGCTAAAAATGGTAAGGAAGCGATTGATAGGCTGGTGACCTACAAGGTAGACCTTATTATTACCGATATTGTCATGCCCGAGATTGAAGGGGTTGAATTTATTCTCAGGCTTCGGCAATCAAATGTGCCAATTATTTCAATTAGTGGATTAACAAAAGAGAATATAATTTCATCCCTTTTGTCATCCTTAGGAATCGTTGGATTTTTACAAAAACCCTTTAATAAAGAATCGCTGATGCAATTAATCACCAATGTTCAAGAGGAAATTAAATTGAAAAGCTCTCAATAAAAAGATACCGTGCTCAGGAAAACAATTTCGGTAAGAAGGAATGAGCTAATTAAATAGGAATAAAAAAAACAGTAAAACCCAATTTCAGGAGAACCCATGGCTTACACAATCATGGTCGTTGACGATTCGGGAACTACACGAGCAGTGTTAGAACGTTCAATTGGTATGACAAAATTACCGGTTAAGGAAATAATAAAAGCTGAAAATGGTAAGGATGCCTTGAACAAGCTTGCCAATGACTGGGTTGATATTGTGTTTACTGATTTAAATATGCCGCACATGAATGGTATTGAACTGATCGATGCGATGAACAATCACCCTGAGTTTAGGGAAATTCCAGTAGTTGTTGTTTCAACAGAGGGAAGCAAAGCACGCATTGAGGAACTCCATCAAAAGGGAATCAAAGGATATTTACGGAAACCATTTACCCCAGAGAGTATACGAGATATCATTATTGAAACATTAGGAGAATGGGATGTTACATAGCGAAATACTTGATAAAACAGTTGACGTTTTCGGACGAGTATTAGGGGAAAGTGCCTTTATTATTCCCGAGCTGATTGAGGATAATTCTAAGCCTGCTCTTGAGGAATGGGATGTAAACGGTGTTATACTCGCCTTTAGTGGGCATTGCAGGGGTAGTGTCTCTTTATGGGCAGGAAATGAATTTATGCAATGCATTGCGGTTAACATACTCGGACTTGAGGAAGAGACTCCAGGAATACAGGATAAGGCACTTGATGCAGTTAAAGAGATGCTAAACATTATTGTGGGCAATTTGTTGACAACAGTGTATGGTGATGAACCCATTTTTGACCTAGGTATCCCGGAAGTACTTAGTCGTGAGCAGGTAATGCAAGAGTATGATTCTGAAAAAGCAATCTGGCTTGAAGCTGAAGGGTACCCTGTTTTGATCGTCGTAAATATTGAACCAGATGATATACAATAGTATGCTTGTGACAAACAGTAAATTTCATTTTGTAATGATTAAAATTGGCATATCACAATAAACGGTAGAGAGCAATAAACAGTATGATAAAAGTCCTTGTAGTAGATGACTCGGCGATTGTCAGGAAAATCTTGACTCAAGAACTTGAAAAGGCTCCCGATATCTCTGTGGTTGGCTCTGCCCCGGATCCCTATGTTGCTCGGGATAAGATCGTCAGCCTCAAGCCAGATGTTATTACCTTGGATATTGAGATGCCTCGTATGGACGGTCTGACCTTTCTTCGTAAGCTAATTGAACACTATCCTGTTCCCGCAGTGATTGTCAGCTCTCTTACTCCCCAGGGTGGAGAGATGGCAATGGAAGCTTTGGAGATCGGTGCGGTTGACGTAATATGTAAACCAGGTGAAGCTTATACGGTGGGAGACATTATACCCATTCTCTGCAATCAGATTCGTGCGGCAGCGCAAGTTGATCTTAAAAAAATTGATACACTAAAAAAAGAGCCCGCTTCACCGAAGCCAACGCAGCTATCCTTGACAAAGACAACAAACAAGATAATTGCCATTGGCGCTTCCACTGGGGGTACTGTAGCAATTGAAGCGGTTCTTTCAGAGGTGCCGGTTAACTCTCCTGGTATAGTTGTCGTACAACATATGCCCGAAAAGTTTACCTCCGCCTTTGCCCAGCGTCTCAATGATATCTGTGCCATAGAAGTACGGGAAGCTAAAAATGGAGACTCTATTGTGCCAGGCTTAGCCTTGATCGCTCCAGGTAACTTCCATATGGTCGTTAAAAGAAGTGGCGCAAATTACTATGTCAATGTGAAAACCGGCCTTCCAGTATTTCATCAAAGACCCAGTGTGGAAGTATTGTTTAATTCGGTTGCACAATATGTTGGTAAAAACGCCGTTGGTATCATCCTAACCGGTATGGGTGCTGATGGCGCCGGTGGATTATTAGAAATGCGTCATGCTGGTGCACCGACAATTGCCCAGGACGAGCGAACCTCTGTTGTATTTGGTATGCCCGGTGAAGCGGTGAAACTTGGTGCTGCTGAGAAAATTTTACCTCTTAACCAAATAGCATCCTATGCATTAAGAATGATCAATGAATGAGAATCAAATATGCAATAAACTAAATAACAATAACACTCTTTGGAGGTACTATGAATGTGTCCTATATCAATCCCTTTATCCAAGCTACCTTGGAAACGTTTAAAACAATGCTCAATATTGAGGCGGTCCCGGAGGAACCACGAATTAAACAGGAGCCCATTCCGACCTATGATGTGTCCGGTGTGATTGGCCTTTCCGGAGATGCAAAGGGCACCGTTGCTATTAGTTTTCCAAAATTTATGGCCCTTAAAGTTGTATCGGCGCTACTCGGGGTTACCTTGAAAGAGATTGATCCAGATTTGACCGATGGGATTGGTGAGATGGCAAATATTATTGTTGGTAACGCCAAACAACACCTAAATGGCTTTCACCTATCCATCTCGTTGCCCAATGTTATTGTGGGAAGGGATCACACGCTGGTCCCTCGAAAAGATATTTCTACCTTGGTAATTCCCTTTAAAACTGAGATGGGAAATTTTTCCTTGGAAGTTACCCTTAAAACAAATTAACCGTGAAAAAATGAATATACAATACTATCTGAAATAGTAAGGAGAATAATTATGAATGTTTTATTAGTAGATGACTCTTCGACGATGAGACGCATTCAAAAAACGCAACTTGAAAATTTTGGTGTAGATAAGATAATTGAAGCCGGTGACGGTGAAGAGGCTATGGAAAAATTAGAAACCTCAATGCCCATTGATATCATTCTTCTTGACTGGAATATGCCCGTTATGGATGGCCTGACTTTTCTAAAAGAGGTACGGAAAAAGAGTGAATATTCAAAAGTTAAAATCTTTATGTGTACTTCTGAATCGGAAAAGCCAAAGGTCTTTGAGGCTCTGCAAGCCGGCGCTAATAATTATATCGTAAAACCCTTTTCACCGGAAGCACTCAAGAAAAAGCTGGAATTATAATCTTATATCACACTGCTATTTGCTACACCAATATCGATTTATTCCTCTACGCACAGCAATGAGAAGGAAGGACTACTATGGAGGATCCAACAACCAAAAATGAGATACTGTCCATAGAAGTATCCTCAGATAAAATGTCTGCAACTATGACGCTTAGGGCCGGTGATTCTGATAATAAGAAGCTCACTATTTCACAGGTACTTGACGAACTAAAAAAACTCGGTGTATCACATGGTATTGAACAGGAGGCAATTGAAGCGGCAGTTGAATTTTATCGCGACTACGGTGAAGAAGATGAGGTTGTTGTTGCCCAAGGTCTCCCTCCAAAGCATGGAAAGGCTGGTAAAGTAGAGTGTCTTGTTAAGGAAACCAAAGGTGTTTCTCCTATTAAAGAAGATGGCACAGTTGATTATCATGAGGTAGATAGGAAAACGACCATTAAAAAAGGGGAGCCAGTTTATCAGCTTTATCCACCAGAAAAGGGTGCCAAAGGCAAAGATATTTTTGGTGCAGAAATAAAACCACACTGGTATGATGCGGTCAAATTCCCACCAATTGAACATACTGAGATTGACAAAAACAATCCCAATCTACTTATTTCATTAGTGGATGGGAGTGTGATTTTTTTAAAGGATGGGATCAAGCTGTCAAAGCTGTATACAGTCCATGGCGATGTTGACTTTTCCGTGGGAAACATTACCTTTGATGGTCCGGTACAGGTTAACGGTGATGTTAAATCAGGATTCAAAATAGAGTCAAGTAGTGATGTTGATGTTACCGGTACTGTTGAAGATGCCCTTATAAAAGCCGAAGGAGCAGTTTCAGTTAAGGGTGGTTTTGTTGGTACGGGAAAAGGCCAAATAGTATCTAACAGTGATGTCAGTATTGGCTTTGCTAGAAATCAGACTGTAAAGGCAAAGGGAAACATTTACATTAAAAAAGAGGCTTTGGATTGCACACTTATCGCAAAAAATAAAATTTTTGTGACTGGCCATGGTTTAGGTATTGCCGGTGGACGCGCCTTTGCAATTGAGGGAATGGAATTGTCATGCCTGGGAAGCGAATCGGAAGTGGCAACAGAGATTCAAGTTGGGAGTGATCCCAAGGTTAAAGAGATGATTGATGCAATTGATAGACAGGTGGATGTATTAAAAAAAGAGTCACTATATTTAGACAAAAAGATGCAGGAGATTGAACTAACAAAAAGGAAGAGCAAAAAACTCTTTGAAAGCCTCATTGAAAAAATGGAAAAGGTGATGGAAGAAAAAACAAAAAAGGAATTTGCCATTGAAAGGTTATTAAAACAGAAAAAGGCAGCTATCACCTCGGAAAATTATTGCACCAATCCCACCATCAAAGTCAATGGTGATATCTTTCCGGGAATAGTGCTATCCTTTCACCATTTTAAAAGACCGATAAAACAACAGATGAAAAGGAAGATGTTCTTTTTGGACAAAGGGGAGATTAAAGAGTCTGTATTGGTAGCTGAAAAGTAATTTGGTGTATTATTTTTTTTTAGCGTTCCCCATCTCTTGGATTATACGATTGATGAAATAAATTTGGGCGCGTCCCTCGCAAGCTCGGGTCGGGCTATTCCGGGTTCCGCGTTCGCTGCAGTAATTTATGCTTTGCAAAAATTACTGGCTACGCCGCCCTGCAAATCCCTCGCGCAAAAGATTAAAAGATTGATAATGGTGAAATTACCCGCATTTGTCATTGCGAGCGTAGCGTGGCACAGCGAAACAGACCCTGGTACAGCTGCCTATTCGGCTAACCAGCGAATCCCACTCTTTCTTTACAAAACTAGGGCACTGCTTGTTTTCGCTCACTTAATCCAATTATACAAAATGAAAAAACTATACTATACACCAACTGTCAAGGAGGAAAGGAAGCTGCTCATTTTTAGGCCTTATAATATTATCAATCAATTTATTCTCATAATGAGCTCAATAAGGTCAATGGGGATGTACTTTTATAAAGATGGAGCTTTTTGATTTTAGCTGTGTCTTATTGGTACTAATATATATATTTTAAATACGAGTCAATTTGTTACATTGCAATTTATTAAATAATTATTATGTTGTCAGTAGATCTAAATTATAATTTATAATATCCTTTGAGATCTAAATATATGATTTACTAGAGAGGGAATTTATTATTTATGAGATGTTCTATCATGGGTTTGCGTCTGCTTTTACTATTAGTTTGTATTGCTCTGTTACTTTTAACAGGCTGTGCTGCATTTGGTGATCATAACGTATTATTGACGTACAGAACAACAAATAAGAGTAACGCTGTAAAAAAGAAAATATTTATTTATGTTGGTGATTTTGAAAATTCAATGAATAATCCGCAACAAATAGCAAGCATAAAGACAATACATGGAAGTGAGGTCGGCACGATATCAGCTACAAATGATATTGGTTCATGGGCAAGGGATGCGGTAATTTCAGAACTTGTTGCTGCTGGTTTTTTTGTCTTAGACTCCAATACCAATATGGATTCTAAATCTACCTATGAAAATGTGTTGACAGGTAAAGTGCTGACAGTATATTCAAATGCTTATGCGGAGTATGAGGGTGAAGTCTCAATGCAGTTTAAATTTGTACAAAATGGTCAAGTTATCTTTGATAAAACCTACTCAGGATATGGTAATGCTGGCACAAATTTAGCTGTCAAGAAAAAAGAATTTGCACGGTCAATAACTCTCGCTTTGCAGGAATTACTATTGAAATTGTTGAAGGATATTAAAATTTCATTAAATCTTGATAAGGAAGCTATATCCGCACAAACAACGGTTCGGGGTTCCTATGTAACGAACTTTCAAGGCAAAGGATCACAAGTACCAGTAAAAGAAAAAAAAGTTACCAACGAAGTGTTTAAAAAAGATACCCAGAGCTCTCTGGGATCAGATACAGGACAACTTAAAAACAGAGTCATTGACAAACCCTCTGTTATAAATGAAAACCTTGACCCAAAAACAGTTTGCAGTAATAATAAAAACATTGTAATTCTGTCAGGAAGCAGAAAAGAAAAGAATCTCATTCCAAAACTAAATTCCCATACTAATGCAATTCGTGCTTTACATAGAAAAAGGAGCTCTTTAAAAAATGATATTGCTGGTTCTATATGTATATCCTTTAAAATCTATCAGGATGGAAAGGTGGGCGAAGCATCAATCCTGCAATCATCTCTTAAGGATAACCTTTTAGAAACGCAAATTATAGAATATATTTCAGACAAAATAAAATTCTCTAAATCTATCGATGAAGAGATAACCAGTATACTTTACAAATTCACATTTAACAAAATAAACGTCAGGGGTCAAAGGATTGCCACAAGCGTTGTTCTTTCTTTGCTTTCAATTGCATTATCTGTACTTTCACTGACATTTACTATGAGACATTGATGATGAATCTATATGTTAAAAAATAATTAATTTAACAGATGCATCAATTGTTTGTCACCTGCGTGTCGGGTGAAAAGGCTTGAGAAATAATTTGCCTAAATTTATCTTTTTAAAGATCACATTTCAATGACAAAATTGACAATCCTATGGAATTGTAAAGAATAATTCACATGAAGAGTCTTACAAATATTGGATTAATTATTGTAATCTCTCTGGAAATGCTTTGTTTGAGGGTTCCCTCTGACTATGTTGAAGTTATTTATCCTCAGGTGAAGATTGGTGGCAAAAACATTGACACAAGTTTTGTAAGAACTAATGATAGTATTCCCAGTTATTACGTGGGTGATACAATAATGATTGCACGTAAAGATTTTAGTACAGTTACACACAATAATTACAATTCTGCAATTGCAAATCAAGAATATTCAGATAGTGTTTACACACCCAAAGCATGTTTTGATTTAAATATTGGCGATACTTTTTATTTAATTGCTTTAAATATTGATACATCACTCCAATCTATATCAATAGAAATAGGAAATAACCCAGGAATTGGTATTATCTATCAAGACTCTATTTCTGTTTCATCAGATTCAATCCATATTCTCTATACATTTGTAGCAGCGTGGCCATCTAAAGGGCTGGTTGCAACGATATCAACTAAGGATTGGAAATTAAAGTATCATTTAATATCATACTGCATAGAAGCTCGTGATACTATTACAATTAAAACCGACTCCATCATTTGGAGTTACCTTCTTGATATTAAAGAGCAGGACACTACATGGGGATTAAATTGGGTTAAAATATTTGGTCAAACAAATGCATATTCTGTTGGTATCAGAAAAGTCCATAAACGATATAGTATAAGTGAAGAAATAAGAAATTTTAATGTAAGCAACACAAACCATTTTGATATAAAAGCCCCCTATTCAACGATAAATTCTCAAGACACGCTACATCTATTCTTTATTGCCAGGGGTATGACCGGGTATGATAAAGTTGTTCAATTGGATATCCCGAAGGTAAAGTGATGTTAAAAGATATTCATACACTCAATTTGTTGATTTTTATCCTTTTGGTTGCTTTTGGACATAAAGCAAATGCCAATCAGGAGCCATCTCTTTCGCTTACAGATTCTACCGTAATAATTATACTTCCTACAAAGGATTCTATTGAAGCTAAAATCTTACATAGAACAAAAAATAGAATAATGGTTCAACATCCATATCTTGGACGGCTAAGATTAAGAAAAGAGATTTTTGAAAATAGTAACGATATTTTTAAAGAGGTTAGAAAATGGTACAAAGAGGACCCTTCGGTAAATTATACCTTTTTACGAAACCATACAGCCTTTGTGAAGTGTAAATACCCCACCAATATTGATTACACCTTTTTTTCTATTTATTCCTTTGATGCACTAGCTTTTAATAAGACTCTTATAAGCTCTTCATTTAAGTTTTATAATTTTTTTTATGATAATAGATGGGCTTACAATATTGGAATAAAACAACAACTGTATCTTTCAAAAAATAACAGTTTTGCAATTGCTGTTACTGGCAAATTTGAAATTGGAAATCAATATGAACACCGATACGGCGATCTGTATGACAGAAGAGGAAATTGGGGAGTTGTTAGTTCGATTAAAATAAAGAGGAGGATAAAAATACATTCTAAGATTCATTATACTCTATTGAATGATGTTAAATATAATAATTACGGTTACGGATATTATGTATACCCAAGTTTGTTCCAGTATGATCATAATGTAGGTCTGTCGATCTGTTTTGACTTACAATTAACATGTGCATCAAAACTTTTTATTGAAGAAGCAATGAATTTTGAATTTGCAAACAAAGATGCTAGAAGCAATCCTTACGTAAGTGATTACTATGGAATAAATTATAGGAGAAAATATAATATGCTACACGGTGTTCTTGGAATTGGGTTTAGATTTATTATGAGGAGATGCACCTTTGATGTAGGCATGATAAACTATCACTATTTTATAGAGGAAAACAGGAAGTATGGGTCAAGCATTATTTCATTGCCCTTTCCATGGTTTAATGCAAGATTCGCAATTGGAAAGAAAAATTAGTACAAACCATGATTAAAGTCTTTAACTTAACATTTGACAAAATTAGATTTGTTTCTCTTGTTTTATTTTTATTAAATGCACCAATGGTGTTTTCTGCAACAGATTCAACTAAAGCACCTTTATTACCAGAAAATGATCTTAATACTTTCCATATACTTTTGCCTGGTAAAACAGTCAAACTATATCTGGCTAACTCTGATACAATAATAGCCGAAATAATTTCAATTGAAAAGAAAAAAATCTCTTTACGAAATAGGGAGTTTGGAGAATTCTATCTAATTGAAAATAGTAACATTACTTTTGAAAAGGGTACAAATAAAATTTACATTGATTCAGAAGTGTTCTCTAACATACCAAAGGTGATTGTTTCTGGACCGATTGTGTTAATGGAATTATCCGACTCGAGAAAGATTTACGGTATCATAAAAAAACAAAAAAGGAAAAAAATAGTTGCCCGTAATAAATATCTTGGTGAATTCAAGTTAAAAAAGGATAAGAAAAGTGGAAATCTAGAAACAGGAGAAACTGAATACAACAGTGACTTGGCTTGTAACCGAACACTATTCAGTAGAACGGCGTATACTACTTGTCATAACCCCCTCAATATTTGGTACTCCTATTTAGATTATTTGTCGTTTGATTATTGCATTGCACCACTATCCCAGCTAAGCCTTAAAATGAAATGGTCCGATTTTAGATATGCAAGCCATGTTGTGTATGGTTTGAAACAACAAATTCTACGTGAAAATGGATACCCATTAGCAATAGCTATTACTGGTGAGTTCGCGCATCCCTTTTCAACTCAATGGGATGGGAAGACATTTTTAATTTGGAATGCGGGATTTAATATTTCGACCAGGTTAAATCCGTGTACAAATTTACATACAAATTTTCGATATAGTTACGGGAAAGAATATATTGAGAGCGTAAGGTATTTTGACGGATCAAATTATTATCAATACTTCATTCATAAGCATCACTTCATAGGAATTGATATGGCCTTAGAGTATCAGACTAAGAAGCACCTCAAACTGTTTAATGAGTATTTAGTTAATTATAAAAGAGATAGAGATTTTGCATCCCTTAGTGAGTGGGTTATTGGATTCGGCACTCGTTTTCATTTTAATACTTTAACTATTGATTCTGGCCTATTTATTAGGTTTGCGAGTCAGGAGCCACTTATTTATAGAAATATTTCAGATGCATATATTAACAATGGAATAAATCATTTCAGTTTCGGTCCCAAATTGAGCATTCGATATGGAATTAAAAAGCGAAATTAGCTGTTTCAATCCTTTATTATATGCAACAGGCACTATGCTATTATTTCATATAAAAATTAAAACTTTAGCTCTTTATCATCAAGTATACTTCTAACTGTTGCTGCAAGCATATAACTTCTTAACGGTTTGTTGAGGGTCGCTTTGAACAACTCCCCTAATGCATGTTTCTCTTTTATAGCATCAGTGTAGCCGGTCATTAAAATCATGGGAATGTCAGGGTTCAGCTTTTTAATATCAGTGGCCATCTGAACTCCTGTCATTTTTGGCATAGAGAAATCGGTACCATGGCGCTACCTCATTAAATTCACCAACAATTTTGGGTTTTGATGGATCTGTAGCGTCCAAGATTCTAAAACCGAGTGGCCCCCAACCACAATAGATATAGTATAAATCAAATAAATAATATGAACAATAGTATTAATTGAGTTGAGTAATTCCACTGTAACTCATTTAAATGTACCATCAGATTTACTTCTCCATGGCTAAAGTGATATAATAGTATCATAGTGTTATATCAGGTAGGTTATTGATTTATATGAAGGAATTTGGCTCAGTGGCTCCATCGGGGAATAATTACAAATACCGCTTTTTTTTCCTGCTCTTTCTCTGCTTTTCTAGTGTGATCTTAGGAGACTGTTTAGCTGAAGCGCTTCTGCTTTCCCATTTTCAGACTACCCTTGTTTCAAAAATGTATACGGTTAATGCGGTGCTTCTTTTTATATGCTCGATAATAATTTTGGCAATTATAGACCGATTCAATAGGGGACGTATCTTTTTATCCTTTCTCTTTTGCCACAGTGGATTGCTTTTTCTAACCTGGATACTTATTCATGTTGGCTATACAGCCCTCTATGTTCCACTCTTTAGCTATGCTTATATTTCAAAAATATTTCTCTTTCTTATGTTTTGGACATTGACCAATGATATAATTGACTCTCGCAAAGCAGTAAAGGATTTTCCCGTTATTGCCGCTGGGGGTACCTTTGGGGCGATACTTATCTCCTTTGCGATTCCAGGATTGTTAAAGGTCTTCTCTGCTCAGAGTCTTGTTGGGCTGTGGGCTGGCTTAGTCTTTTGTATAGCCCTCATTTTTATACCAATGAACAAACTCTTAGGAAAACAGACCGCACAGTACTCGGACTCTATGCGACGCACCTCATTTACATTTAAGAATATCCAAAAGGGCATTACCCTGTTACGTTCCGAGCCACTTCTTTCGCACATGGCAATACTATACTTTCTCATATTCTTTGTGCTGTTGAATCAACACTATCTATTCTATGGAGTAATAAAGACGCAATTGGGAGATGCCTCGACCATTGCCGGATTCTTAGGATTCTTTAATGGATTCAGTATGATCCTGACATTTATATTGCAAGTGACCATAGCTGGATTAATTATAAAGCGAATCGGTTCTACCCGATCGATGTTTCTATTACCGGTCGCCTTTTCCTTGGTGTTTACTTTTCTATTGATACTTTCATTGAAGTTAGGTGTTCAAAGTATTGCAGCTCAAATGAGTAACTTGCTTTTCTTTTCTGTTGTGTGTGGTGTCGGTCTACGAGTAGCTTTTTTTGATGCCTTTTTCTCGCCCAATTTTCAGCTCTTTTTCTCAAGTCTTCCCCAAGAGATTAGGGGAAGAGGAAAGCTTGCCATAGAGGGCATAGTAAAACCCTCGGCAATGATTGTAGCCAGTCTGTGGTTGCTTGGTGTCACTTCCCGTGTCTCCTTTGCAGTTAATATCTCGGTTCTACTTTTACTTTCTTTGGGTATGATTGTTCAAACACTGCGAATACGAAAAAAGTATACTCAAAGTTTGACCCAATACTTACGCACCTTTTCCTCCAACCTTAAAATGGAGGATGTGTCCCAACTTGCCAGCAGTAGTGAGGGGCTTGCGGTATTTAAAAAACTAATACAGACAGAGCCCTTTGAGGTTGTCTGTTATCTTGTTGAGATTGTTTGTCAATCGAGAAGTAACGAGGCAATTGCCTTTTTAAAGGATATCAGTTTACAGGTGGACACAAAGGTCCGAGCAGTAATTGTGGCTGCATTAGGCACCATTCAGGAGCCCTCTCTAAAGTCTTTTTTTATTGAAGTACTTAAGGATAATGATGAGCGGGTTATAGCCAATGCTATAACCAGCTTGGCCAATTATGATGAACCTGAAGTTGATACGATTCTATTACCCTTTCTAAAGCACGGTCATAATAGAATACGTGCGAATACGATTGTTGCTTTGGGAAATAGAACAAAGGAATCTGTTAAAAGAGAGTGCTACAACGAGCTAAAAAGGATGCTTTTTTCCGAGGACAAGTGGCAATGTGCCAGTGCACTCTATGCGGTAAGTGAGTTGTATAATGATTCTTCGGTGACCCTTGCCTTTGAATCCTGTTTCAATAAAAAGAGAGATGCTATTATTGCAGATCGTAACCTTTGGCGTCAATGTTTACGAGTAATCAGTAAGGGGGTGTCCAATTGGGTTGTTTTTGATCTTGTGTCTCGTTCCTCCAAGCTCAATAGTGGGAAACGCCGTGAGATGGTCAATGCTGTTTCTCTTGCCTGTAAAAATGGCTTTTCATCGGAGACGCTTGCTGATGCAGTTGATGCAACGGACAGTTGGATGACTAATACAATACTTAAAATCATTGCCAATTCGAACACTCGATTGTCCAAAGAACAGGAAGATGCCATTCTTACCTTAGCAAATCAAGAGGCACAGCGCATTGACAAACGATCAATGGCAGTTCATTGCCTTACTTCACAATCAGATTCCGAGTCAATCCATCTTCTTGCTGAGGTGATTTCCGAAGAGCATATTACAACCCATATTGATACAATCATGTGTTGTGCAATCCTTCTTGACACCAGTGGACAGGTTAAATCAATTGTTCGGAGGCTACGTCATGAAAATCAACACACCCGCGCGCAGGCCTTAGAAGTTTTAGACAACACCGGCAATACCAAGGTGAATCGCCTAATCACAGCCTTTTACGAACATTCACAACAGCAACGATCGCCCTTACAATTAAAAAGTAAAACCAATGGTCAATCACTGAGTATTTCATCTATTATTGAAGAGTATTGCAATGACCAAAATCAATGGGTTAGGGAGTGTGCACTCTTTGCCAAGAGTTCTATTCATCAATAATTCGCTTAGTTTATGATAGTGCTTAAATTATTGAAATAGTGTACTATGTCAATTCTAAATTGAAGGTGTTGATACATTATTTGGACAAAAGGGGGAACCTGCAAGATCACCTGAGAGCTTTTATTATCTGCTTGCCCACAATAGCTGGTTCACCGGCTAGGTGACCGCGAAGCAGAGGCGAGGAAGACTGCATTATCTCCCACGAGCCACACAGATTTTGTGGATGCGAGCAGTTATAAGAGAACGAGGGGCTCTGTGACGAGCATTGCGAGGAACAACCTTGCTGTGGGGAGGCGATTCCGCAGTGCGGAATGATTCGCCCTTCCCCCGGAAAAATATTTCTAATGAAAAGTCTATATTAAAAAGAGTATATTTAACCCAGACTATGCAGTAGGAGTAGATACAGAAGTGCAAGATTATGATTTAGTAAGACTTGAAGGTTTTGAAGGGCATATCTACAAGGTGATATGGCCAAAAAGCCTGAAAGTCTTAATAGGCATAGGATTGCAGGCTACTTCCCAAGCGTACATCC